>CALHCI010000100.1 GCA_937931165.1 uncultured Granulosicoccaceae bacterium
ACTAAAACAGGCTTAGTCCCCACCGTTGGCAGCAACAATACGATGGTACTTTTGCAACAGCTGATCTTTGGTTTCGGTGTTGTCCGGATCAAACGGAATGCAATCTACCGGGCACACTTCAACGCACTGTGAGGTTTCGAAATGACCGACGCATTCTGTACACAGCGCCGGATGTATTTCATAGATCTCAATGCCCTGTGTAATGGCACCGTTAGGACATTCGGGCTCACAGGCATCACAGTTGATGCATTCATCAGTAATGATCAATGCCATGAATACAAACCTATTTATTCAGCGCTTTTTCAACAAGCGGATCAACAAACGGTGAGACATCTCCGCCCAGTGCGGAAATTTCTCTGACCATACTGGAAGATACAAAGGTGTACTGACTGGCCGCAGCAACAAAGACGGTTTCAACATCGGGATTGAGCTGCCGGTTAAGGTTAGCCAGTTGTACTTCGTAGTCAAAATCAGACACAGCGCGCAGACCACGTACAATCACTGACGCTCCGACTTTATCAGCACAATTTACCATCAAACCGTGAAAGGACGTGATTTCGATATTTGGACAATGCGACAGCACCTGGCGGGCCAGTTCGCTTCTTTCCTGAAGATCAAAATAAGGCTTTTTACCCGGGCTTTCTGCTACCGCCAGCACTACCTTGTCAAACATTTTGGCCGCCCTGGTCGCGACATCAATGTGGCCACGGGTAACAGGGTCAAATGTGCCCGGATAGATTGCTGTGATTTCCAATTAACGATCCTTCACGTCGGTTTACCTGCATGATTACACGGGTGTTGCAGTACTGCAATTCTACGCCGGACTCGATGCAGATGTTACACAGTAGAGTTGCAGCCTTACCTCACCCGCGGTTTTCTCACGCAATATTTGCCACGACGATGGTACGTCGGCATGCGTATCACGCTTGCTACTCTCTACCGACACCAGCGCGCCTTCAGCCAGCACGCCAGACTCAGCCAACGTGCTAATAGCGGCCTGCTGTAAGTGACTGGCAAAAGGCGGATCAATAAAGGCAATGGAAATGGATTCCGTCTCACAGTAACGCTCAAGTGACTCCCGCTGCAGTGCATTAACACAACCGACGATCGCATTGGCGATTCCAAGTTGGCCGATATTGTCCTCCAATACTCCGCACACTGCCCTCGACTGCTCCAACAGCACCGCACGGGTTGCACCCCGGGAAATCGACTCAAGCCCCAGCACACCACTGCCGGCAAACATATCCAGACAATGGCTGCCCGGCAGATGTTCGTGCAGCCATGAAAAGAGTGTTTCGCGTAGTCTGTCTCCGGTTGGCCGAAGGCCATCAGCGTCGGGAAAGCTGATACGACGCCCACGCATGGAACCGGCAATTATTCGCACAGTATTGCCGTTTTTTTTCACCCGCCCCGCCATCTATATTCCGCTGTAAACCTTTACCAAAGATAACCACCGCAACCATGCAACGGATGCTACGATATCTGCTCTTGCAGTACCAAAGTAATCATCACCAACAGGTGATAGGCACCGGAACCAAAGACTAATCATGGGCATTTTCAGTTTTCTGAAAAAGAAAGATAAAGCTGCAGCCAGCCAGCCGGCAGCAGATCCCGTTAGCAGTGCAGAAACCGTCAGCAGTCCCGACCCCGAGGTACCGGGCGATCAGATCGCCACCAGCGAACCACTCGATACCCGGTTAAAAAAATCACGCAACCGCTTTGCCGGTGGTTTGCTTGATTTTCTTGGTGGTCGAACCAAAGTAGATGAAGAACTGCTCGACGACCTGGAAGCGCAACTGATTATGAGTGACATCGGTGTCGCCACTGCAGACAGAATCATAGCAGCAGTCAGACAGTCAGCTCGCAACAGCAAAGAACCTGATCTACAAAAAATATTACGCCAACAACTGATCGAAATTCTGCAGCCTTGCGAACAGTCCCTGCAGATTCCGGAAATGTCGACGCCATTTGTGCTGTTAATTGTCGGTGTTAACGGCGCCGGTAAAACAACCACGATTGGAAAAATTGCGCGTCAGCTACAAAACGGTGACAAATCAGTGCTGCTGGCCGCTGGTGATACCTTCCGTGCCGCCGCGGTAGAACAACTGCAAACCTGGGGACAACGCAACAACATACCGGTTGTGGCGCAGGGCACCGGAGCAGACTCCGCCTCAGTGATTTTTGATGCCGTACAATCGGCCAAAGCCAAAGGCGTTGAAGTCGTCATCGCCGACACTGCCGGTCGCCTGCATACACAGGCCGGATTAATGGACGAACTCGCCAAGGTTGCGCGGGTGATTAAAAAGTTCGACGACACAGCACCCCACGAAACACTGTTAGTGCTCGACGGCACCACCGGTCAAAACGGTTTGAACCAGGCGCGGGAATTTAGCGCCAAAGTAAACGTTACCGGTTTGGTGGTTACCAAGCTCGACGGCTCGGCAAAGGGCGGCATGTTGTTTACCCTCGCAGATGAGCTGAAACTTCCCATTCGCTTTATCGGTGTTGGTGAAGGAATCTATGATCTCAGAGTGTTTGAAGCAGGTGACTTTGTCGATGCGCTGCTGGGCGATACCTCGCCTGATGGCAGCATTCACAGCGGTTAGTGTAGTGTGACGTACAGGCCCCACACATGAGTCGTCAATCAATCTGCGACGATTTTCTTAAAAAATTGAGTGAGTTAATGGATTTCTTGCGAGTTGAAAAGGTATGTCATTGCATTTTAATTGACGCCCCTGCGGGAGCTCGCCATTGGTCCCACAGCTGCGTTGCAGCGCTTGATAAGGGAACCACCATTGTCTGCGAGCTGCGCCTTGCTGTGAAACCAATGGCAAACTCTCATTTGCAGCCTTTGCACGTCACACTACACCAGCCATGATTCACTTCAATCAGGTAACCGTTCACAACAACGGACAAGCACTTTTTCAGGACATCAGCTTCTTTTTACCTAAAGCCTCCTATACTTGTATGTACGGAGAAGATGACTCAGGAAAATCCACGCTGTTGAGAATGATCGCGGGCGAAGTGCCGCCGGATCAGGGAAATATAACCGTCAACAGCATGGAGCTGCAGTCGCTGCCTGCGGACCGCCTGCCCTATTTCAGGCGTCAGGTCGGTTGGGTAGAGAGCGAACCGGTACTACTGGAAAACCTTAGCACCACCGCCAATGTGAACATTCCGCTTGAAATAGCGGGACTTGATAAACGGGCAAAAAAAAACCGCACAGAAGCGGTACTTGAGCAGCTGGGCCTGTCGCTGTTAGCCGACGTTGCAGTACGACGCCTGACCACAGATCAGCGCTGGCTGGTCGCGTGTGCGAGAGCAGCGGTTCACAAACCGGCAGTGCTGTTGATTGACGAACCACAGTCGGCAATCAGTGAAGCTACCGCGACCAGACAACAGGAACTGACTGAGCATCTGACCCTAAGCGGCACCACCACCGTGGTTGTCACTAACCCGGCAACCCTCCGGCTTGCAACCGTTAACGTGGGCAGACTGGAACTGACACAAGGCAGAGCGTTCTATCATGAATACACAGGCACAGCGGAGTCACATCAGTAGTTTTAATAAACCGCTGCTGCTCTGGACCAGTCGATTTAACCGTTTGCTGCGCGCAGAACAACTGGCGCTTTTCATTCGCGACGCAAAAACATACAAAAACCGGCACATGTTATGGCTGCTGATCGGTACGTTTTCTATTTCACTGCCAGCGGCGGGATATATGCTCGCAACATTGTCCGGCGCTGCGAGTACTAACCTCACACTAGCGCGAACGGTCAGTGTGTTTATATCGACAGACAACGCGATTCAAAGCTCGCAAGAAACTGCTGCAACCTTACGCCGAAACCAGCAGGTGTATTCAGCGCTGGTGATAAAAAACGAAGTGGAAACCATCGGTGTCAAGGCTGACCCGGCGGCTATGCTTGAGATTATCCCGGAGCCAAATCTTGACAGCCCATCCATTCACCGACTGATTGAACAGCTGCAATCGCTTCCCGGTGTTGAACACGTAGAATTTGATCAGTCACTGCTTACCCGCAATGTAAAAGCACAGACTTACCTGCGAGTGACAACCAGCGTGCTTTACGCCCTGGCAACCCTGCTGACGGTGTTAATTGTCCGATACCTGGTCAAACGCGATGTGACTGGGGGCTCAGCGCTCATTGCACTAAAGACCAGACTCGGCGCGACGCCAACTCAGATCCGCAAACCGTTTTTGTACCGGTCAGCATTCACCGCTCTGTTTGTCAGCGTAGTTGGCATCTTGATTGTTTCTGGCCTGTTAATGATTGCAAGATATTTAGTTGATCACACATCCATTCAATATCATTTCACAACAGATATCCGACAAATCCTATTGTTTACCGGAGTCGTATTAGTAACGAGTCTGGTGGCAACCATCCATACCATTAAGGATATTATTTCCTTAATAAACAGATAGTTAGAAATATTTTCCACGTAAAGTGTAACATTACATCGTGAAGCGGAACTTTAGGTTGTTCTATCACCTAATATTTTTAATATTTCGGCCGTTTAAGGAACTATCGTGTCTGTTAGCACTCTAAGTCTGTGAGTGCTAAAATACCCACTGAGGTTAACAGGAGAATACTAAAGATGGCCAATTCCATGGTAAAAACGTCAACCATGACCTTACCTGCCGTCAATGATGATCTGAACAATTACTTGTCGAAAATTTCGGCATTTCCGGTGCTGAGCGCCGACAAGGAAAAAGAGCTCGCGGTTCGCTATCGCGACAATGAAGATCTGGACGCTGCCGGTCAAATGGTGATGTCGCAACTGCGTTTTGTCGTGCACCTCGCTCGCAGCTACACCGGCTACGGTCTGCCGCTTGCCGACCTGGTTCAGGAAGGCAATATCGGCCTGATGAAAGCGGTTAAACGCTTTGATCCGGATGTCGGTGTCAGACTGATTTCTTTCGCGGTCCACTGGATCCGTGCAGAGATACACGAGTACGTGATCCGTAACTGGAGAATCGTCAAGGTTGCCACCACCAAGGCGCAGCGCAAACTGTTTTTCAAACTGCGAAGCTCCAAAAAAGGGCTTGGATGGTTTTCACAGAGCGAAGCCCAGGCAGTTGCTGAAGATTTGGGAGTTACCGAAGCTCAGGTATATGAGATGGAAGGTCGACTCACCAATGGTGACACCGCTTTCGATGCGCTTGGCGCTGACGACGGCACGGAGAAGCGTGCACTGCGACCTGCGGAGTATCTGTTTGACGACACCAGCGACCCTGCTGCTGTTGCCGAAGACAGCAACTACGCAGACACGCAGTCAGTGACACTCGCCGCCGGTTTGGAGAATCTGGATGATCGCAGCAGAGATATTCTGCAGCGTCGCTGGCTGGACGAGGACGGCAAGTCCACGCTTCAGGATCTTGCTGACGAGTACGGTGTATCTGCCGAGCGCATTCGCCAGATAGAAAAGGCAGCAATGAAGAAGCTCAAGGTACACATGCTGGAGAGCTAATCACTGCTACAACCACTTGTCTCTACCCAAAAAAAACGCTGCCAATGGCAGCGTTTTTTTTGCTTTGGACTAAGAGCTGTTTTTATTCGATAACTTCCAGCACTTCAGACCCATCAGGCATTAATGTCCAATCCTGCTTTTCCTCAACATCAGCAGTTTTTTTCATAGCACTCTCTTCTACCAGCGCTTCTTCCGGCACCTGATCATCACCAAGGATGGTTTCAAGGTCTACAACTTCACCTTCAACCTCGATGTTGGTTACTGCGGCTTCCGGCGTACCTTCCTCTCGAAGCACTAACTTGTCTGCTTCTGCCAATTGTCCGGAGACAGATGAGGGATCACTGGTGATATCGGTTTCAATATTTTCGATTTCAACAAGTGGTTGCAGATCTACAACTTCAGACTCGTCAGCGGGTTTCACCATCGTAGTCGCGTCGTCACTCACTACATCCAGGTCTTCAGTTTCTGTTTTGGCCATCTCCATCTCGGCACTTTTAGCTTCCAACAACTTCTTTTCAGAGAGAAACAGCGCGCCAAGGTTTTCAACTACGGTTTCATCGTCCTGAGCAACATCGTCGGCTTCAGTTGTTTCGGACATTTCGTCAGCTTCCATTAGCTCCGGTGTTACGGCCACTTCAGCGATACCAGTGTCTTCGGTCTTTTCCATCATTGACGTTGCTTCGTCGTTTGGCGTTTCTTCTGCGGTGGTTTGTTTAGTCACTGCCTCATCGGTAGCTGCTTCGACTTTTTCCATTTCAGCTTTCTTAGCGGCCATCAGATTCTTTTCAGAAAGAAACAACATGCCGAGGTTATTGCCACCGTCGTCTGAAGCATCAGTTACTTGATCTGCCTTTTGTAAAGACTTGGCATCAGTTTTTGAACCTTCAGGTGCTTCATTACGCCAGACATTCTGTAGCCAGCTGTTGTCGTCACCACCTTCTGCCTTAACCGCGTCTGCCGCATCAATAACGCCGCGGATATCAGACAGGCTCACTGCCTCGGAATTAGCCAGGATGTCGTCAACCAGCGTTCGATACTCATCGATTGACACTCCTTTAGGCGTTGCCGCGATGTATTCAACCCGATACAGGCGCGATTCTTCATCGCGTTCCGGAACGGTGATATCAATAAACTCAACGAGCGGCCATCTTGGTGCAAACGCATAGGCACCGGCGTAAGCTACTTTGGCTTCGTGTTCACGAGCACCTTCGGCACGCAACCCGTTGTAGAAAGTCAGCTGCACATCCTGCCACGCACGTTCTTTGTCTTCACTGCTGACACTATGAATTGCTACAGTTTTCAGATATTCACTGACGGGCAACAGACCTGAATACTGCCAGACGAAAGGTGGCACAGTCTGGGACACCCGACTGCCTTTCGGCGCTACCAGCTTGCCGTTATCCTGAGCACTGGCAAAGAACAGATCACAGCGCAGTACACTGCCATTTTCAATGAACAATCTGTCTTCTGGTACAACGGTGCTATAAGTTCCGAATGCAGCCGGATGCGATGAAGCATTCGTTAATCCAATACCCGCAAGTATTGATAAAGCCAGCGAAGAATAGCGAAACACTCTTTTCATTTTGTCCCCGATTGGTACAGCACAGCGAATGTATTGTTTTGGTTATCGCGCGGAAGTTATCAAAAAGGGGAGTGCGTTACTGTGAAGGAGTCGACGCTAAAACCAACCGGGCTTAGCGGATATCAAAAGTGTTACAGACAGATGTGGAAGTTGCTGCTGAGGAAATTAAAACAGCAGCTTATTGCTATTTTTTAGTTACACCAGTGTATTCAATTACTAACAAACTGACGTCATCATCGAATGACTTGTCACCGTTCCACTGACATAGATCTTCATCGAATTTCTTACAAACATCAGCAACAGATTCATCTTGTAAAGACTTGATCCGACTGATCATTCGCTCATTGCCGTAGAGATTGGCTTCAGAGTCAGTACATTCGAGCGTACCGTCAGAATAAACGAGCAGACGATCACCAGCTTCGAGTTTGCAGGAAACCGAACTAAACGTTGCATCTTCCAATAACCCGACCGGCATTCCACCATCGCCAATACTGTGAATTTCTCCACTGGCCCGTGCTTGATGCAGTGCCGGAGGGTGACCGGCCTGTGTCATTGTGACTTCACCCGTGGTTATATCGAGTACACCGTATATCAAAGTGAAGTAACGACCACCCTGCAGGCAGCGTTTGTTCAGTTCAGCAACGGTATTGATGCAGGCATCCGCAACAGTTGCACTGTTTCTCAACATCGTAGCGCACAGCCCGCTTTCACTGGGTTTAAGCTGGTTGTTAACCGAAAACACAGTTAACGCCGAGGGTATGCCATGCCCCTCCACATCCATCACAAAAAACACCCAGTAGTTATCATCGATTTTGAAATAATCGAACATGTCACCGGAGACGTATTGCGCAGGCTTGAACAACCAGCCAGTGTTGCAGTTATCTCCGAGGTAGGGAGCCGGAAGAAGATCTTCCTGAATCTTTCCAGCGATTACCAGATCTTCCGTGACCGCAGCATAAGCGCGCTGCAAACGATTGTTCTTTTCTTCGAGCTGCCTTTCCAGATTCACTATGCGGAAGGCGCTTTTGATCTTGACCGTCAGTTCGTCAATATCAACAGGCTTGCAGATAAAGTCATCAGCACCAGCCTCGAGCCCCTCGAATATAGATTCACGCTCGGTGCGACCGGACACCAGAATAAAGTAGATATACCGGCCATCACCCCGGCTGCGAAGTTCGGTGCACAGATCAATACCTGACATGCCCGGCATGTCCCAGTCGCAAAGTACGACTGACACCCCGGAGGTATCTACTGTTTCCAGTGCTTCCGAGCCATCATTAGCGGCGATCGAATCGCAGCCGATGTGGTCCAGCATACTGGATAGAATCATTCTGGCAGAAATGTCGTCGTCGACAACAAGCGCCGTGTTTTCGCTCACAAACAGTTCCCACTGAAGAATAAACTGCGACTGCTCCGGGCAAAGTCGCTGCACGGTCTACTACAAGGGAAATATCGGCTGCCAGCGACTAAAACTTGACTGCCGTCAGCCATTTCGAGTCTGTTTACTATTTTCTACAAATAAAACGGCAGGTAATGGTCAGCCAAAAGAGCAGCAAAAATACCCATCAGATACTGAATTGAGACGACAAACATCCGGATCGGTTGTTTTTGGTCGCGGGGACTCTGAATTTTGATGGCGTGGTACAAAAACCAGATACCGAGCAATACAGAGCCGGCAAGGTAAATCAGTCCGCTCATGTGAATCAGGTACGGCACGATAGTCACCAGAACCAGCAGTATGGTGTAAAGCAAAATCTGCTGGCGCGTGTACTTAATGCCATGTGTTACCGGCAGCATCGGGATATTCACCTTGGCGTAGTCATCCCGCCGATGGATTGCCAGCGCCCAGAAATGCGGTGGTGTCCAGATAAATACAATCAAAAACAACAATAGCGATTCTGCAGTCACCTGACCCGTAATGGCCGCCCAACCGAGTACCGGAGGCATGGCACCGGCCACCCCACCAATCACAATGTTTTGTGGCGTCGCCCGTTTCAGGTACATGGTGTAAACGCAGGCATAGCCGATCAGCGAAAAAAACGTCAGCACGGCGGTCAGCAGATTTACAAACACCACAAGAATAATCATCGCCGCAATACCAATTGCTGCAGCGAACATCAGGCATTGAGCGGTGGTCAGATTACCTTTTGGCAGCGGCCGGTCCTGGGTGCGCTTCATCTGCGCATCGGCATGCTGATCGACCACATGGTTGATAGCTGCCGCCGAGGAAGCCGCAAGCCCGATCCCCAGCAGACCAAAGAAAGTCTCCTGTAGTGGCACTATGCCGGGCACAGACAACACCATGCCGACCATTGCCGTGAAAACCAGCAAAAGCACCACTTTCGGCTTGGTGATTTCCAGAAAATCACTCAGACGCGCCGTCAGTTGCGGTGCCAGCGCTCTCCCCGGGCTGTCGGTGCCGCGGGCGATTTTCTCAGGCGTTGTTTCGTTGTTTGAACTCATGCGTTCGAACTCGTGGCCTTTCGTGTGTTAACCGATTCGGGAAACTTTTAGCAGATGCTTGAGATCTTTAAGCATCTTTTTCGGATCCAGTTCGGGTGGAAACCGCATCATGACGTTGGCAAACGGATCTACCAGATAGATACAGTCGTTACAGGGTGTCATTCCGGTCTGTGCTTGTTCGACCTGTTGCTTCAAGGTCTCGATCGATTGCGCATCACCGCCAACGACCACCAGCCCCTCGCTGGCTTCACTCAGTGTCTCGGACATCGCAGCAACATTCGGCGTCACCAGCACTCGCTGCACACGCTCCATTCGCCGTCCGGTAGACAACCGCACCTGACGCATATTATAGAGTGTCTCTTCGCAAACCTTTGTACAAGTTTCGCCAGCAAAGTACACCATACTCCATTTTTCGCTAATACCACTGAGACCCCAGGAATTATTATCCCCGTCCTTAAGCTCAAAAGCCTTTAGCGGCACCGCCGGCTGTATTAACTCTCCGTTAACGGATACACCAGCGCCGTCATTGCTGCGCACGTAGCCAAGCCACAACCAGGCAGCAATCAGCGGCGCGGCGTAGATGGCCATTAACGCAATCAGCTTGCGTCTGCCAATGGCAGCCGACTTCGCATCTGCCGAATTGCCGTCGGCAGGCGGGCTTTGTTGTGGTTGATTCATTTTTTCTTCAAGAAATTCAGGTAAATAAACAGCACAATAACTGCGAGCATCATCGCAAACCACTGGAATGCATAGCCGTAGTGCTTTTCCGGTCCATTGGCGACCGGTTGCCAGATGCGGGTATAGCTGTCGGGTTGTCCCGGTGCCAGCACAATCACTGCAGGCAACAACGGTATGTTATCGAGTTTGTGCGAGATAGTCTCATAATCAATGTACTGAATAACCAGTGGCCAGTCAGCTTGCGAGTCATCAAGTGCCTCACCAATGGTAAACCCGGCAGACGGCTTGACGATCAATCCGCTGACCTGAGATACCGGAGTTTCGTTATTCACCGAGACCTCGGGTTTGACCGTACGGTCGGCGCCTTGAGGGACCCAACCACGGTTTACCAGAATAGCCAGGTTTGTATCATTGCCAGGATAAAACGGCGTTAACACTTCATAGCCTGCCTGACGCTCGTGAATACGGTTGTCGCGTAGAAACTGCCGTTCAAAATCATAGCGGCCGGTCAGCGCAACTTGCCGATACAACATTGAGTCATCGATAGCCTGCAGTTCCGTGATAACCGATTGTTGTGAAGCAGAATCGGCAGCACTCTGCATATCAATTTTTTCCTGAGCACGGCTCAGTTGCCAGGTACCCAGCCTTGCAAATAGAGCAACAACCACTATTGTCAAACCCAACATCATCCATGGCATACCTCCGTGGTTTTTTCGCGCATGCTCATTTGCCATCGGTGTTACCATGCGCCCAACCTACTGTTTGAGCTTCTTATGTTATTGGTAAAGCTACTCATTGTCGTATTGTTGCTGGCGATAGTTGTCAGCTTGTTTTCCGGACTGTTTTTTCTGGTAAAAGACGATGGTAGTAAAAAGCGCACGGTAAAGGCGCTGACGTTCAGAATAGGCCTTTCCGTACTGGCAATCATTGTTATCGTTATTGCCGGATTAACCGGTGTAATCCCGATCAAACAAACACCATTTTAGTTAATACGCAGAAATCGCAAACTCGATTACTCTGCTGGCGAGTTTTCGACAACAACAGTTAGGACTAATCAATAAAAAAGGCGCATCGCGCCCTTTTTTATAAGGTGTTCGTTTTATCCGTTTTACAGGATATAAACAAAGATAAACAATCCTAACCAGACCACATCAACAAAGTGCCAGTACCATGCTGCCGCCTCAAAAGCGAAATGGTTGGTTGATGAAAAGTGTTTTTTGGTTCCGCGTAACATCACAAACAACAGAATGACCGCACCCATCGTTACGTGAAACCCGTGGAAACCAGTCAACATAAAAAAGGTAGAACCGTATATACCTGTGCCCATTTTGAGGTTCAGGTGGGAATAAGCTTCCCAGTATTCCACGGCTTGTAAAAACACAAACAGAAAGCCAAGGGCACAGGTTGCACCTAGCCATCTAACCATTTTCTTATGGTTGTCTTCTTTGATTGCATGGTGGGCAATCGTCACTGTCACGCCGCTTAACAGCAGAATTGCGGTATTAATCAATGGCAGGCCAAACCACCCCATCGCCATGTACTCACCGCCAAGCTCACCAGGACCATTGGTTGGCCATACTGCATCATAGCCTGACCACAACACGGCATTGGTAGCAGCCGCACCGCCTTCACCAAAACCTGAAAGCCATGGTAAAGAGAATGTTCTGGCGTAAAACAGCGCACCGAAAAACGCACCAAAAAACATAACTTCAGAGAAGATAAACCACATCATCGCCATGCGGAATGAAACGTCTACCTGTGGGCTGTAGGTGCCGCTTTCTGACTCTCGAATAACATCACCGAACCAGCGCACCATCATAAAAACTAACAGCGCTGCACCGACTGCCATAACGATCCAGTTGCCACCGTTGAGCATAGAGGCAAAGCCCAGGAAAAACAGGAACAATGCAATTGATCCGACAATAGGCCACTTGGCCTCATGCGGAATGTAGTAATCGGTTGCAGAACTCATAGTAAATTATCCATGAAAGGCGTTTTTGTTAATTATTACTGTTCAACTGTCACCGGCAGGTTGCGCGCCGGTGTCAAAATAAGTGTAAGAGAGTGTTACTGTATCGATGCTTCGCGGCAGGTTTTCTTCAACAAAAAACACCAGCGGCATCTCTTTACGATCACCGGCACCGAACTCCTGATGTGTAAAGCAGAAGCATTCTATTTTATTAAAATACTTTGCGGCAGAAGAAGGCGCCACACTGGGTACCGCCTGCCCGACAGCAGGATTTCCGGAAAGATTCACCACTTCATAACTGGCATTGTAGGTTTGGCCTGGTACTACCTGCATGGTTCGCTGCATGGGCTTAAATGTCCACGCTGCCGCAGAATTAACCACCGACACAAACTCCACTGTGACCAGCCGGTCTTCATCCACTGACTTCGGTGCAACAGCTGCGATTGAAGACGTCTTGCCGTTGAGCCCGGTAATATCGCAAAGAATGTTGTATATCGGCACCATCAGGTAGCCAAAACCGAACATACCAACAACCAGCAGGCTGAGCTTACCGGCAATGACCAGATGTGCTCTTCGTATCGCGTTCAAGTTGCCGCTCCATTATTTAGATATTTCATAACAATGCTGGTCACGTAAAAACAAAAAGCGATAAAAGCCAGAATTATCGGCACTTTGTAGCTGCCAGGTTTAGCCTTGGGTTTATCTTCTTTCATAAAAACCGCGGCGATCATAAGACCGCCGCCCTGTCTTTCTTGCCGACTAACCTAGCGAATTGGTGGAGGTGTTTCGAAAGTATGGTATGGCGCAGGGGACGGTACAGTCCACTCCAGCCCGTCGGCACCTTCCCAGACTTCATCAGTCGCTTTCTCTCCGCCTTTCATGCACTTGAAAACTACATACACAAAGATCAGTTGCGAGAACCCGAAACCGAATGCACCAATGGTGGCGACAGCATTCCAGTCGGCAAATTGCATGCTGTAGTCAGGTATACGACGAGGCATTCCTGCCAGACCCACAAAGTGCATCGGGAAGAACAGCACATTCAGGAATATGGTTGATACCCAAAAGTGAATCTTGCCCCACTTTTCGTCGTACATGTTGCCTGTCCACTTTGGCAGCCAGTAGTAAGTCGCTGCCATAATCGAGTAAATAGCACCCGGCACCAGAACATAGTGAAAGTGCGCTACTACAAAGTAGGTATCGTGGTATTGGATATCTGCCGGAGTGATTGCCAGCATCAGACCGGAAAGCCCACCGATAGTAAACATTACAAGGAACCCGACTGCGAAAAGCATGGGTGTTTCGAAGGTCATCGATCCGCGCCACATGGTCGCAATCCAGTTAAAGACTTTTACACCGGTCGGCACTGAGATCATCATCGTGGCAAACATAAAAAACATCTCGCCAGCCAGCGGCATGCCTACCGTAAACATGTGGTGTGCCCAAACGATAAACGACAGGAACGCAATCGAGGCAGTGGCGTAAACCATCGACGCGTAACCAAACAGTGGCTTGCGTGCGAAAGTGGGAATGATGCTAGACACAATACCAAACGCCGGCAGAATCAGAATATAAACTTCAGGGTGACCAAAGAACCAGAAAATATGCTGGTACATCACCGGATCACCACCACCGGCGGCGCTGAAAAAGCTGGTATCGAAAAAGCGATCAGTCAGCAACATGGTTACTGCACCTGCCAATACCGGCATCACTGCAATAAGCAGAAACGCAGTGATTAACCAGGTCCATACGAACAGTGGCATCTTCATCAAGGTCATGCCCGGCGCTCGCATGTTGAAGATGGTAGCCACAATGTTGATTGATCCCATCACCGATGAGATACCCATAAAGTGAATAGAGAAAATCACAAAGGCAAAGCTGTCGCCGCCCTGCAGTGATAAAGGCGCGTACAAAGTCCATCCACCTGCCGGACCGCCACCTTCCATAAACAATGTGGAAAGCAACAACGTGAAGGCAAATGGCATGATCCAGAAGCTCCAGTTGTTCAGTCTGGGCAACGCCATATCAGGGGCACCGATCATCATCGGTATCATCCAGTTAGCCAATCCGACAAACGCAGGCATCACTACCCCGAAGATCATCACCAGAGCGTGCATGGTAGTCATCGAGTTGAAAAACAACGGGTCGACCAGTTGCAGTCCAGGCTGAAACAGCTCGGCTCTGATAATCAGCGCCATACCGCCACCGATAAAAAACATCAGCAGAGAGAACAGCAGGTAAAGCGTGCCGATATCTTTGTGGTTGGTGGTGTATAGCCAGCGAGTCAAGCCCGGGGCCGGCCCATGATGATCATCATGATCGTGATGTTCTGCAGATGCAGCGCTCATAGTGGACTCCAAAAGAACCAGTATTTAGTAATTTGTTTTAACGCAGGGCCTTGATGGCAGAAGGCTGCACCGTGTCACCGACCGAATTACCGAGCGCGTTGCGCTGGTAGGTCAGCACGGCGGCCATATCTACATCACTTAGCTGATTAGCAAACGATGCCATGGTGGTGCCACTGACACCCACGTACACGGTGTTGATATGCGCATCGATAGGACCAGTCGCCACAGGACTCCCGGTGATTGCCGGAAATGCCCCCGGCAGCCCCTGACCGTTTGCCTGGTGGCAAGACGCGCAGTTGGTGTTGTAAATTCCTTCGCCTTTAGCGACCAGTTCATCCAGGCCCCATTCACGATCGGCATCTTCTTCAACAGCAGCAACAGCAGTGGTCGCCGCAGCACCGGTGCTCTCGGTGATAGCCGGTGCCGGAGCATTTTCGGCAACCCAGGCGTCGTACTCGGCTTCTGGTAATGCGCGCACAACCACCGGCATAAAGCCATGGTCGCGGCCGCACAACTCTGTGCAATTGCCGCGATACACACCCGGCTCTTCAATCAGCGCCCAGTTTTCGTTGATAAAACCCGGGATGGCATCTTTCTTCACGGCAAGCGCTGGTACCCACCACGAGTGAATCACGTCAGACGAGGTGTGCAGAAAACGAACTTTCTTACCGACCGGCAGCACTAACTCGTTGTCCACCTCTTTCAGATAGTTATCGAACTGACTGACGTCGACACCGGAGCCTTTTTGGCGCGCAGCGTTATGATCAGGGTGCAGGCTGCTGAAAAAACTGATACCCGAGTCAAGGTACTCATAGTGCCACTTCCACTGATAACCGGTGACTTTCACAGTGACTTCCGCGTCACTGGTGTCTTCCATTGCTATCAGGGTCTTGGCAGCCGGAATAGCCATTGCAATCAATATGACCAGCGGCACCGCCGTCCAGATAATCTCAACGGTTGTGCTTTCATGGAAATCGGCGGGCTTCGCACCTTTGGATTTGCGATGCTTAAACATCGAGTAAAACATCACGCCAAACACCACCGCACCGATCACACAGCAGATCCAGAAGATCATCATGTGCAAGCCATAGACTTCTTTACTAATGGGCGTCACACCCACCGGCATGTTGATATCAGCCAAAGCACTCTGACCGCCAAGCAACAACGCCGATGCCGCCAAAAGCCAGCGACTCACAATAGACATTGGGGACCTCATTCGGACCTTTCTCCAATCAAATAAACCAGGATTCTAGCTTGCTGACACCTTTTATCCAGGTGCCGGCAATTGTTTTGTAACGCCTTAGGAAACCAGCCTGAGTTCAGGCCGCTCTGCACCAAGACATCGTTGTAACTCGACGTTTAACTGACGCTTTTCGGTTTTACTCAGCAACCTGCCAAGCTCAAGCGATCGCCTGCCGCACGCGAGTTTAAGTGTTCCCGTTTCGAACAGGCTTTCAGGGTCATCGAACTCTATCCGTGTCCAATGCCTCGAAAACTCTGACGATGCCTGCGGTGAGTCGAAACCGGACTCGACGACCAGAGTTGACTCCCTAACAGAGATCACCTCGGTGTAGCCGAGTTTTCGGTACGTTCGCCCCAGACAATAGAGCACAGCCAAAAACTCAAGACCTGCAAATGGCAGTACCAGCCACAGACCGAAAATCGCAATACCACCGCCAAACAGCAGACTGACCGCCCCGAGCGCCGCCGCCAGCAGCACATTTGCGTTCCAGCTCATCGACCGGTTTCCCGTGACGACAATCTGGGTTGCGCCATTGACGCTGTTTTGCTGTCTTACCACCATATGGCACTGCCCTCAGGACCAGCGGCCGATGTTAACCCACCCTTACACGAGGCTCAACGATTCCAGCCGAATGCAAACTGTATTTGTGTTACGGCTTACACACTAGAATGTCTCACTCGTTTCGCATGAATTTCAGAAATTTCTGAAATGATGATAATCACTAAAACTATTATCGGCAAGCATCACACGCCTTTGATGCAGCGATGACTGCAATTACTTTGCACGTTTTCCAGTTTGACCGCGTTTTTCAGGCATTTTTAAACTATCGAGACTGACGAAAAACTCCTCCGGAGTGTTTCTGCCTGACTTAGGTTGACCCTTCCAGCCATGCGCGTAAACCACTTCCAGTGTGGCCGAAATACCGCCCTGCGAATCAACCGGATAAGCTGCAGCCAGACGCTGCCGGACACTGGCGGCAGTCAAACCCCGGCGGCGACCACCAAGCACGTTAACTGCACCCAGACCGATCAACTCCTCTAACAGCTTGTTTACATTGCTGTAGCTTAACTGCAGACGCTCGGCATCCATGACCGGATCGGCCAGACCTGCACGCATCAACACATCGCCAACATCATGCATATCCAGCAGCGCGTTGACATGGGTTGCGGTATCAATCGCGGCCCACGCATCGCGCAGCTCTGCGAGCGTGTCCGGACCAACCGAGCTGATAAAGAAGGCGCCGTCTGCAGCCATCAACCGGTTCAGTTCGGCCGCGAAGGTGTCCGGCGGGTGTACCCACGGCAGCATCAGATTAGAAAACAAAAGATCAAAGCTGCCATCGGCAAACGGCAGTGGCACATTGGCATCGGCAACCACCCGTGCCGGTTTTCGTTGCCAGAACCACCTGCGGTCTGCCTGTCGGAGCATGGCCAGACTCACATCAACGCTAAAAATATCTGCCTTGGGGTACATCGTTTTAAGCCGTTTTGCATGTCGGGCATTACCGGCGCCGATATCCAGTATTCGTCGCGGCTGCACTTTCAACAAAGACAACCGCTCAAACAGCCGTTCAGCAATAATGTCAGGTACTTCCGCCAGATAGATCGCTGCACACCTGGCGTTTACGCGACGCAGTAGTCGCTGATCGATCTTGTAGCTTTGTTCATCAAATGATGACACTGGAAACGACGACACTGGCAAAGCAGGGCTCCAAATTTCGCCGCATGGCGTGAGTGATCATTGGCAACAGCAAGGCGGAAGACTACCATGCACCGATATTGTCCAGGCAGGAACCTTCATGCACTTTATTTTCCCGATTATCGGTTATCTGATCGGATCAGTATCTGCAGCGATTATCGTCTGCAAACTGATGAGACTACCCGATCCCCGATCTGAAGGATCAGGCAACCCGGGGGCAACCAACGTTTTGCGGGTCGGGGGTAAAACCGCCGCTGCAATTACGCTGTTGGGCGACGCAGCCAAAGGGTTCGTTCCCGTGTTTGCAGCCACCGCAATGGATATTCCTCCGCTATGGATTGGCCTGACCGCAGTTGCCTGTGTACTGGGCCACCTGTTTCCTGTGTTTTTTCAATTCAAAGGAGGCAAAGGGGTAGCGACAACAATCGGTGCTGTGTTTGGCATATCGTGGCTATCGGGTTTGCTTTTTATCGCCAGCTGGCTTGCGCTTAGCCTGCTGTTTCGAATTTCTTCACTCGCGGCGCTGGGCACGCTGCTGGCATTGCCCGTGTTCCTGTGGATCACCACGCGTTCATTCGACATGGTGATTTGCTCTGTGGTGATCGCACTGCTGATTTTCTGGCGTCACAAAGAAAACATCAAACGACTCATGCGTGGCGAAGAACCGAAAATTGGCAAAAAAAAGCCTGAGAAATAAGATCCAAACCCGCAGCAAAAACCTCAGCTTACTGCCGGTGCCACCAGTTCAGTCAGTGGCCAGCGTGGCCGAACTGTGATTTCCGTCGTCGAACTCTCTCCTGCTGCCAGCCTGATAGCACCGGCGTAGGCAATCATAGCGCCGTTGTCGGTGCAGAACTCCAGACGCGGACAGGTCAGTTTGCCGCCCATGTCCTGAACTGCTTTGGTTAAATCGGTTCGCAGCCTTTTGTTAGAGGCCACACCGCCTGCAACCACCAGCTGACTGATACCTTCTGACTTCAATGCACGCAGACACTTGATGATCAGCGTATCAACGACAGCAGCTTCAAAGCCGGCAGCAATATCAGCCACGGTTGACGGATCCCGATCCACCGCCAGAAACGCCGTCATTGCAGCAGTTTTTAACCCGCTGAAACTGAAGTCCAGCCCCGGGCGATTGGTCATCGGACGGGCGAAAGGAAATTTTGCCTCATCTCCCTTTTCTGCAGCCATTGCCAGCCTTGGACCGCCGGGATATCCCAGTCCGAGTAATTTGGCTGTTTTGTCAAAGGCTTCGCCAGCAGCATCGTCGAGCGTATCGCCAAGCAAACGGTATTGGCCCACCGCATCGACCCGCATCAGTTGTGTATGGCCGCCGGATACCAGTAAACACACAAAAGGCATTTGCGGTGCGTCATCATCGAGCAACGGTGCCAGCAGATGCGCCTCCATATGATGCACGCCAATCGCAGGTTTCCCCAGCGCCCAGGCAAGCGACCGACCCGCCACTGCGCCGGTAAACAGCGCACCGGCAAGCCCCGGTCCGGCAGTGTAGGCAACCGCGTCAAGCTGATCGATCGTGGCATTGGCGTCGGCCAGGCATTTGCGCGTTAGCGCGACCCATTTTCGAATGTGGTCACGCGAGGCAATCTCGGGCACCACACCGCCATAGGCCTCGTGTTGCGACACCTGGCTGTGTAAAACGTGCGACAACAAACCAGCCTCGGTGTCGTAAACCGCAAGGCCGGTTTCATCACAGGAAGATTCAATTCCGAGTACTTTCAAAGATTTTTTGTCCTTCAATGTCATCAATACAGGTCGATTACTTGCTTGTACCGCATAAACCCTTATAATTGGTGGGCTAAGCACCATTTTCGCGCTCTACCGGCGCAAAAATCCAACTGGAGATCCGGTAAACCGATGCCATCTGTACGTGTCAAAGAAAACGAGCCCTTTGAAATAGCGCTGCGTCGCTTCAAGCGTTCTTGTGAAAAAGCCGGTGTGCTCACTGAAACCCGTCGTAGAGAATACTACGAAAAGCCGACCACCGAGCGAAAGCGCAAAGCTGCTGCCGCAGTGAAACGCCACCAGAAAAAATTATCCAAAGAGCTCTCGCGCAGAGTTCGAATGTACTGATCTCGATGTCCGAGATTAAAACCGCCCTGATGTCAGACATCAAGGCGTGCATGAAAAGTGGCGACAAAGATCGCCTCGCAGTACTAAGGCTGGTATCCGCTGCGGTCAAACAACGGGAAGTCGACGACAGAATCGACATGACTGATCCGGAAATGATCATCATTCTCGACAAAATGGCCAAACAGAGACGCGAGTCCATCGAGCAGTTCAACAAGGGCGGAAGAGACGATCTTGCTGCCGTTGAGCAAAAAGAGCTGGAAATCATTCAGGCCTATCTGCCTAAGCAGCTCAGCGAAGAAGAAATTCAGGCCCTGATCGACACCGCCGTTAGTGATACCGGCGCCAGTGAAATACGCGACATGGGCAAAGTCATGGGCGTGCTGAAACCACAATTGCAGGGGCGTGCAGATATGTCCGCTGTGAGCGCGAAAATAAAAGCCAAGCTCAGCAGCTGAAATCAGGCACCACTGTCCACTGTCGAACCGCCGCTGAAGTGACGGTCAGACATCTTTCACAAGCACTATTAATCCAGTTATGCGGGGCCTATCATGACCAACGCCTTTCAGTTTCTTGATGCGCCGCGGCAGGATCCAGCGAAAACGCCTGCCGAAGAAAGAGTCGTACACTTCAAGGAAATCTACGGCGGCTATGAACAAGAGTCGGCCGCCACCCAGTCCGCCAGATGTCTTGCGTGCGGCAATCCCTATTGCGAGTGGAAGTGCCCGGTACACAATTACATTCCCAACTGGCTGAAGCTGATTTCAGAAGGCAACATTCTGCAAGCCGCAGAGATGAGTCATCAAACCAACTCGCTGCCCGAAATGTGCGGTCGAGTCTGCCCGCAGGACAGACTCTGCGAAGGTGCATGCACCCTGAACGACGGGTTTGGTGCTGTGACCATTGGATCGATAGAAAAGTATATTACCGACGAGGCCTTCAAACTCGGCTGGCGACCCGACTTATCGCATGTGACGGCTACCGGCAAACGTGTTGCCGTCATAGGGGCCGGCCCGGCCGGATTAGGCTGCGCTGATGTATTAATTCGCAATGGCATCCAACCGGTAGTATTTGATCGTTACCACGAGATCGGCGGCTTACTGACATTTGGTATTCCGCCGTTCAAGCTGGAAAAAGAAGTGGTGCTGACCAGACGGCAGGTCATGGAAGAGATGGGGATTGAATTCCGACTGAACGTAGAAGTCGGCAAAGACATTACGGTAGATCAACTGCTCAAAGAGTATGACGCAGTGTTTCTCGGCATGGGCACTTACACATCCATGCGCGGTGGGTTCCCCGGAGAAGAGCAGACCGGCGTTTACGACGCACTGCCATACCTGATTTCCAATGTTCATGAAGTACAGCAATGGCCATCTGACTCTTTTATAGACATGAAAGGTAAGCGCGTTGTCGTGCTTGGTGGCGGAGATACAGCGATGGACTGTAACCGCACCGCGATTCGGCAGGGTGCGAGCTCGGTCACCTGCGCTTACCGCCGTGACGAAATCAACATGCCTGGCTCCAGAAGAGAAGTGCGCAACGCCAAAGAAGAAGGCATTCGTTTCCTGTGGAATAGACAACCACTGGAAATCATCGGTAACGACGGACAAGTCACCGGTGTGAAAGTGGTCACCACCGAACTCACCGAACCCGATGAAAGAGGTCGCCGCCGGCCACAGCCGGTGCCTGGCACCGAAGAAGTCATTGAAGCCGACGCAGTGATTGTTGCTTTCGGCTTCCGACCCAATCCGGCAGACTGGTTTAGTGACTGTTCCGTGAACGTTAATGACTATGGACTAGTCAAAACCACAGCAGATGACTCTGCGCTGCCACATCAGACAGACAATCCGAAAATTTTTGCAGGTGGCGATATGAAAAGAGGCTCCGACCTTGTCGTTACCGCCGTTTTTGAAGGACGCAACGCCGCAGAAAGCATTGCGGCATTTCTCAGCAAGTAACCCAGGTCACTGTCCAGGAATGAATGATCTACAGCGGAAGTGCTATTTTGGCGAGCTTATCCCGATCAATCTTGTCGAATATGAAAAGCTATTGTCCGCAATTGATCGAATAATCTGAATCAAAATATCATCCCCTCGCTACGACCCTTCTTTCCGGACAGCTACCACAGGACAATCGATGCACACCATCACTAATACCCGGTTACTTAAAGTGCTGAACAACGAACCGGTCGATCGCACCCCGATCTGGATCATGCGCCAGGCTGGTCGCTATCTCCCCGAGTATCTTGCCACCAGAAAGCGCGCTGGTGATTTCATGACACTGGCAGGGACCCCGGAACTTGCCTGCGAAGTGACGCTGCAGCCAATCAAAAGATTCAGCCTGGACGCTGCAATACTTTTTTCTGACATTCTTACAGTACCCGATGCCATGGGTCTGGGCTTGTACTTTGAAGCAGGCGAAGGGCCCCGGTTTAAATCACCGGTCAGAACCCCTGCAGACATCAAACAACTGGCCACTCCGGATCCTGAAACCGAGCTGCGTTATGTAATGGATGCAGTCAGGCTGATTCGTCGTGAACTTAACAACAGTGTGCCATTAATCGGTTTTAGCGGAAGCCCATGGACAGTCGCTACTTATATGGTTGAAGGCGGTGGCAGCAAAGAGTACCAGTATATTAAAAGACTGATGTATGGCGACACTCAGGCACTTCATCAGTTACTGGAAAAAATAACCACTACCACCATCGCCTATCTGCGTGCGCAGGCAGATGCCGGTGCTCAGGCGCTGATGGTTTTTGATACCTGGGGCGGTGTGCTCACCCCAAGAGCGTACCAGTTGTTTTCACTGCAATACATGCAAGCCATTGTTACCGCGCTTCGCAAGAGCCATGCGTCAATACCGATCACGCTGTTTACTAAAAACGGTGGCATGTGGCTGCCTGATATTGCCCGCACCGGCTGTAATGCTGTGGGTGTCGACTGGACAACCGATTTGCGTGATGCAAGATCATTAACTGATGATAAAGTTGCACTGCAAGGCAACATGGACCCGGGTGTACTGTACGGTTCAAAACAAACCATTCGCGAAGAAGTACAGCGCGTGCTGGAAAGTTATGGTTCGGGTGGCAGACACATTTTTAATCTGGGCCACGGTATCCACCAGCATATTGATCCGGACAATGTAGAAGTGATGGTGGAAACAGTGCACGAACTCAGCCCCGCATTTCATCGCTGAGCGTCGCATCATCAGCAGAAATTAATCTCTGCTGATGAACACATCGAAAACAGTAACTACTTTTGCGTTGTACAGCGACTTAAAACAACTGTTCTATTTTCTTCTTACGCGCCTCTTTACCCTGCGGCTGTGGCTGCACCACCGGCTGACGAACGACGGTTTCCGGCGTTGCCGGAGCAGTGCCATCGGTAATGACTACCGCACGGGTTTCCTGCACAACCACCGGCGCTGCCGGCTCTTGCGGTTCAGCGTATTCAGTCGGCATGTGTTCAGCACGGAAAAATTCAAAGTAAGAGCTCTTGGCTCCCGGTGATGCCAGCTTGCCGGTTTTACGATCAATACGAGCCGTGGCAATGCCCTCTGGCTGATACTCACGATCTTCTTCAACACCGTCGAGTGCGACGCGCATGTAGTCGACCCACATCGGCAGTGCCGCAACGCCACCACTCTCTTTGGGCCCAAGCGAACGCTGTTCGTCATACCCAATCCATGCAGTCGCCACCAGCGAGCTGTTAAATCCGGTAAACCATGCGTCAAAAAGATCATTGGTGGTTCCGGTTTTACCGGCAATGTCAGAACGACCCAGCACTTTTGCCCGAGTTGCGGTACCCCGCTGAATCACTTCGCGCATGATTGATCGCATAATAAAAGCGTTGCGTGCATCTATAACCCGAGGTGCTGCAACCACGTCTGCAACTGCGGGAATTCCCCGCAGACCAGAATCCACTTGCGGCCCGGCATCCGCCTGCACCTGAGTTTTATCGGCGTCTGCCGGCTGACTGGCAGTGTCGATAACCTGCGTGGCACCTGCTGCCAGTTGATTACACTCATCAGGTGTTTCACAAAAAGCCACTTCCGGTGCTGTGTACACAACGCGCCCTTCGCCATCGACAATCTTTTCTATAAACCGCGTTGGAATCGAATAGCCGTTGTTCGCAAACACCGTGTAGCCCGTCGCCAGTTGCAACGGCGTCATATCTCCACTGCCAAGTACCAGTGAAAGATTCTTTGGCAGACTGCGATCAGGAAAGCCGAAGCGACGCGCATAACGAATCGTTCGCGGAATACCCAGCTCCTGCAGTACACGAATAGACACCAGGTTTCTGGATTTCACCAACGCTTCACGCAGTCGCGTCGGGCCGAAAAATCTACCGGAGTAATTTCGTGGTCGCCACTCGTCTTCTAGTACATTGTCTTCAAGCACAATTGGCGTGTCGTTGTAGATTGTGGCTGCGGTATCGCCATGCTCCAGTGCAGCTGAATAAACAAACGGTTTAAAATTAGAGCCGGGTTGTCTGAGCGCCTGTGTTACCCGGTTAAACTTGCTGCGGTAAAAATCAAACCCGCCAACCAGCGCGACAATTTTTCCACTACCTGGAGACAGCGATACCAGTGCGCCTTCTACCTCAGGCATTTGTGCAAGTGCATATCCGGGTACCGGCATCAGTGGTGGTTCGTCCCCCTCTTTCACCGGCGGTGGTTCCGGCACTTCGGTAATTTCGGTTACATAAATGAGGTCGAGATGACTCAGTATTTCAGAGGCTTTGGAAAACTGGCGGACCTTATTGTCATCTTCACGCATCGGTGATGCCCAGGCCATATTAGGCCATGGAATTTCGACCACTGTACCGCCCTGCATTTTCGCCACCGCGACTGTGTCATTGACGTCAATAACCATCGCCGCGTCCAGACCACCGGACCCGGGCATTGAAGCAAGAATCTCATCAATGGCCTCCTGCGACTCGGCATCTTCAGGAGACGCTTTACCCGGCAGCCTGAAGCCATGCCGTTGCTCATAGCTTTGCAACGCTTTGCGCAGCGCTTTATTGGCGGCAATCTGATGCTGGCTGTCAATGGTGGTGTACACCTTATAACCACCTGTATAGGCGGCATTGCCCAGCCATTCAATCATTTGTGCCCGGGCCATTTCACTGACGTAACCCGCTTCGAGTTCTGTCGCGGCACGGTGTAGCCTGGCAGTGACCGGCTGACCCTTGGCCGTATCAAACTCTGATTGAGTAATCTTGCCCAGCTCGAGCATTCTGCGAAGCACATAATTGCGACGCACAAGTGCACGTTCCGGATTAACAATCGGGTTGTACAGTGATGGCGCCTTGGGCAGCCCTGCAATCATGGCTGCTTCTGCCAGATCGAGTTCAGCCACCCGTTTTCCGTAGTAAACCTTGGCAGCAGACGCTGCACCATAGGCACGGTTACCGAGGTACGGAATATTCAGGTAGAGCTCAAGAATTTCATCTTTAGTTATTTGACGCTCTATTTTTAGCGCCAGTAATATCTCGTTGATCTTTCTGACGTAGGTTTTTTCAGGCGACAAATAAATGTTGCGCGCGACCTGCATAGTGATGGTACTTCCGCCCTGCCCTTTTTTACCGGTTTTTACGAGATTAAGACCGGCACGCAGCAGGCCCTGGTAATCAACCCCGGGGTGCTCATAGAAACGATCGTCCTCAGAGGCGATAACCGCGTCAATGAGTATTTGCGGCGTATCTTCAATCAAAAGCTGCTCGCGCCGCTTCTCTCCGAATTCCGCTATTAACTTGGCATCACTCGTGTACACCGACAAGGGTACATGGAGTTCAACATCTGCCAGTGCGTCAATATCCGGCAGATTCGGCTCCAGCCGCTTGTAAGTGAAAAAACCAGCGACACCCACAATGACGATTGCCAGGACTGTTAACCCTGACAAGACTCTCAAAATGTGACCTATCAACACTCGACCTTCGATTAATACGACTGTATGCACGCTCAGCTAGCGTTCAGTTTCAGCCAGTGGAATCCGGAATGAGGAAAAAACTCATCGTTTGTGGACGTCGTTAACGCTTTCGGCAAACCGAAACAAAAATTGGAGTGCCTTTTGCAGTTCCATTATGGCAGTTGCACCGGCTTTTGTGAAAAAACCTTGCAACTTATTAAAAATTCAAAACATCTTTGGATTGATCAAACGAGCATATTGCCTGGGTGTCACCCCATATTATGAATTTCTCAATCGGAAACAAACAATCGAACCTGGTTGGTATAGACATTAGCTCAACGTCAGTAAAGCTGCTTGAGCTCAGTCGCACTAAATCAGCGTATCGAATTGAAAGCTACGCGGTCGAGCCGCTGCCTGCCAACGCCATGAACGACAAAAGTCTTCAGGATGTGGAGGCAGTCGGAGAGGCAATCAAGCGCGCCCTGAAGAAATCCGGATCAAAACGGAAACTTGCGGCGGTGGCGGTGCCCAGTGCAATGGTAATCACCAAGGTGATTCAAATGCCGGCCAGTCTGAAACCATCGGAACTCGAAGCACAGATTCAGCTTGAGGCCGATCAGTACATTCCTTATGCGCTCGAAGAGGTCAACCTGGATCATCAGGTAATAGGCCCGAGCGAAGAACAACCCAACGCCAACGATGTGTTGCTGGTTGCAAGTCGTAGTGAGAACGTCGAAGAGCGAACAGCCGCCTGCGAGATCGGTGGTCTAACGGCCAAGGTGGTCGACATCGAGCCTTACACCATTGAACACACCTGCAAACTGATTCAGCAGACTTCAGATCTGGACTGGACATCAAAGACCATTGCAGTGCTCGACATTGGCGCAACCATGACCAGTCTCAGCGTGTTTCGCGACGACAACCTGGTTTATACCCGCGAGCAGCCTTTTGGCGGCAAACAATTGACTGAAGAAATTATGCGTCGCTACGGACTCTCCTACGAAGACGCGGGAAGAGTAAAACGCGTTGGCGGACTGCCGGACAACTATGAGCCGGAAATCCTCAGCCCGTTCAAGGATCAAATCGTGCAACAGGCCAATCGCTTTCTGCAGTTCTTCTTCTCGGCTGATCAAAACGATTATGTCGACGAGATTCTGCTGGCAGGGGGTTGTGCTGAAATACCCGGCATCGCAGAACTGATCGAGCAGCAAATTGGAACGCCAACAGCAATTGCCAATCCTTTTAAGAATATCCAGTGCGCGCCTGGTGTGGCACAGCAACGGCTTCAATCAGATGGGCCGGCAATGATGATTGCCTGCGGACTGGCGACCAGAGGCTTCGACTAATGGCAAAAATTAATCTACTACCCTGGCGCGAAGAAGAGCGCCGCCTGCAGACCAGGCAGTTCGGTTTTACTGCATTGTTCACAGGTATCGCTGCAGCGGCAGTTGTTTTCGCAGGCAGTAAGTTTGCACAAAACAAAGTCGAATATCAGCAGTCACGCAATGACTATATGCAACGCGAGATCGACAAGCTTAAAGCAGAGCTTAAAGAGATCGAAGAGCTTGAGTCGACCAAAGCGAACCTGCTGGCCCGAATGGACATCATTCAGGAACTGCAAACAAAACGTCCACAGGTTGTACATACTTTTCAGGAACTCGCAGAACGAGTACCGGAAGGCGTTTATCTGCTCTCTATGAAGCAGGATAAAGAGAACCTCTCACTGGAAGGCCGTGCCGACTCTAACGCACGAGTGTCTACCCTGATGAGAAACCTCGACGCATCGGATTGGTTTAAACAACCTGGTCTCGACGTCATTCAGTCTGCCAAAAACAGCGGTGTCAGCACATTTAAAATGCGCTTGTCTCAGTCTGTTGCTCCGGCAGAAGACACCCAACTCGCCGTAAGCGACGAATAGAGGTTCATCATGGATATCGGACAAGCATTTTCAGATCTTCAGAACCTTGACGCAGGTGACCTGAAGAAGATCGGTACTGCACCGGTTGCCGCACGCATTTTCGTCCTTGCATTGTTATTTGCAGCGATTGTGTTTGCAGGCATCTGGTTTATTGTTAAACCAAAATTCGAACAGCACGACGTTATTGCTGCCAAAGAAAGCAGCTTAAAAACATTGTTCGACCAGACACAGGCAAAAGCGGCTAACCGTGAAGCCTACGTTGAGCAGCTTAGTGAAATGAAACGTACCTTCAATGTCATGTTGCGGCAACTGCCTAACAAGACAGACATTGAAAGTTTGTTGATAGACCTCTCACAAACCAGCGTCGCTGCAGGGCTTGAAGTGGAATTCTTCAAACCAGGCAAAGAAGTCGCAAGAGAGTTCTATGTGGAGTATCCAATCAAGATCAGTGTGACAGGAAATTACCACCAGTTCGGTAACTTTGTCAGCGGACTGGCTTCACTGCCAAGAATCGTGACGTTGCATAACATACAGATTACTCCATCCGGCGCGGCCAAGAACTCCAAGTCAGATGGAAGACGAGTGCAGAAGCTCAAGATGGACCTGACGGCCACTACCTACCGCTACCTAGACGATGACGAGGCGTAAGGCGTGAAACAAATGACATCCTCCTCCCGGTTTGCCTGGTTGCGCAGGTACGCCATCGCACTGGCGGGAACTGCGGTTCTTGCGGGTTGCGACAGCGACCTCAGTGATCTCGAACGCTTTGTTGCAGAGACCAAGATGAAGCACCAGGGTCGTGTAGATCCGCTTCCTGACTTTGCACAGTACGAGTCATTCGCCTACACCGAGCTCGATCTGCGTGATCCCTTCAAACCTCATGTAGAAGTCTCCGCTAACTCGGCTCCTTCATCAAGTGGCCCGCGTCCCAGTGACAACCGACGACGCGAATCACTTGAAGGCTTTCCTCTCGATGCATTGCAGATGGTTGGCATTCTCAAACAGAGCAGCACCAGTTGGGCGCTGATACAAGACCCTGAAGGCACTATCCACCGGGTTCAGCCTGGCAACTATGCCGGTCAGAACCACGGCAAGATCGTGGGTATTACAGAAAACAAAATCAGTCTGGTTGAATTGATTCCTGATGGAATCAGCGGCTGGATACAACGTGACGCTCAGTTAGCGCTAGGTGACGAAGAATGATCGCTACGACTGGCAAAGCAATGAACAAAAGTAAAATGACGCGACGGAGAAAAACGGTGAACAAACCAACAGCCTGCGATCTACCCGTCAGTAGCGGTTCAACCCGATGCATGCACTTGGGTAAGATGCGGCTGCTGGCCATAGCCATGGGTGCACAAGCACTTGTTTCAACCACAACAGCGGCAACACTCGATGATGTCAGCTACACGATGTTGCCGGGCAACCAGCAACAAATCGCATTCAAGCTAAGCGAATCAGTCGCTGAAACAAGCTCGTTTCAAATTGAACAGCCGGCGCGTATTGCTATTGACCTGATGGGCACCACCAACGCACTGAACAAGCGCGTTGTACCAGTAGGCACAGGCAACGTTGAAAGCGTCAATATTGTCGAGGCCAACGACCGCACACGTGTGGTACTTAACCTTGAAGAAATGGCTGACTACCAGACCGAGATCGACGGCAACATACTTCGCGTCACCATCGACGGTGATGCACAAGGTGACCTCGACTCACTACCCTCATTCTCCGATGACGACAGCGGCCTGCTCAACGAAGGCGCTCAAATGCTGGAAGACGGTGCTGACATGCTTTCTGAAGTCGGTGACGAAGACGGCGGTGTGGTACTTGAACTGCCTGCCAGTCTACCGCTCGACTACAACGGCGGTGATAACGCGTTGCCGGAAATTCCTTCAGACTCGCCACTGATTCTTGATGAACAGGTGATGACACCTGATTCCATCGACAACTCTGTGATCGATGTTAAAACCGGTGCACCGGTCCAGGAGCTGATTGAAGACGCCGCACCAACCGCAGTCGAAATGGCGCCCATGCCGAAAGTTGATGATGTCGCTTTCCAGCCACCTGCCCAGTCAACTACCGACAGCGGTGTTGATTATTCCAGCCCGGCACCAACCAACTTTGCACCTCCACCGGTCAACACCAACGTGCGTTACTCCGGTGAAGAACTATCACTGAACTTCCAGGACATTGAAGTACGCTCTGTACTGCAGCTACTGGCAGATTTCACCGACCTCAACATTGTGGTCAGTGACAGTGTTTCAGGCAAACTTACGCTGCGACTTAAGAACGTTCCCTGGGATCAGGCGCTGGATATTATTCTGCGCACCAAAGGTCTCGACAAACGCGCTTCAGGCAACGTGATCATGGTGGCACCAGCCACAGAGATCGCCGCACGTGAAACCGCCGAACGTGAAGCTGCACAAAAAGCCATCGAACTCGAACCATTACGAACCGAGTTTGTACAGGTTAACTATGCAAAGGCAACGGAAGTTGCGGCAATCCTTAAATCAGAAACCGGCGGTGTACTTTCAGAACGTGGCAACGTCACTATCGACGACCGCACTAACACTATTCTGGTTAACGACACTGCAGATGTACTGGGTAAAGTGCGCGCCCTGGTCACCAGACTCGACGTTCCGGTTCGCCAGGTACTGATTGAATCACGCATTGTTATCGCGACTGATGACTTCAACCGCGAAATGGGTGTACGCTTCGGTGTCAGCAGAGACACCACCGGTACTGATAACGAAGGTGCGGTAATCAGTGGTAGCTCTTCAGCAGCTCAAACCTTACTCGCCGACGGCACACCAGGCGTTGATCGATTTAACGTTAACCTGCCAGCGGTAAATCAGGCCGGAGCACTTGGTCTGGCACTGGCAAAACTACCGTTCGGCACTTTGCTTGAACTTGAACTTTCAGCGATGCAGGCAGAAGGTCGCGGTGAAGTTATCTCAAGTCCTCGTGTTATCACTGCCAACCAGCGCGAAGCGTATATCGAGCAAGGTGTAGAAATACCTTATCTTGAAGCCGCTTCAAGTGGTGCCGCTTCAATCTCTTTCAGAAAGGCGGTTCTGGGGCTGCGAGTTAAGCCGCAAATCACCCCTGACGAGCGCATCATTATGGATCTGACAGTCAACAAGGACACGGTTGGTGAAGTGTTCGGCACAGGCGACAGCCGCGTACCCAGTATCGATACCCGCGAAGTTAATACGCAGGTACTGGTTGCCAACGGCGAAACGGTTGTGCTGGGTGGAATCTACGAACAGACGGTTATACAACAGCGTGATCAGGTACCTTTCTTCGGTGACCTGCCACTGCTGGGTAAGCTGTTCCAGTACAACTCCAACGAAGACGACAAAACCGAACTGCTGGTTTTTGTCACACCGAAAATTGTCAACGACAAGTCAGAAGCACTCGGCAACTAACGACGCCGGACAGAGGGAGGACCACCCTCCCTCACAGCTTTACGCTTTTAAAAAAAACCGTGCATCAGCGCGGTTTTTTTTTGGTCTGAAATAAGCCCCCGTTTCCTGTACTGTTGCGGTATCCGAGTACCCTGCAACGTTATGGCGAACATCATACTAATCGGCCCCATGGGAGCTGGCAAAACAACCGTCGGGAGGCAACTGGCACGTCGTCTGCGGCGCACCTTCTACGACAGTGACAGAGAGATAGAAGCCTCCTGCGGTGTAGACATCCCGACCATCTTCGACTTCGAGGGTGAAGCCGGATTTCGCCAGCGCGAAGAACGCATGATCGACTGCCTCACCGGCAAACAAGGTATCGTGCTCGCCACCGGCGGCGGCGTGGTACTGCGAAAAGAAAATCGCCAGCACATCAAAACGCGTGGCATTGTTATTTTTCTCGACGTCAACATTGATGTGCAAATCGAACGTACCTCCCGCAATGACTCAAGACCGCTGCTAAAAAACAAAAATGCGCGGGAAATACTGCTGGAAATGAATCGCACACGTGACCCGATCTATCGCTCCGTTGCCCATATTCATGTCAGCACCAGCCGCCAGAGCCACCGGCGTGTTGTCGATAAAATATGCGCCGTTATTGAAAAATTCGAAAAACAAAAAAAACCGACTGCAACTACCGGGTAGCCATGAATCCTCTACAAGTTGATCTGGGCGAGCGCAGCTACCCGATCTACATCGACAGCGATATCTACAACAACCTGTCGTACTACCAGAAACATATTAGCGGCAACAACGTTCTGGTTGTCTGTGACAGCAACACAGCCGGGCACTATTTGCCTGCCATGCTCGACATGCTTGGCGACTACCATTGTCAGTCGATCACTCTGCCTGCCGGTGAATCACACAAAACACTCGATACTGTCAGCCTGATTTACGACGCACTAATGCAGCATCGCTTCGATCGCAATTGCACACTCATCGCACTGGGAGGTGGCGTGGTCGGTGATATCTGTGGCTTTGCTGCTGCCTCATTCCAGCGCGGGGTCACCTTTATACAAGTGCCTACTACTCTGCTGGCCCAGGTCGACTCATCTGTCGGTGGTAAAACCGGCGTCAATCATCCACTGGGTAAAAACATGATCGGCGCATTTCACCAGCCGGCGTGTGTGATCGCAGATATGAGCACACTGCGCTCACTGCCCGAAAGAGAGCTCAAAGCCGGACTCGCCGAAGTCATCAAATACGGCCTGATCGATGATGCCGAGTTTTATTACTGGCTCAATGAAAACCTGCCTGCACTACTTGATCTCAACACCGAAAAGCTTGCCTACACCGTCACCCGTTGCTGCGCCAATAAAGCCAGAATTGTTGCTGCAGACGAACGTGAAAGCGGCCAGCGGGCACTGCTGAATCTTGGTCATACTTTTGGCCACGCCATAGAAACTGCGATGGGCTACGGCAACTGGCTGCACGGCGAAGCAATTGCTGCCGGCATGTGTATGGCTGCACGCTTCTCGGCAGACTGCGGATTTCTGGCAAACGACACCGTCGAACACATAAAAAGCACGTTCATTCGCACCGGATTACCCACCGAACCACCCGCAGACATGACAAGTGAGCAATTTATTGAGCTAATGTATCGCGATAAAAAAGTCCGCGATAGTGTGCTGACACTTGTATTAATGAACGATGTGGGCGGTGCTTTCCTTACCAGTACGTTCGATACGGAACTATTGCGAACAACGTTGTTTCAAACCCTTAACAAATAGCCTGATTTTCAGCGGACAACGCACAACCGGCAGCAAGCTAAAACATCGTTACGGATGACCACTGCCGTTGCTGTCCGACACCGTCTACTCTACACTTGGCGCAGCTTTGCGTGAGTGATCGTTCACTTAACGCATTGATTGGAGCGGAGGTTGTGTTGCATACAGCAATGTAATCACAGCAGTTACAACAACTCATCAATTACAGACCGGGTAGAAATAATGGCAACAGATCAATCTATCAGCGAAGCACGCCTGACTGATGAAACTCTTGCAGAACTCGGCCTTAAAGAACAGCCATTTCTGGAAAACAAAAAGTTTGGCCGTTTCTCTGATTCAACCACGCAAAAGACCCGTGCCGTGCTAGAGCAGAATCTGCGCTTCGGCGGTCCCGTGCATTTATTTGTCGGTGACAAGGGAGTCGGGAAATCAGTTTTTCTATCGCAGCTTCTGAAGCACTGCAAAAACAACATTAAACCTTTTGTCGCCAAAGGCGACGAGAACTTCGAATCTGTCGCCTTTCTCGCTGCAGTTTTAAATCAGCTGAGCCCGGAGGAGCACGACGCTGAGTCCATCAACGACTACGTTGACGCACTCGCGCCGCTGTTCGAAAACAGCACTGATGACACGATGGGCATCGTGCTGGCTATCGATGATGCTCACCTTGCGCCTATTGAAGAAATCGCAGAGCTCATTAACCTGATGCCTGCATTCGTTGCCGACAATGACGATCAAACTGCAAGGTTACTGCTAACCGGCGATGCCAGCCTGCAAAGCGAACTCGACGCCCTTGCCGATGAATTCGACGAAGGTGTCTACGAGCCGACTACCACCACACTGATGCCCCTGGATGAAACCCGAATTTCGGATTACCTGTCTTCGCGCCTGAAGCAGGCAGGCCACGCAGACGCTTTCCCTTTTACCGACAAGGCCATCGGCAAGATCTACCGTGAGTCTGAAGGACTGCCGGTCGGTATCAACGCATCAGCTGCAAACTACCTGAATAAAGTCTACACACCGGCACCAGCCAAAGTTGGTGGCACGGGCTTTCTGTCAGCACTGGGCTGGCCGCTGGTAGCGCTTGGTACGGCCGCGGTGGGTCTAATCGCATGGGGTCTTTCCATGTTTTTTGTCGGTGACAAACCGGATTCGGTTGTCAGTGTCGACTCCTCTGCGGTTGTTGCCCCAGAAAACACCGACTCACCAATTATCGTTGGTGACGCAGAAAATACAGAAACCAACAGTGTCACCACCGGCGATACGCTGGTAGTCGGTGAAACCACCAATCTGCCAACGGTCGACACCCAACAACCAGACAATCAGGCAGAAAACAGCCTGGCCACCGCCAGTGACAATCTGGTCAATGAATCGGCAACGGCGGTCGCTACTGCACAAAACGACCTGACGCAACCTGTCACCCAGACTAGCGATCAGCTGGTCACCGTGGTGCAGGAAGCCACAAACAACGCAACTGACACACTGCAGAACTCTACCTCCGGCGCAGTGGAAACGGTTACACAGGTTGTGGAGGGCACTGGCGATCAGGCTACCGGCCTGGTCAGAGAAACAGTCTCCGCAGGTCAGGACACCGTCAGCACCGGGTCAGACATTCTGCAAACCGTGACCGAAACCGTCACCAACAGAACCGAACAAATCTCTGCTGAACCCGCCACCATTTTACCTGAGCCAGTCTCACCAACCATTGCGCAAAATACTCAAAACACCCTCGAAAACAGCGCAATTTCAACCCAGATTTCAAATCAGGGCACGGCACAGGCAATCCCTGAATCTGTTGAAGTCATTGTTAGCGGCGCGGCAGCGACGGTAACACAGACAGACAATACATTACTCGGCGGTGATACCGATGCCGCATCGGTGAACACTAACGACAACGGCGGCATCGCTGTGCCAATACAGCAGCCAGTAGAGCCGCAAGTACAACAGCAAGTACAGCCACAACTTACCGACTCTAACGGCGTTGCCCTTAATGTTAATGAGCCGGATGCCCAGCAGGCAATTGAGCGCGCTGTCGAAAACGAACGTTGGGTATTGTTCCAGGAAGCCGGCAAATTTACGGTACAACTGGCTACCTCGCGTGAACGTGGCTATATCATTGATCTCGCCCAGTCTCTGCCGGCCGAAGACCCGGTGGCGATCTATCCATTCCTGACCACCAACAGCAAAAATCCGGTTTTCGGATTACTCAGCGGCCTCTACAACACCCGTGAAGAAGCCGTCGCTGCCGTCGACAGCATGGATCCGGCGGCAAAACAGTTTGGTGTGTGGATTCGACCGATCGGTGATTTACAAAGCGCAATCAAAGCGCGACGCTAAACCTGATTCGCCCGTACTCGCTAGTATTGGCTGAACTATAAGCGCAGTCGCTATTCCGGCGACAAAGCACCTGGGCCATCCCGGCCTTAGACTTGCACCCGGAGTTCTATCCGGGTGTACTCAGCCCCCGGATTCAGCAGCCGTATTATCGGCGCTGCAAACCGTTTTGCCTGATAATTCCTCCCATGAATCCATTAGAAAAACTCGCTAGCGTTGGCCTGTACCACCCGGACTTCGAGCACGATAACTGCGGTTTCGGCCTGATTGCACAAATCGACGGCGAAGCCACACACAAACTGGTCAAAACCGCCGTCAACGCGCTTGCCAGAATGACACATCGTGGCGCTGTTGCTGCCGATGGCAAATCCGGTGACGGCTGCGGTCTGTTGCTGAAAAAGCCGGTTGCATTCCTTCGTGAACAGGCACGGCTTAACGATTTTTCCATCGGACGGAATTTTGCCGTCGGCATGATCTTTCTTAACCCGGACGAACAACGCGCACAGCGTGCACGTGACGTACTGTCCGCCGAAATTGATCAGCGGGAACTTCAAGTCAACGGCTGGAGAACTGTCCCGGTAAACCCGCAAGGCTGCGGCGCAGAAGCACGTAAATCTCTGCCATTAATTGAACAATTGTTTGTCAGTGCACCAGTCCATATGGACATTGCAGAATTCAACCGCAATCTGTTTGTTGCGCGCAGAAAAGCCGAAATTACGCTGCGTGAAGAAGACCCGGAATTTTACGTTTGCTCTTTATCTGCAGATGTCATTCTGTACAAAGGGCTAATGATGCCGGACCGCCTTCCGGAATTTTACACCGACCTCAACGACCCGACACTGACCTCACGTATTGCGGTTTTTCATCAGCGCTTCTCCACCAATACCCTGCCGCAATGGCGACTGGCACAGCCGTTTCGCTACCTTGCACACAACGGTGAAATAAACACTATCCGTGGCAATCGCAACTGGGCCAACGCACGCGCCGCCAAGTTTCACAGCGAACTGCTGCCAGAACTAAGAGAGTTGTTACCACTGGTGTCGATGGGCGGCTCAGACTCAATGTCTCTCGACAACATGCTTGAGGTATTAATTGCCGGCGGCATGGATATTTTTCGCGCTATGCGATTACTACTACCGCCGGCCTGGCACAACATGAATTCCACTGATGCGGAGATGCGTGCCTGGCTGGAATACGCCTCTATGCACATGGAACCATGGGATGGCCCTGCTGGTGTGGTGCTGACAGATGGCCGCTTCGCCTCCTGCGTACTTGATCGCAACGGCCTCAGACCGGCTCGCTATGTAATCACCCGTGATCGCATGATCACTTTAGCTTCAGAGATCGGTGTTCACGATTACGAAGCGAGAGATGTAGTCAGCAAAGGACGTGTTAAACCCGGACAGATGTTCGCTGTCGATACAGAAACCGGTGACTTACTGCTACCAGAACAAATCGACGACATGTTAAAGACTCGTCGCCCCTACGCGCGATGGTTGCAAAAGCACTCCAGGCACCTGCGATCACGGCTGCGTGACGCGCCTCCATCAACCCCGCCTATGGATACAGCCACACTCAGCCGCTACGAAAAGATGTTTGGCGTCAGCTTTGAAGAGTGCGATCAGATTTTGCGCGTGCTCGCTGAAGATGCTCAGGAAGCTATCGGATCAATGGGAGATGACACACCGTTTCCCGTGTTATCAACCCGCGTACGCTCCTTGTACGAAAACTTCCGCCAACAGTTTGCCCAAGTGACCAACCCGCCCATAGACCCGTTGCGCGAATCTATTGTGATGTCACTGGAAACCTGCCTTGGCGCCGAGAAAAATCTGTTTAGTGAAACGGTAGATCATTCACGCAGGCTACTGGTGCGCTCACCAGTACTGTCACGCGAAAAATTTGAAACGCTGCTGGCGATGAACGACGAACACGAATACCAGCACGTGCGCATCGATCTCAACTACGACCCCGACAGTAAAACGCTTGAGCAGGCAATAGAAGACATTGCCAACGAAGCTGTTAGCGCCATTGAAAGTCAGGCAGTCATCGTGGTACTCAGTGACAGCGAGCTGTGTGCCGATAAAATTCCGGCACATGCATTACTTGCCACCGGTGCGGTCCACCACCAACTTATAAAAAGCGGTTTAAGAAGTGACGCTAACATTGTCGTTGAAACCGGTACAGCAAGAGATCCACATCATATTGCAGTACTTATCGGCTTTGGAGCCACCTGTGTATTCCCATACCTCGCGTACGAGTCTATTCAGGGCATGGCACGGCGTGGTGAGATAGACAGTCGTGACACCATGTCTCTTGAACAGAACTATCGCAAAGGCATAAACAAAGGGTTACTCAAAGTCCTTTCCAAGATGGGTATCTCAACCATTGCCAGTTATCGTGGTGCACAACTGTTTGAAATTGTCGGGTTGCACAATGACGTGGTCGATCGCTGCTTTACCGGTACTGTCAGCCGTATTCAGGGTGCAGACTTCGATGATCTGACAGATGACACCAAATCACTCGCACAAGATGCCTTTAATGAACTGAAAAAAGTAGACCAGGGTGGTTTGCTTAAATATATCGAGGGTGGTGAGTATCACGCCTATAACCCCGATGTTGTCAGTAGCTTGCAAAACGCCGTCACTACCGGCGAATACAGTGACTATCAGACTTACGCCGATACGGTTAACAATCGCGCACCCGCGGCTATTCGTGATTTGTTAACACTGAAACATGCAGACACACCGGTACCTTTGGATGAAGTAGAGCCGGCTGACGAAATTATCAGTCGCTTTGACTCCGCAGGGATGTCACTTGGTGCGCTGTCACCGGAAGCGCATGAGACACTCGCCGAAGCGATGAACCATCTCGTTGCGCGGTCCAACTCCGGTGAAGGTGGTGAAGACCCAAAGCGTTATAACTCGCCTAAAAATTCAAAAATAAAACAAGTGGCGTCAGGTCGGTTTGGCGTCACGGCACAGTATCTTGTCAACGCCGAAGTGATACAGATCAAAATCGCTCAGGGTGCCAAGCCTGGAGAAGGCGGCCAACTGCCCGGTCATAAAGTCAACGATATGATCGCTTCGCTACGGTATTCGATGCCCGGTGTGGCGTTAATTTCACCACCACCACATCACGATATTTACTCCATTGAAGATCTCGCACAGTTGATATTCGATTTAAAGCAGGTAAACCCGCAAGCACTGGTATCGGTAAAACTGGTCGCAGAAGCCGGCGTCGGTACTATTGCAGCCGGTGTTGCAAAAGCCTATGCCGATCTGATTACCATCTCGGGTTACGACGGTGGCACTGGTGCTTCACCATTAACCAGCGTCAAGTACGCAGGTTCTCCATGGGAACTTGGACTGTCAGAAACACATCAGATCCTGCGCGCAAACAACCTTAGAGACAGAGTTCGTGTACAAACCGATGGCGGTTTGAAAACCGGACTCGATGTTATCAAGGCAGCATTGCTTGGTGCAGAGAGTTTCGGTTTCGGTACCGGCCCGATGATCGCTATGGGCTGCAAGTTTCTGCGTATCTGTCACCTCAACAATTGTGCAACAGGTGTTGCGACACAACATAAAATCCTGCGCCGCAAGCACTTTCACGGCAATGTCGATAAAGTCGTCAATTACATGCAGTTTGTCGCAGAAGATGTTCGACAGCAGCTTTCATTGCTGGGTGCACGCAGCATCAACGAGATTATTGGCCGTACCGATCTGCTGGAGACGTTACCGGGCAATACCGCCAGACAACAAAAAATTGATCTTGCACCCTTGCTGTCCGATGGCGGAGTACCACGCGAAGCACCGCGCTATTGCACACAACGCCACAACCGGCCGTTCGACCGCGCAGAGCTTGCTGCAGAGATGCTCGACGCATGCCGCGATGCCATCCATCAAAAGTCCGGTGGCCGCTTTCACTACCGCGTAAAAAATGTTCATCGATCAATCGGTGCACAGCTGTCCGGTGAAATAGCCAAACATCACGGTAACCTCGGCATGGCAGACAACCCGATCGAAATTCATCTGACCGGTACCGCCGGGCAGAGTTTCGGTGTCTGGAATGCCGGCGGCTTAAACTTACACCTCGAGGGCGATGCCAACGACTACGTAGGTAAAGGTATGGCCGGTGGCAAAATTGTTATTCGACCACCAGCAGAATCACGCTTTGTGAGCCACCAGACCACCATCGTCGGTAACACCTGTCTGTACGGTGCCACCGGTGGTGAGATGTACGCCGCCGGGCTCGGCGGTGAACGCTTTGCGGTAAGAAATTCCGGTGCCACTGCAGTCATCGAAGGCATTGGTGATCACGGCTGCGAATACATGACCGGCGGCTGCGTCGCAGTACTAGGCGAGACCGGGGTTAATTTCGGTGCCGGTATGACCGGGGGCTTTGCGTTCGTATTTGATCAGCACAACCTGTTTGTCGATCGCTATAACCACGAAATGATCGAAATTCAGCGTGTACACCCGGAATCGATGGAGGCCTACCGCCATGTGCTCGAGAGCCTGCTGTTGCGCCACGTCGAAGAAACCGGCAGTGAGTGGGGCCAGGAGATCATTGACAACTTCTACAGTCTGAGTGCCAGATTCTGGCTGGTCACACCCAAAGCTGCTGAGCTCTCAGCACTATTGTCCAATTTGAAGCGGGCTGCCTAGCCCGCATTATAATCCGATCAGTGAGCGTTGAATCGCAGACTATATGCAGCCTGGCTGCCCTGCTCTGAAGATCAATTTCAGGTCTGCCGACAAAGGCAGCGACAAACCGCGGGGTCTGCGATAACCTGCACCAATGGCTGGGCGAATTCCACAATCCTTTATCGATGAACTACTGGCGCGGGTCGATATCGTCGACGTGATCGACCGCTATGTGCCATTGAAAAAGGCCGGCAACAACTACAAGGCCTGCTGCCCGTTTCACAACGAAAAAACGCCCTCTTTTAATGTGAGTCAGCCAAAACAGTTTTATCACTGCTTTGGTTGCGGGGTATCCGGCACCGCCATCAGCTTTCTGATGGACTTCGATCATATGCACTTTGTCGATGCCGTAGAGTATCTGGCAGACAGCGTAGGGCTTGAAGTTCCGCGTGATGCAATCACCCCGATCACACCTTCGCAACAAGGCCTGTACGACGCGCTAAAGCAAAGTGCGGCCTACTTTGCCACCCAACTTCGCAGCACCGAAACGGCAATCAGCTACCTTAAAAATCGCCACATCACCGGCGAGACTGCACTTGATTTTCAGATCGGGTTTGCACCAGATCAATGGCACACACTGCTGGACGCTACTGACAGCAATGAATCAACACTGATCACTACCGGCATGCTTATCCGCAATGATTCCGGTAAAACGCACGATCGCTTCCGCAATCGCATTATGTTCCCGATCAGAGACCGGCGCGGCCGCGTGATCGGTTTTGGCGGGCGTGTCATGGACAACTCCGAACCAAAGTATCTCAACTCACCTGAGACCCCGCTGTTTCAAAAGGGCAGAGAATTATATGGCCTGTATGAACTGCGCAAACACAAACGCAACCGCGCCGAACGCATCATTGTGGTGGAAGGCTATATGGACGTTATTGCATTGGCGCAAAAAGGGATAAAAAATGCTGTTGCTACACTTGGCACCGCCACTTCTTCCGAACAAGTGGCACAACTCTTTCGCGAAACCGACGAAATTGTTTTTTGCTTTGACGGTGACAACGCTGGCAGCAAGGCCGCATGGCGAGCGCTGGGTTCTGCGTTACCTTCATTAAAATCGGGCCGTGATGCGAGATTTTTGTTTCTGCCTGCTGGCGAGGACCCTGACAGTCTGGTCAATAAACAAGGCAAACAACACTTTGAAAATCTGGTGCAAAACAATGCACTGGAAGCATCTGAATTTATGTTTTCCACATTGATGGATCAGGCGCAGAAAGGATCAGATGAAAGCGGCACCGGCCACAAGGCCAGACTGGCCGAACTGGCGCGACCGATGATTGAACAAATGCCAAAAGGCGTATACCGCGAACTGGTCACGCAACAGCTTAACGATAAAGTCGGCGTACAGGTGATGAAAGCGACACCAGACAACGCACCCGTGCAGCGCAATATGTCTGCAACGCAGGCCCCGGCCGCTTCAAACCGCCAGACACCAGTACGCAAAGCACTCATGGCAATACTGGCGCAACCCGCTGTGGTGCTGGAGATTGACCCGGAAGAATACAATTTTTCAGAACAGCTTCCAGGTGCGTCACTACTGCTGCATGTTGTTTCAGTCGTCGAAAACAACCCTGCCATTACACACAGCGGTATCATTGAGTATTTTCGGGACAAACCCGAAGGTGCCAGTCTGATTAAACTTGCCGCTAATACTATTGGTGACAATTCAGAAGCCGGCATTGATGAACCGTTGGGTGTAGTTCGGCACGCTATCGAATGGCTAAACAAAGAATCCCGATCACTCAACACACCGTCGCTTAACAAACCACCTTCCGCGATGACAGCTGATGAAAAAGAAGCGCTGCGTCAGCGTATTGAGTCTATAAAAAAATCGTGAAAGTCCCCAGGCTCTATGTCGAAAGCACAACGGTTGCTGTCGGCCAATCACTCACGCTGGACAAAGACGCTGCCAGGTACCTGACCCGGGTACTACGACGTAAGCCTGGCGATGGCGTGACCGTTTTCAATGGCGACGGCAACGACTACGAGGCCACCATCACTGACGTCTCCGCCACAACCACGGTGACGATTGATCACAACCGGCCTAATGCTACGGAGTCATCGCTAAATATTACGCTGGTACAGTCACTCGCCAAAGGCAGCAAGCTTGATCTGGTGATTCAGAAGGCAACAGAACTCGGCGTAAACCGCATAGTGCCAATCAGCGCCGACCGGTCAGTAATGCAAATCGATGAAAAACGCCTGCAAAAGCGCATGCAGCACTGGCGCGGCATAGCCATTAGCGCATGTACCCAATGCGGGCGAAGTGTAATACCTGTCATCGACCAGCCCACAGAAACCGCCCAATGGATGTCCGGCAATAAAACGGCAACGCTGATGCTGCACCCTGGCGGCGCTCAAAGTATTAGTGAAGTCATACTCAACGACAACCAGTGCCAGATACTAATTGGTCCGGAAGGCGGCTTTAGCGACAACGAGTTAAGCCAGGCCACCAACGCCAACATACAACTGGTCAGTTGCGGCCCACGCATCCTTCGCACAGAAACAGCCGGCTTCACTGCCTTGGCAATCCTGCAGGCTCGCTACGGCGATCTGTAGGCACAAGCACACACCAAAAGCACGCAACCACCCGCACACTCGTGAGGGGTCGTAAAGTCATTCGATAATTATTGGGGAGCTTGAAACGCGTATGAGCCACGGCGGAGCACCCTTCCCGTCGCGTAGGCTCCTACCCTCCTGCGAGCGGGGGGTATGGCTCGTTTGTTGGACACCCTTCCGGCCCGGAAGAGTCGGCATCTAAACGCCTGGAAGGGTGCCTTGGCGTCGCTCGTACTACTAACGGGACACTCTCACCGTGCACGCCACTCTGCACTCTGTGAACCACTCGATTTTTTTGCCTCTCACACAGCAAATCCCTGAGCGCTTTTAGGCGCGATATATGCTGACAACCAATGCTTAGACAGGTTGGATGGCAAGTGGAACACGTCACACTTTAGACGTCTCAAGAGACTCCGCATTTTTGTGGCCTATCTCACGAAAGTTTCACTCAAGGTCGCTCGATCCTGGTCGCTAGCCAGATTTTGATTCTTTTCGAAGTAAAGCTTTCGCTTCCATCGATAAGTTACCGAATTTACTACTATTCCTGGAGGTAGTTACCTAAATGTTGACGGAAGAACAGATCCTCAACGCGTCGGAAGACGACTACATGAACAAGGGGCAGCTGGAGTTTTTCCGCCAGCGCCTACTGGAAATGCGTCAGTCGCTTACCGCGCCTCAAGAGAGCGTAGACATCACTTCTCTCGATGTTGAACGTGCCGCCGATGAGTCGGACCGTGCAACACAGGAAGAGCAGTACTGGATACAAGTTCACATGAAAGAGCGGGAGTCGACGCTGATACGCGATATAGACAAGGCGCTGCACCGTGTGCGCACCGGAGACTACGGCTTCTGCGAAGATACCGGTGATGAAATCGGGATTGAAAGACTACTGATCCGGCCTACCTCTCGATATACCGCAGAAGCGCAGGCACGCCGTGAACTACAAATCAGACAATACGCTACTGCCTGATCTGTTATCAATACGATCGGTTATCAACCTGATCAGTAACTAACCTGATCAGCTACCAGTGATTATCGATGTCGCGGTAGCTTTTAATAATATACGCAAGCCGCCTGGCAATACTCAGGCACACGCACCCGATAATTACCGGATAAATCAGCATCTATTCACACGCCAGATAAGTTTCATTGGCTAGTGAACTGTCCCGCCATATCGCAAAGTAGCCAAGCGACTTGGCAAGCTCGCAGGCAGGTGCAAAATCCGGCACCAGATCATCATACTCTGCCATAAACACGGGCTTGTTGTTTTCCACAAAAACACTTGCCGCGTTGCACCAGTTATCGACGTAACAATCTTCAGTTAACATCCAGTCGACATCACCAACAACATCAGCTGCCATTTCCTCGGCATTTTTCAGACCGATGCTCAGTCCGCGAGCATGAGCCTCTTCCGCCAGCCAGCGTATGTAGGCGGTACTTTCATCCAGTGTCATCAGAAAATTTGTACCGATGTTCACCACATTACCGTTGGCATCACGGCTTTCGTAGTTATGTGCATCTACATTGTCTGTTTCAATGGCGTCAAACCCTTTGGCTTTACAAGTGTCCATTCGTGCCCGCATGACATCTGCAAATACTGCATAGTTACCGTAGTCAATCCACTGTTCATCAACCAGGTCTTCGTACTGCTCTCCGATAATAGACTCTGGAAACAACGCTGCATCAGGCCTCCACGCTTCAACAGTGCCGGCACTGAAGTAACAAATAACACGCGTACCTCTGGCCTTTAATTCCTGAATAATCTCAACAGGCGCGTCTATGTCGAGGTTGTAAACATCGACATCAAAGCTTGTGTCTATTTTGCCTTGCAACTGCCATTGCCACGTGAGGTTGTCACTCGCCTGCGGTTGCCACCAGGCCATTGGCAGAGCTGCATCCGGGTTGCCAACAACCGGCGTTTCGCTACCTCCAGCCTCTAACAACTGCCGATTTTCACTGCAGGCTGTCAGTGCAACCAGAGCGGCACAGGCAAGCACTTTACGGGCTGTGTTCATGGTAAGTCCGGCAATAGGAAAAGTAGGCATCATGATAATTTTCCGGTCAGTACCTTAACGGCAACTGAGTCTGAACGAGCCGTCCAGAGATAGCGGCAGGAATAGCGTCTGAAACCCGTATTCCAGAGACGTGGCACAGATGGCGGCGCGCTCTGCGGGGTAGTCAATCACAGGCTCAAGTGAATTACCGTCTTCATCAAAAACAAGATACTCGGCATTAAACACCGGCTTACCTGCTTCAATCATCGGTCGGTAACCTTCGCACTCGTTGTACTGAAAGCACTCTTCGTTAATCACCAGATCAAAATAGTCTGCAAGTTCAACAATCAGTTCAACGTTGTTTTTCAGCGCGACTGAAAGGTTTCTTTTATGTGCTTCGTTCGCAAGCACCTTCACAAACTGTTTCTGATCATCAAGCGTAAAACTGAATCCTGAATCAGCGCTTGGTATCCAGCCGTCTACGTTATCGAGCTCTACACCATCGCACCCGAGGTCGACGGCTATATCCATCCGGTTAGCCATCAATTTGGAGACCAGAGGATCATTTACATCCAGCCATCGCTCACTCGGGTAGTACTGATGCGGATTACCAAGTTCGAGCTCTGCAAACAGCGCAGCATCGGGTCGCCACGGTTCGTAGGTACCTGCAGAAAAGTAGCAAATCACTTTACGCCCCATATCGTGCAACGGGGTAATAGAGTCAATACTCAACTGCGAAAACATGTCTACTACATAAACATCTGCTTCGTACTCAAGATTGATGGCCGCAGAGGTACCGTTTAACTGCCAGTTCCAGGTGGTGTCGGGAGTGAATCTTGCCCATGTTCCGCCCGTGATTGGCGCACCACCATCGTCCACCGGTAGTGCTTTTGCACGAGCGAGATCAAGGTATTCATCGATAAGATCAGTAGGCACAGGGTTGCCTACCGGAAAGATTGAATCGCTACTGCCTCCGCACCCACTTAGTACAAACGCGAGAATCAAGGCGGAAAGCTTTCGAACCGTCTTGTACATGAATTGCCCACTCCAGTTATTAACCGTTTACAAACGGAATTTTTGCCTAATCACTACCGTAGCGGCAGAGTTCAGGAAAAGTAGACGGAGCAGGAGCCGGGAGGATTAATACATCAAATTTTTAACTGTTGATTCAACATTTACGCGTAACCAGAGACTCCAGAGCATCGTGCCAGAGCGTGTAGTACTGATCACTATCGACAATAGAAGATGACTTTTCAAATTCGGCAATGTGCCGGCTCAATTCATCCGCCCATTCAACCCAGGTGAATACACCTGACTCGTTGAGCTGAACAGCCATCGCAAACGTTTTTGCCTGCCACGGGGCAGTAAATACCGGTTCACCTTCCTCGACTGGCATGCCGGCAAATTGAGATGTATCCATAACCAGGGGCACCTTAAACAACGCTTGAAAAGCATCAGTGAAAACAACAATGTGAAATATGGTGCAGGATCAGTCTTTGACTGCTAATCAACACCATCATGATTCTGCAGCAACGCTATGTGCTGCTGCAAACTAAGCAGGTATGGCTCAAACAAATCCAGATGCACACTGCTGCCGGTACAGCCGGAATCGCCCCATAAGGTGTCTGCCGCAAACTGCACGCAATACAAATGCTGCGGCTGCTTCTCACCGCTGGCTGCGTGTTCATCAGCATAGATATGCGAACCGTAGTGGGCAACTATGCGACCAGCCTTCCCTTTCACATAAGCCGGCGCTCTGGTGTGCAGCGTCGGGTTGTCCGGTTTTACCACCACGGTATCTCCAACGGCAAAGAGTGCCGGTGCGTTATCAGGCAACTCGGTTGGCCCGCCACTGTTAAGAATTTCATCGACTCGTGCCGGAGTCGCTGCACTCACTGATGCAGGTTGCTCTGCTATGCCGGTACGTAGTTCCTGTTCGGTAATCAAACCGTGCTCAACCAGCAGAATTTCAAGACCGTGCAGCCAGTGTTCATAGTAACTCCCTGCCAGGTACTCCACCGGATCTGCACGTTCACGTGAAAACCGTGATTGATCAAGGTTCCATTGACCCAGCATTCCGCACGCGAGCGTCATCGCAAATACTTTCTCTTCCCATTCATGGACAAAGTTTTGCTGTTGCGACTGATCAACCGGTCCATAGCCATGCTTGCCACCAAGGTCATGAGCACCGTTCATAACCCTGCACTCAATACATCGACACCAATCATTGAATCGCGGGTAACCAGTTCGGCAAGTTGTTCTTCTGTGTAGCCTTCAGTGCCCACCGGTCGCATTGGCAGCACCAGATAGCGTATCTCTGCAGTAGAGTCCCAGACTTTTATTTCTACCTGCGCAGGCAGTTCAACGCCAAACTCCTTCAATACGTCTCGTGGTTCGGAAACAGCGCGTGCTCTATAACTCGACGCCTTGTACCACGCAGGTGGCAGCCCGAGTACCGGCCACGGGTAGCACGAGCAAAGCGTACAAACCACCATATTGTGCGTATCTCGGGTGTTTTCCACGCAAACCATATGCTCTCCCTGCCGACCTCCGTAACCCAGAGATGCGATGGCAGACGTTGCATCACTGAGCAGCGCCTGACGAAAGTCATCATCAACCCATGCTCTGGCCACAACTGCAGCACCGTTCTTCGGACCCACCCGGTGTTCGTAGGTATCGACCAGTTTATCGAGCGATTGCGGATCGACCAGCTTCTTTTCAATCAGCAACGCTTCGAGTTTTTTTACACGCTCTTCAATTTCCGACGCCGGCGCATGATGGTGGTGGTCTGATGGAAGGTTGCCCATAAAACATTCATCCGTCACAGTAGTAAGCCTTCAGCATACACAGAACCACCATCAGGTAACAACCAGGTTCCCGACCCAGGTATCAGGCTACAATAACCCTCAAATTTACCTCCGGGACGACGATGAGCAAATTTCTCCTATTCGTGCTGTTTATAGCAGCTGCGTTCACCGTGTTTTTGTTCTTTCAGGCAAAAACTTCTGCAACCCAAACCGCGCCGCAGCTCAGCAATGGTGAGCTGCCGCCGTGTCCGGACAAACCGAATTGCGTGTCAAGCGGTGTCGCTACAAGCGACTCGCATTACATCGAACCGCTGACTGCACCTGACACCACTATGCAGGACTTGCAGCAGCTCGTCGAAAACGACGGCGGTACCGTAGTACAGGTTTCAGATCAGCTACTGGTGGCCACCTACAAAAGCGCGTTGTTCGGCTTTGTCGATGATCTGCTGCTGCTTCGCAACGGCGATACAGTAGACGTTCGTTCATCATCCAGAGTCGGCTATAGTGATTTTGATGCAAATCGCAAACGGGTAGAAAGGTTGCGGTCTGCGCTGAATTAATCACCGGGTTAACCTGCTAAAAACGCCGCTTCCTTATATACGGGCCACGACCAGCAGCTATACTCAATTCTGATTGTTGCAACACCCTGCTAAAGAGCACTTATGTCAGACAGCCAGCCAGAACCGGAACAACCCAGTGACACGGATGCTTCCGTCGCATTGCTCAGCACCATAGAGTGTCGTGTGCTTGGCGCGCTGATGGAAAAACAACTATCCACACCAGACAACTATCCGTTGACCGTCAACAGCCTGATAAGTGCTGCCAATCAAAAATCCAACCGTGAGCCGGTATCTAACTACCAGCACGGAGAGGTCGTCAAAACGTTGCGTGATCTGGAATCCCGCAGGTTTGTTCGCTACGAAATGGGGGCCCGCAGTGAACGCTACGAACAGCGCTTTACCCATGAACAAAGCTATAGTAAAAAACAGCAGGCTCTACTGTCTGTAATGATGCTGCGCGGGCCGCAAACGATTAATGAGCTCCAAACCCGCACCCAACGGCTGCACGAATTCACCGACCGCGAAGACCTGATAGTCAGCCTTGAAAGACTTACCCAGGGTGACAGCCCGTCTGTAGTGGTCATTCCACGTCAGTCCGGTCAACGCGATGATCGCTACGCGCACTGCCTGTGTGGCGAGGTGGAAGTTCCACCCGCCACTGCCACCAGCGCTGTTGCTCCAACACCCGCTGCACCCGGACCGGCATCCGAATCAGAAATCAGTCAGCTCAAAGCTGAAGTACAATTACTGCGCAAACAACTTGAAACGCTCTACGAACTAACCGGTCACACACCTGACCAACAACAAACAAACCCCGAGAGTTAACACCACATGAGCCAGAAAAAGCCCTGGGCGTCACCGATGCCAGAATCCCAGTTCAAATTCATGCGTGAGATCCTTGCAGCGCCCAGTCCGGTCGGTTTGGAAAGCGCAATGACGCACGGTGTTCTCAAACCAGAGATTGATAAGTTCGCGCCAAAACGCTGGCAAATGCACAGCTTTGTCGGTAACGCCGGGGTGGTTTGGGATACCCACCCGGGGAAAGATGACATGTTCAGTGTCATGATCATTGGCCATGCAGACAAAATTCGCATGCAGGTGCGAAAGATTGGTGCCGATGGAAAAATCTGGATCAACACTGACGCGTTCCTGCCCTGCACACTGATTGGTCATGAGGTCACCCTGTACAGCGAAGACCCTGCAAAACCCGGTAGCTATCGCGCCATACAAGGTGGCACTGTCGAAGCACTGGGGGCGATCCACTTTTCAGAAATGGCACATCGCACCGGTGACAAAGGTATCTCACCAAAACAAATCTATCTCGAGCTACAGGTCCACGGTGAAGATAAACAGGCACAGATTGAAGCACTGGGTATTCGCCCCGGCAATACACTGCTGCTAAATCGCCCCATCAAGCGCGGCTTCAGCCCGGACACTTTTTATGGTGCCTACCTCGACAACGGCTTAGGTTGCTTTGTAGCAGCAGAACTGGCCAGACTCATGGCCAAAGCCCCTGCACTTAAAAACGTCCGTACCATGTACGCATTTGCATCGCATGAAGAGATCGGTCGTTTTGGTAGTCGTGTCATGGCCGGAGAGCTGGCACCGGATGCAATTATCGCGGTCGATGTAAATCACGACTATGTCGCTGCGCCCAACATTGGTGATCGCAACATGGAGTTACTGGAAATGGGTAAAGGATTCACACTGTCCAGTGGCGCCATCGTCAGCGAGCAACTCAACGCACGTATCCAGAAAGCAGCAATTAAACACGATATCCCTCTGCAAATGGATGTGTGTGGCAATGACACCGGCACAGATGGCATGGCCGGTGTGCTGGCAAGTGTCGACACTGCAGCGACTTCAATCGGATTCCCGATTCGCAACATGCATACAATCTCGGAAAGCGCCCACACAGGCGATGTGCTCGCTGCTGTCCACGTTATAAATGAAACGCTCACAGCAATGGACAAAGAAAAAGATCTGCGTGGAAACTTCAAAACCAATCATCCACGTCTCGATAAAGCCAAACCTCTCGGGCATAGCAAAATCAAGAAAAAAGCGGCAGCAAAGAAAAAGCGCTAAACGAGACTTAGCGCAGGAGGCACAATCTCCACCCTCCCGCTTGTGGGAGGGCCTGCGTCTAAACGCTGGGGGGGCACACGGGCACGGGCGCTGGCTCGTATCAGTTACATGCTATGTCAAAACCCCAACCTCAACAATCCAGCTCAAGATACAAACTCGAATGATCCGATACCTTACCCAAACGCACATCGTGATCATACCTCACATCCGTAACTATCTTATCCGCCAACGCTGACACCAACGCATGATCGTAACGAAAACCGTTCCCCTTACGAGTGCTGACCCATGTAAACTCCCGATCATCCGGATGGCGCTGCCGCCATGCATCACGCCAGCCGCTATGCAGTAGCTGCTGAAACAAATGCGTTGCATAAAACGTTTTGGTTTGTGAATCTTCAAACGGTATACCGCAGTTGAAATCCCCAATAAGCAGCGAGTAACCTTCCTGCCATTCTGCATCTAACGCCTGCAGCGCATTAAAATAGGGCACTTGCGCGCGCTTTTGCGGGAAATGCACCGCGATCATATTCAACTCAACAGTAGGAGAAACTTCAATTTGTGCTTTAACTGCCCGCGCAGGCAGTGCTGCGTTGGCGGGAAACGGCTCTGCCTGCATTGGTAGCCTGCTGGCGATAAGTAGCGTATTTTCACGGGCGCTGCTGGTCTCCGGCGCACAGATCGATGTAAGCCCTAATGACTTGAGCCCTTCTAACAGTACCGCACCGTGCTTACCATGCCTGAACTCCTGCAAGGTAACTATATCTGCAGCAGACTTTTCAATCCCGTCGAGAATAGAAGCACAGCGGGAACCACCGCCATGCAGTATGTTCCAGCTCAGTATTTTTAGTAACGGCATCGCGAATTACAGTGTATTCCACCCGCCAACGAAATACTTTTTCTGCCACTCTTTAAAGTATTCAGTGATCTGATCTTCCGAACTACTGATACGCACCTCATGCTTCAGCGGGTCTTTTCTGTTAGGGCTGAAATCAGTCAGGTGTAGGACGTAAGCCGGGTAATCACGAGACTCCTCTTCCTTATTGGTTTTCCACATGAGCAGCTTGCGCACCATGGTGGCACCACGTAATTCTTTAGTGGCAACACTGCGTTTAAGTAACTCACTTTGCGGGAGCTTCAGTTCTTTACTGACCACATTGGCATTGGGGATATCAACAATACCAGTAAGCTGCTCCAGATGAATATCTTCCGCAATGGCCTCTTTGTCATCGCGTATGCGCACGAACTGCGGTGAAATAATACTGCACAACGGCAACCGTCTGACCCCGATCCAGTTGCGGTTTTCTTCATCCCATTCAAGCACCATTTTATCAATCGTGTTTCCTCGGGATGTTGTAGAGATGATATCAAGGCAGGAAATCTCAAACACAATACCGGGTTCTATCATGCGATATGCTACCCGATCAGAGTTTACCTCGGCATACTCGCTTTCTACCACATGCCCTTCAAGCTGCTTCAACAGTTCG
>CALHCI010000101.1 GCA_937931165.1 uncultured Granulosicoccaceae bacterium
CGCTGGCAGGGGCGTCGGTCTCGATGTTGTTAAAGAATGGGTGTATCGAAGATTTGGGGATTTCTCTGTAAAAACCGGTGCGATTGACGGCACGGTGTTTAGCCTTAGTGTGCCGTTGCAATCGGAATCTATGATTGTGATGGTGGTGCGTCACGGCGAGCAGTTCTATGCCATTGATATTGCGCGTGTTGTAGAAATCAAAGATGCAGCTGCCGAAGGTGTTTCACTCGCGGCTATTCTCGGGCGGCAAAACACCGGCAAAGAAAGCGTCGCTACACAAGCTGATAATTCAGGCGCTGATACAGTGCGTGCAAAGACCGTTATTAGCTGCCAGACACAGGATGGCACGTTGAACCTCGAAGTGGAGGAGATCATTGGTCGCAAGACGGTCAGGTTTAACACCAACGATCGCTTACTCAGCGCCAGTGACTTGTATCAGGGCTGTGGTCTGATGGACAACCGGCATATTGTGTTGCGCCTGAATACCGATAATTTCAGACGCTATGCAACAGAACAACAGGTAACCCGGGAACCACAGCCGACAAGTGCCTCTGTATTAATCGTCGACGATTCCGTCACTATACGTGCATCGTTTGGCAGAGCCATGCAAACAGCGGGTTATAACATCGTGTTAGCGCGTAACGGGCTTGAGGCAATGGAATATCTTGAAGCACATCAGCCGGAAGTGATCATTCTTGATCTTGAAATGCCGTTGATGGATGGTTACGAACTGGGGGCTCACATCCGCAAAGATCCGCGTCTGAGTCGTACCGCACTGGTGGTGGTTAGCTCAAAGCCAAAGGCCGTGGTAGGAGAGTGGTTGTCTGCAGTCAACGCAGATGCGTACTACGAGAAGCCGTGTTCTGAATCGGTTATTGCCGGGGTCGTTGCCGGACTGGTGTAGTCCGGCACACAAATTTATAAGTCGTAAGTATCTGCCCGGTTAGCTCTCGCACGATGCGGTCAGCTCGAACGGAATGTCGCTCTGATCGGAAATCGCTTCATCAAAGCTGCCGCGAATCACCACCTGCTTTGATTGCACCGTGATTGACTCTTCCGGATTAGACAGCGTGCTGGTGTAGAAAGCTTCAGGTGCGCCTGAGTCCATACCAACATGCATTTCAACCCAGCCGCCGCTGCCATCGGCAGATATTTCGAATTTCTTGCCGTCTGGCAGCACACCGGACCCTGCATAAAGGTGTACTTCTTCGTAGAACTTGCCGATATGGCAGTTGTTCACGGCGAAGTGTGCCGGGTTATTCTCTATTTTGATGGTGCCGACGTTTTTGACTTTTGCCGTGAAGCCGACTGTGCAGATGCTGACTATGAAGGCAGTTGCTGAAAATGTAAGTAGTCGTTTCATGTCAAATCCCAAATCTTTTATAGATGTTGCGTCGGTGCAACGTCTGTTGCTTCGACGATGCAAATGTTATTACGTTGACATCTAAAAGTCGAATTTACCTGATGAATATATGTTAAATGATTGAATATAATCAATAAATTCGATTTTTTACTGTGTGGATTTGATGAAAATTTGTGTTTTTCGGGTTATTTCTTGCCGGTAAGTAACCAAAAAAGGCTGGCGTTATGACGAATTTTAACATCCCGGCGAGCAGATTTTTGAATACAACAATCAATATATCCAGATAATTGTCACGTCAGGCACCATATGTTGTGGTTTTTTAGCAATTGGCCTGTCTGGAAAATAAATACAACAAAATTAAGCAGATAGCTCGATCAGAACGAATAAAGCAGGAAATCTTTCCGGCTGGCAATAAAGTAATTGTCGGTGAAGCTCAAATCGGATGTCTTTTTTGTTTAATAGTTGATTGAATTTGTCAGGTAATGCATTATTTTGAGCTGTAACGAAAACATTATTATTAAAAGAGGCACACGCCATGAGTTTGGAAGCTGAGAACGCAGGCAGCGAAGAAGAGTTCCCCGATCCGCTTGTGTTCACCGAGTCTGCTGCCCTGAAGGTTAAAGGACTAATAGAAGAGGAGGGTAACCCCGACCTCAAATTGCGCGTGTTTATCTCCGGCGGCGGATGCTCAGGCTTCCAGTACGGATTCACTTTCGACGAAGAGATCAACGACGGTGACACCGAAGTGGAAAAGGAAGGTGTCAAACTGCTTATTGACCCGATGAGCTACCAATATCTTCTCGGCGCGGAGATCGACTACACAGAGGGGCTGGAAGGTTCCCAGTTTGTGATCAGAAATCCTAATGCGACCACCACTTGCGGTTGCGGATCTTCGTTCTCTGTATAGACCTTGACCATCCGGGGGATTGTCAGTGATGTCCGGCATTACGGTTGCCTGGATATAAACCGCCCAGAATCACTGCCTTATCAGCACCGGTGACCTCAACGAGGTTTCCGGTTTTGTGTTGTAAATGGCGGTAGGCGAGCCATGCAAAAGTGCATGCCTCGCAGGCATCCCCGCTGACACCTGTAATATCCAGTTGCCGTACCCGTATTGACGGCAGCATTGTCTCCAGTCGTTCTATTAAAAAGCTGTTTTTAGCCCCGCCTCCGCAAAGATAAATCTCTGCACCATCTGCACCGTAATTTCGCACATTATCTGCGACCGTCGTGGCGGTAAGCTCCGTCAGCGTGGCAAGAACATCCGCTGGCGCTAATGCCTCACTAACAGGGTGCTGCATAGCCCAGTCGAGGTTGAAGTAATCGGTGCCTGTAGATTTGGGCGGTGGCAGTGCAAAGTACGAATCGCCAAGCATTGTCTCCAGCCACACATCATCAACTTTCCCGCTGCGCGCCAACTGACCATCGCTGTCGAACGGCTTTTGCAGATAAGATTGTGTGTACTCATCCAGAATTGAGTTGGCAGGGCCGGTATCAAAGCCGGTGACTCTTTCCCCGAGTACCGTGATATTCGCGATCCCCCCGAGGTTAATCACAATTTTTCCTGAAGCGTGGCCGAGCATGTATTCATGAAACGCCGGCGCCAATGGCGCACCTTGCCCGCCTGCAGCCATGTCAGCACGTCTGAAGTCGGCAACGACATCAATGCCGGTGGTGGCGGCGATAATGCCCGGGTCACCTATCTGTAGAGTGCCGGGGTAATTACCGGCAGGCTGATGGAAAATGGTTTGCCCGTGCGAGCCGATGGCTGCAACGCCAGACGCAGGTGTGTTGCATAGTTCCAGCAATTCCACGGTCACGTCGGCAAACGTGTGGCCTACCCGATTATCGAGCGCGATAAACTCACCAAGGTGAACAGAGGGGCTGGATTTAAGTTCAAGCAACGCTGCACGGAGGTCGGCAGGGTACTGTGCAGTGTGGATGGCGAGCAGTTCAAATGTATTGTCACCGATGGCAACCAGCGCAGCATCAACACTGTCTACACTGGTGCCTGACATCAGCCCGACATATAGCCTGGCGGGCATTGTTACAGCCTACCTCATGGCCAGCGTATCGCTGTTGGTGCGTATGGCGGCGAGTTGTGCGCGCAGTGGTTCAATACTGTCTTTAAAAACCGCCAGTTCCTCTGCGGCCAGCGGGCTTGAGCCGCCAAGCTTGACCTTTTGCGGGTCGCGGTGAATGCCATCGACACGGAATTCATAGTGCAGGTGCGGGCCGGTTGCCATGCCGGTTTTGCCAACATATCCAATCACTTGTCCCTGCTTAACCCGCGTACCTTTCTTGATGTTCTCTGGAAAGTTGTGCAAGTGTGCATACAGGGTGGTGTATCGATCACCGTGCTGTATTTCTACCGTATTGCCATAAGTGCCGCGAGGGCCTGCATAAATCACCCGTCCGTCACCGGCGCTGCTGATCGCGGTACCGGTCGGCGCGCCATAATCCACACCCTTGTGCGCTCTAATGGTGTGATAGATCGGGTGTTTGCGTGCCAGATTAAACCGCGAGGTTATCCGTGCCTTGATCGGGTTGCGCAAAAAACGCTTTTCCAGGCTTTGCCCCTTACTGTCGTAATAGCCGACAGCGCCATTGCGATTATGGCGATACGCGTTGTAGAGCTCTTTTGAAGAGTGGTACTCTGCCGCGAGAATGTTGCCATCCTTAACCTGCTTGCCGTCCTTCATATAAGCTTCGTGCAATACCAGCAGCTTGTCGCCGGCGCGAACCTCGCGATTAAAATCGACGGTCCATTGAAAGATAGAGTAGAGCTCCATAATGACTGATTCCGATAACCCTGCCTTGGCGCCGTCAAGAAACAACGAAGACTCCAGCGTCAGCTCTGCAACCTTGATCGTCTTTTCCAGCGGCTGTGTGTCTACATGAGCCTTAAACTGATCGTCTTCAATGCGCTTTACCCGCAACGTATTTTCAAGGTCTATCTGGCGGGTCAGTCCGGTTAGCCGGCGGCTGCCGTCCAGGTCCAGTTTGATTTCATGGCCCGGGCGCAGGTTAGTCATATGTTGTTTCACCGGTTCCAGATTTGCAAGTGCTGCAATCTCGGTAGTGGTCAGGCCGTGCGCCGCCAGCATGCCCGAAAGCGTATCGCCCTTTTTAACTTCCAGTAGCAGGGTTGAAGGCTCCTGACGGTAGTCATTCGGAAGCCCTGGTGCTGCTGCGGTAAATGGCACTGTGTTGCCGGTAATAACGTTGGTCTTCAGTGGTACTGCGTCGTCAATAATATCCACTTCCAGAAATGGAATTTCCTCACTTACCGGCGTCAACGGCTGCGCGCTCTGATTAGTTGAAAAAAGAAACTGTGGGGTCATTTGCGCCGCCATCTGAATTTCAGGTTGCGGCTGTTCTTCTGTGCCAGCCAGCGGATCGGCAGCGCCGGCGTTTGCCAGTGGTGCCTGCGCGCTGTTCGGAAGCGGCATAGAGGCCTGGCTCATGTCGTCAGGTCGACTACTTGATTTTGCTATGTTCAGTGCCGCTGCACCAAGCAACGCTGTGCCACAGACTGCCAGTGCAATTCGGATTCTTCCATTGCCTCTGACCTGATCAGAAGCATCAGAGGAGTCTTTACCGGTATTGGCCGATGAAGTATTGGGATGCTGATCGCCAGCCTTATAATCAACTCTGACCTTATGGGATGTTCTGTTGGGTCGGTTCGCCACGGCTAACACATTCTCAAAGATACAAACCACACAGGGTAAGTACACGGAGACGAGGGGTCAAACCTGTCGAAAAAAAGCGCTGTTTAAAAAATTCATTAGTATCAATGGGTTAATTAAAACGTTGCCATTACCTTATTAGACAGTATGGATTAGCGATTTGAAAGGATCGTGTTAAAAGGGATTCCTGTTGGTTTTTATTCTCTGCAGTGGCATCAACCGTGATAACAAATAAATTGAAAATAACCTTGACTTGACGGAGCGCGGTAGTAAACTCTCCGGCTCGTTGCAACGAGGTGCTTTCTTGCAAAAATAATTTGCAAGAGAGTGTTGACATCGAAAATATTGGCCGCTATACTAGGCGGCTTGCTCGGGCAAATAGCTCGAAAATGTTCCTTAAAAATTTGGTCTAAGTAATTTGTGCGGTGGCTTGATTGTTTGTGGTGCGTAGGCATTAGAAACGATGAAGCTAAACCAAACGAAGAGTAATTCATTACTTTTGAATTAATCGGGTTTTGGATTGGACTT
>CALHCI010000102.1 GCA_937931165.1 uncultured Granulosicoccaceae bacterium
AGCGTGTCTGTGATCTGCGCCATCGGAGTGGTACCTTCCGGTACCGTGACCGTCAACGCATAGGTGACGTATTCTCCTGCGACCACTTCGGTGTTGTCGTTGGTGGCATCATCGATTCCGGTACTGACGATACTCTTGGCAAATGTTGGTGACGCTACTACAAACTGCGCGTTGTCCAAGTCTGACCCACCGCTTTCAGATGCCTGGTTACCCTGCGCATCGTCTCCCAGTGTGTCCCAATCTATATTCGCTGTGTTCTGGACTGTGGTGCTGGCCGAGGCACTGACATCTACCGTGCCGCTGACTGTCAGTGTGATGGTTTCCCCCAGTGGCAGATCATAGTCGCTGTTGCTGACCGTATTGCCACTGACGCCAAACCCACTAACCGGGTTGTTACTACTGTCTACCGCTGAATCTATAACGATATTGTCTATCTCAGACGGCAGTGTATCGCTGAACGTCGCATCAAATGCACCTGCGTTTGATGTGCCCGTATGTTGAATCACAAACTGATACGTGATCCCATCGCCCGCATCCGACGGTGTGGTCGTTATCGACTTGACTATCTCAAGATCAGGTGCCAGCACCGTTACCGAAGCATCGTCACTTAAACTTCCATCAGCCAGATCTGTGTTGTCCCCGTCGTTATTGCCATCCCAGATCAGCGTTGCATCATTGACCAGACTGTCTGCCAGCACCACATCACTGTCGGCATACACCCGGTACGTGATTGTGACTGTGTCTGCGACCGCATTATTGGTATTGCTGTTGGTTACAGTGCCAAGATCAAACTCGACATCGCTACCATTAATCACTGGTGTTGCAGGTGATCCGTCAAAAGAGACACCGGCACTACCAACAGCGGTAACGGTATAGGTATTATCAAAAACAAAATCAGGATCAAGCGTGTCTACAATTTCCGCAAGTGGCGTTACCCCTTCCGGAACGGTGACGGTTAACGAGTAAACAATAAACTCCCCGGCCACAACCTCTGTATTGTCGTTGGTCGCGTTGTTAATACCGGTACTGATGATGTTTTTTTCAAACGTTGGTGATGCAAAGGCAAAAGAGGCATTATCCGAGTCCGAGCCGGTCCCCTCCACTGTCTGATCTCCCTGAGTGTTGTCGCCAAGTGTGTCCCAGTCAATATTTGCCGTATTCACTACAGTATCACTGGCAGAAGCCACAGCGGTAGCTGTACCACTCACGGTGAGTGTTATGGATTCCCCGAATGGCAGGTCAAAGTCGCTATTGCTGACTGTATTGCCACTGACACTAAAACCTGTAACCGGATTACCCGTGCCATCTTCTGCTGACACCAGAGTGACGTTGTCTAACACTGCCGGTAGTGTATCGCTGAAAGAAGCGTCAAACGCCGTGGTATCCGATCCGCCTGCGTGTTGAATCAGTATGCTGTAAACCACCGTATCGCCGGAGTCGGTCGGCGCGGTAGTTACGCTTTTTATCACCTCCAGCTGAGGGTCGATTACAGTCAGGGTGGTATCCGCAGTCGCGCTTCCATCTGCACCACCGGTGTTACTTCCGTCGTTGTCAACATCCCAACGCATGACCACCGAGTTGTCCGCACTCTGACCGTCTGTTGAACCAGACACAATTGCCCGGTATTCGATCGTTATCGTTTCATTTGTACCATTGTCATTGTTACTGTTAGTGATGGTGCCGAGATCGAAAGTGACATTTTGTCCGGAAACCGCAACGGGCAGCGGCGTTCCTGTTATTGATAAATCGGCACTGTCCAATGTGACGCTCGTGGCGTACGTGCTGTCAAATACCATATTTCCTGGAAGCGTATCGATTATAGTCGATGTGGGTGTTACTCCTTCCGGTATGGTAGCTACAACACGATAAATAACGTATTCACCTTCTACTACTTCTGTGTTGTCATTAGATGCGATATTAATTCCGGTACTGACCACCGATTTTGCCAACACCGGAGGGGCAACCACAAACGAAACAGAAGCACTGTCTAACCCGGATTGTTCCTGTGCTTCTACGCCATCGGTGGTGACACCATCATCGAGCGTACTCCAGGTGATATCTGCAGTGTTGGTAATTGCAGCACCGGTAACTGCATTGTCTACTGTACCGGATATGGTCAGCGTAACCGTCTCTCCAAGCGGTAAATCGAAACTGTTATTGGTTATTTGATTGCCCGTTATAGTGAAGCCGGGAACTGAACCGCCACCGCTGTAAACCGCCGAGTCCAGACTTACCGGCCCGGCAATCTGTGACGGCACCAGATCAGAAAAAGTTGCATCATAAGCATCTGTGGTAGATGCTGCAGCATGTTGAATGGTGACGGTGTAGCTGATTGCGTCTCCAACATCCAACGGCACAGCGCCGGCAATTGCCTTGCTTACTTCAAGTTCGGGCGCAATAACACGTACATTTGGCGCACGGTCAAAAATCATCCCGTCACTGGCGCCGTCGTCACTGTCGCCATCACCATCTTTATCCCAGTACAACTCCGCTTTGTTGTTCAGGTTGTTGTCTACCGCTACAGAGGATTCTGCATAGACCGTATAAACCAGCGTCAGTGTTTCTGCTGTTGTATTATCGGTGTTCTGATTGGTGATATTACCCAGATCCATCATCAGGGTCCCTGTGCTACCCGTTGCGGGCGCGACTACTGCGCCAAAGCCGCCTGCAAGGTCAGTCACAACATCCGCACTGCTCGCAGTTACACTGGTCAGTGAATGAAAGGCAAGTTTGGAGTCCAGGATGTCTTCAATTCTGGCGTCGTTCAGGCTGCCCTCAGGCAGGGTAATCTCTACCTGATAGGTAACAAACTCACCGGCAACAACCCGGTTTGTGGCGTTGTTCGCGTTTTCAAAACCGGAACTGACAATGGTCTTAAGAATCGCCGGCCCGACTGTAGTGACTTCAGCGTCATCAGTCCAGTTGTCACTTGAGTTGCCAGCGGTGTAATCGACGCCACCGTCGAACGCAGCAAAAGTGAGAATCTCTGCGTTGTTAGTCAGCGCTGTATCTACCAATACGCTGTCATCAACCACCAGGTCATAGGTAATAACAACAATATTGCTACCGTCACTGGTCACCGTGTTATCGGTTCTGCCAGCGCCGAGGTTCAGTTCGGAAGCCCCTTGTTGCAAACTGATTCCGGTGACGTCTGCCACGCCACTAGCGTTAAACAAATTTCCGTTAACCGTTAACGCGGTACCATCACCCAGTGCAGCCTGCAAGTTTAAACCTCCCGCCGGAATCGCAAAACCTGCGGGAAAATCGTCATTCACCGTGATGTCAGTTGCCTGAAAACCACCGGAGTTTTCCAGGGTTATCGCAAAACGGACGATATCTCCGGCATCAAGACCAGAGGCATTAGAGTCAATAGGTGTCGTTTCAATTCCTGCACTTGTTACGGTACCGGTGAATGCACTACCGGAGGTTCCGGCATCCGAAAACGTCACCGGACCGACCAGCGTCGGAGTAAAGTTCTCAGGAGAATTGCTATCAACCGCTACCACGCCTTTGGACAACGCCAGCACAGGTGCAAGAGATTCTATCTGTACCGTGGAGTTAACAGGCTCTGTGGGATTGTTAGTGTTGTCATAGGCAACCTGTGTCTGATTTGTGAGATCAAGACCGTCATCGAATGGTACGTTTGCGGTGGTCGTGGTGAACAGCAGGTCAATCGTTCCAGGTGTGGACGACGGATCATCAAAACTGTCAAAGTCCCAGACAATAGAGTTTGCACTGGAGCTGGTTGACAGCGTTACAATATCGAGCGACGACCCTGTAGCATCAAAAAAGCCGGCTGGAAAGTCGGCGATATTCGTCAGTGGTCCAAAACCGTATTCACCGGCAGCGGGCACATTGTCAACGCCGGAATAGAAGCCGGTATAGTCGTAGTCAGCAGGCACAGGCAGTATGGGCAACGGCATGTAGTCTGTGATGACCAGATTTTCAACATCCGTCGTCGGCAGTTCAACAGTTATCCGGTAGGTAACACTCTGGCCCGGTGTAATTTCAGGATCAGACAGATCCCAGCCATCTGTATCGCCGTTAATGGCGTAGATTGTTTTACTTTGATCAGGCTGCGATACAATAACCTGCTCACTACTGGTGTCTGTAACCGCATTTGAGGTACCAGTAACCTCCGCTTCTACGCTAACCTGGTTAGCGATCATATCTCCTACATCAACACTGGCATCTCCGCCAAACAGGCCTGCATATTGAAAGTTTTCCTGTACGCGGGTTTGGAAAACCACTTCGAACGCAGACTTACCCGTCTCTACTGCATCGTTGGCAAGATCTCCATCAATCTGACCACTGCCACCGTCAATCTGGTTGGCAACATCAAAAACGATTTCGGTTAATCCGGTGGCAGGATTTATGGTACCAACAGTGATGTTACCGGCGTCGATGGCAACCGGACCAGTCGATACGCCATTGTCATACGTTGACAATGTAGCGGTTCCGGGTTCATACAAATGTCCATCGCCGATGATATCGCGAACAATAAATTCATCCAGTGAGAAATAATCTGACACCTGTGTATCTATACGCCACTCCAGCAAGTCACCAGGCAGCACGGTTGTGCGGGCAACCGGATTACCGGCGCTATCCAGAATTGTGACTGCTTTTTGAGTGGCCAGAGATTTCGGTGTCAACGGCAGCGTGTCGCTGGCAGAGACCGGCGTACCACCGTAATTACCGGCAATGTTTACATCGTTAACCACAGGTACCGATGGCGCACCGGTAACAGGGTCAACCACGGGATCACCATTGGCATCCAGTTCGGGGAAGTAGGCGTCATAGGTGATAACAACATCGCCCTGTCCGGACGTACCCGTGACACTGGTAAAACTGACCGTCAGCGTATTGCTGTTGCTGACTCCAACTGTGGCATCAGTAACATTGGCACCGATTTGTGTCCCGCTGCCACCCACGGTGAGATTCCCGAGGTAGTGCAAGTGATTCGGCACGACATCGGTCAGCACCAGATTATCCACTTGCTGACCATCCGCAAGGTCTACCACAACGCGGTAGGTAATCGGGTTATTCGGCCCTGCGCCCTGCTCACTCTCGAGTGCAACAGCATTAGCACCACTGTTACCGGCAGTCTTTTCTACTTCAATAATACTGGGTGTGATCGTTGTTGAGGTGCTTGCACCAACAATCGGGGCATCTGTCAAAGGGTTATTCAACGAGTCTTCACCAAGCGCAAAACCGGAAGTCGCCTCTATACTCAGGGGAACTCCCAACTGCGCACCCGCTAACGGGTCGAGTAGTGCGTTAAAACATATTTCTATCGGTGGCTGGCCTGGCGCAACACTACCAAAAGGCGCTTCTACGGACACCCAGACGCTGCCGATAACACCCGGATCACCCGGTAACGCCAGTGCACCATTGGCCGGATGCGAAGTCACTGGATTACCTGCACCGTTGATCCAGTCCGTGCCATCCCAGGTGTACGACTTCAGGCCAATACCAGTACCCAGATAACTGGCACTGGTCACATCAACACCCGGCTCCAGGATCAGGTCAATAAACGGGTCGAAACCGACATCTGTGCCCGTGTTTTCAAATGTCACGCAAAATTCGAATGGTTCGTTAATAAACGCTGATGACGCGGGTTCTGTGACCACCACCGGCGTTGCAGCGAGTACACCTTGAAAGTTATCCTGCGCTGCCTGAAGCGTCACTATCTGTGTATCGATCTCTCCGTGTGACACTTCGAGTTGCCAGTCACCTCCGCTTAATACGTTACCGGTAAGGTCATCGGACGCTGCAACATCAGCACCGGTGATTCCGGCAAGAGACTGCACAAATTCAATTCCGGCTGTGTTCGAGCCGGTGTCACAACCGTACAACAGGATATCACCGCTCTGAGCAAGTGAATCACCCCACGATGAGAAGACATCCGATTGCGCCTGCAGTGCCGCACTGTCTACAGTGGTGTCACCGAGTTTTATCCCGCCTTCAACACCGTGTGACAGTATATGGATGGCATCAATGCCAGTGTGACTACCTAATACCGACGTAATTGCCTCTACGGAATCGATCCCGCCATCTACTCTGTAGATAGCCACGCTTCGTCCGTCAAGCTGTGCATCAGTGTGTTCGATACCGGTCACAGGATCTATTTGCCACGTGTTTGCGCTTACCCTATCAGCACTACTGCCAATCAGATCGGCCAGCAATGACTCATGTCCATCAATTGATGTATCAATAAACACCAGTTCGTGACTGTTAAACGCTTCGTTTGATGCTTCGATTGGCGCCAGTGTAGACGCGATTGCTGTTGCACCCGCTGCTGATTCACTCAACCCTTGCTCTAACGCTTCAGCACCAGCAGCATCGAGCATGATTCTGTCTTCAAGCCGCATATGCCCCGACGGTGCATACAACCCGTCTCGCCAATGGCCGGGTTTCACGTCGCTGCTTTGCTTGCGAATTTTCTGTTTAACTCGTCTAAAAAACACTACATATCCTCCGCAATACAGGACAGGTTATCCGCCACCCGGAACTGAACTTTCTAAAAACCGCTCTCACGCAACAACACTCCGTACAAACGCTCGGCAAATCTGCCGGCAATACTTCGTGGCTCTGCCTCAAACACCACATAGCCTTTCTGTTCACGGTTGGTATGTTCATTAGCAGCCAGATTGACTAGATGCCAATCCTGCATCGGGATAAGATCACCGTTCTCATCAGCGCTAACAGCGATGTCACCTCCGTAAGACACAGCAAGTGACTTATCTTCCAGGGTTGCTACGTTGTCATTGGTAATACTTACACCTGTCGTCGCAATGCCTGAAGTAACACCATCGAGTTTCAGCACCCCATCCATTGTGGCAATACTGTCAACATCCCGGGCCCGTAAATAGGCTCTAACCTCGGTAACATCAGAAACGATGTTCAACATGGCCTGGTTACGTGCAACCCAAACACCTGCCTCTAACCAAGAATCCAGCCCCGTCACCCGGCCATCGTGTGACGCGTATAAACTCAGATTTTCAATTTGCAGGTTAATATCCGCGAGCGATTCCAGACGGCTGGTTAAGTCCAGCTCGCCAACAGAGCGCTGTGCGGAATTTTCCGTCTGTGTAATTCGTTGTCGCAGCAGATCACGAAGGTAATCTACTTCCGTCGTCAGCAAGCGCCGTTGATAGAGCAGATCAGGATCGTGCAGCTGAACGAGTAGGTCCCCCTCGCGTACAACCGCCCCTTCACTTAACGAAATCGACTTCACCTGCGCCGCTACCGGTGCGTAATAGGTGGTTGACAGCGCCGCCGACATTACCGCCGGCGCTGTGACGCCACGAGGCACAGGCACAATAAATAACAACAAAAACATGCCACCAACCAACAGTGTGATAAACGACTGGCGATTTACACCACCGTTGATCAGGTTATTAAAAAAGTACCCGACCTCACGCGCCACCGGTGTGACGAGAAGCGTCATCACCACTCCCACCAGGAGCACCATTCCAAGCGCTTTAAACCAGAACGTATACACCATGAGCGCTATCGCCATGTACAGGAATAACCGATACACCCACGTGCAGGTTGCATAGACACATAACGTCTTGTGCTTGGCGAGGGGGACCTGATTCGGGTAGTCTCCGGCTCGCCCGGTAACCCACTGACGGGTCTGCCATCGCATGGCTGAAAACGACTTGTGTTGCAGATTATCAATTTGCAGGTAGTCGGCAATCAGGAAGTAGCCGTCGAACTTTAAAAACGGATTAAGATTGATCAGTAACGTGGTAGCTAATGAGGTGACACCGAGGAAAAACGCCAGTGACTTCGCAGTACCTTCGGGCAGCACAAGCCATAACCCGAGCGCTACCAGAGCAATGACTGATTCAATCAGAATACCCCCGGCGTTGATCAGTTGTCGTTGGTAGCGGCTTTTCAGTCGCCATGCATCCGTGGTATCACAGTAGCAAACAGGGATCATAAAGATTAATGCAACCCCCATAGTTCGAACATTGCAGCCAAAATGCTTTGCTACAATGCCGTGCCCGAACTCATGAGCCACATTAGTAAACACCAGCACCGCAAAGAAACAGAACATGCCCTCCGGTGACGCAAATAACGTAAACTGATCTTTAAATTCGTAGGCGTGAGCGGAGATTCCGGTAATCACCAGCAACAGTGCGATCATACAAACACTGAGTACCGCGCGCTTGTAGGAAAAAAGGGGGCTTGCCACTTTTTCCAGTACCCTCAGGAGGTTGTTGGGGTTAAACAACGGTTGCCTGTAGAACAACGCAAAGGTAAACAGGCGATGAGCCAACGATCCGTTGGCTGAATTCTTTTTTGTTAATAGTTGATTGATGTTATCTGTGGTATCAGCACGTAAAAGCTCGTTTTCAGCAAGCATGGATAGCAAAGAATCAAACTGTGCCTGTTCCACATGCAGCGTTGTTGTCGTATTAATCTCATCGACAATAGCCGCACTAGTGCCAAGACTCCAGCGAGAGAGCATTTCAAACTCGACCCACCCCACCTTAAAATATTTTCCCCTTGCAGGATCAAACAAAGTCCAGTCTGGCAACAACGGGTCTGACACTGGCAACAAGCGTACGTCCGATCGCAGCGCGGGCAATCTCTGAGGCGCATCTACTGCGTCACCATCAGAGTCACAGGCTAGTACTGAGCCGCCAGCCACAGCTACACGCCCAACCAGCGACGGACTGCGGCAATTGGTTTGCGAAACAGAAAGTAGCCTAAAGACACTCTGTCCCCATAGAGCCGGGTGGTGCCATTCATACCGAGCCGGAGTTGATCATTAGCATCATTCAGAGACGCCTGCACCCGGAACGCCAAACCTCCTGTACTTCTTTCTACAGGAAAAAACCCTATGGTATTGACTGTTCCCTCAACTGACCGAAGTGGAAACGCATCAGGGAAAAACTTAATACGCGCCCCCGGATCAAAGGCAATGGCATCTTCTGTTGCAAGCCAGACTTCAAACTGTTGTTGTTGCGGATCCGATATCTCCATTATCTTTTCACCGATAGACACGGCCCGGCCCTCCCAGTCCTGAACGCGTCCGAATATGGCAACACCCTCTTGCTGCGCTGAAATCTCGGAACGAGATAACATGTCTTCGATACGGTTGAGCTCGATGCCTTTTCTTTCAATTTCAGATTCGAGTTCAGAGAATCTCTGTGCAGCACCCTGCACTGCAGACAGACTCTGCTGACGGGCTTTTCTAAACTGTTCCCGGGCGAGCTTTAACTCTTCAGTAACGGTGCTATGCCGTGACTGGAGTTCTGTCTGATCATACGACACCAGTTTTTGCCCTTTACTGACCGGCTCATTGGGCCGTACATGAATCTCTTCAATAACACCATTTAAGCCTGATGCCACCACCGCCGGGTCTGTCGCTACAACCTGCCCGCTTGCAATCACGCTTTGTCTGACGGGCAACACCATTGACGCTAACAAAAGACCTAAGCCGATATACCTGGCTGCTCTCACACCTGACAGCTTCTGATATAGCCTGTCTCGTGCCTGCTCTCTTGGCAGAGCGCTCCATGCATGATCTGCAACTTCTGAAATCTGCTGCACCATTTGTAGTTCTGCAAGCGACCATTCCTGAAATCGAATGATTACCAGAGTCGCCTGATCAACCGCCAGAGACGAACATACAACCTGCTCTATCTGCAGTTCATGCATGAAACGACTTAGAAAGCCCGGTAAATGACCGGCTTTGTGGACGGTGGTATTTTCAAGATAGACATCAGCACAATTCACCAGTGACTCACATAGTTCGACCAGTGGTGCTTGCGGGTCAAAGTCTGATATTCCCGAGATACATCGAACCGTCTGCACACCGCTGTTGTTACGCTGCAAAAGCAGTGCGGTGTCATACTTCACCAGTTTGCGTGTTCGGTTGCACAGGGTGAATGCCAGCGCCTGGCGGGTTGTTGCCTCCCTGACATCTTTGCTGAAACTGATAAAATTTCCGAGCTTCTCGACAACCCGGTCTGTGGCAACTGCACTCATTGCTTTAACACCGCAACGCCACTCATACCAGACCACAACTCCGGATACGTGGACGTCAGCTTGCCGATGACTTTCACCGTTTGGCTGACCGCATCGACACGCGGAATGACCCGGTCGATCACGGCCGGATACGTTTTATTGGTTTCCATAATATTGAGTTGAAACTCAAGCCCCGACATCAGCTGCGGCAGCATGTGTGACGGTGCCAGAAATTCAGTCGCCAGTTCGCGGTTATCGACAATTTCCATCATCCTGGCTTTAGCCTGAACATTTTCGTGTGCGTTAACCCAGGTTTGAATGACGTTACCATCATAGGGTGCCAGCACCGTACACAGACTTACCTGGTGTTTTGCAGCATCTACATCAGAGCGTGCTTTTGACAGTTCCGCTTTACTTTGTGCTATCTGCAGCTGGCTTGCTGAATTCAGCTTTGCCAGTTTTTGAACGGTTTCATTTTCCTTTGATACAAATAACAACTGCGCTTTTGATTTTTTAAGTGCCGTCCGCTGCACGGAGCAATCAAGCGTCAGGAGTACATCGTTTGCCTGAAAACTCTGACCCTCCTCTACATGCACCTTTTCAATCAGTCCGTCTATTTGTGCAGAGAGCACGGCTGAATTGGACGCCTTGACTATTGCTGACAGGTTTTCCTGACTATGAAGCTTAACTGCCGGCAATAACAATAAACTGAAACTGACAACCCCCGTGAGTACTGTGCGGTGAACTTCGTTCATTATGGTTCTCTCGTTATTTGTTAGCGCTACGGTTAGTGCGCTTTAGTCCGTGGCAGACGGAAATGCGGGTTTTCTTCAAATGGCTTTGTCATCAGATAGGAATCCACCTGTGAGGTCAGCGATGGCAGATCAAGCCGGTTATTCAGTGTTGTCGCAGGCTGGTAACCAACACTGTTATAAAGCACCCCGGTAGAATTCTGCCATTCTGCCAGTGCCATGGAGTACCTTAGTGCTGATACCAGTCGGCGCGCTTTTGCCTGCAACATGGTGAGTTGATCAATCTGGTCAGCCTGCAACTGCTTCACGTACTGTTCGTACATGCCATCGTCAACACGGTATAGTTCCTTCGCGATACCGAGTTCCTGCTTTGACTGATACAACTGATAGGCAGCAATATCTACCTGGGTCAGTACCGCTACACTTAACGCGCGGCGGCGCAGATCGGCGATGTCGGCTTTGGTTTTCGCATTGGCCACCGACTTTGGCCCGGAGATCAGATTCATCAGATTCCACGTCACCTGATAACCCGCAGATGACCAGTTATTGTGCAGCAGGAAGCTGTTATCGTTAGAGTTGTACCCGGTAAGAAGCTCCAGACCCGGAATCATTTTCAAACGCGTCTTCTTAATCTCTTCCAGCGCGTTGCGTTTTTTGTAGTCTTCCTCGAGAAGCTCCGGCCGGTTTAGCAGTGCCATGTGCTGAAGCTTGCGAATGTCATCAGGGTTCAGTGTTACTGGCGGTACTGCATATTTCTCAGACCGGCTGACTTTAAAATCACTAAACGGCGCCAGCCCGATTAACGCGGTAAGTTCAACCCTGGCATCTGCAGCTTCCCTTTGCAGAATCATCATCTGCCGCTGCAAATCTAACAACGCGCGCTGGTACTCAAGACATTCTTCAAGCGGTTTTAGCTTCGCTTGTTGTGCCGCGTATGAATCATTCAGACCACGTCGGATTTCTACCAGTATAGATTTAATGGTCTGCTGCAATGGCTCGGCGGCAGCAACACGCCAGTACGCGTAACGTACATCACGCACGATGTTTTGCAGCACCTTGCGCTGGCGTTCCATCGCAATAAGCGCCTCGTTACCGGCCTGACGAGTGTTGTAGTACGCAATACCAAAATCCAGTGTGTTCCAGCTTGCTCGCAACGCCGTGTTAAAAATGCCTTTATCCTGCGACGTGGAAGCGCCGAAGTTCGGGACTCCCGAAGTCAGATTAAGACTGCTCGACGCTGACCGCGTGTCGCGCATATCGAATCCGGCAGAAGCCGCTAGCTGCGGTAACTTTTGATAATCGGAGATTTCGAGTCGCTGCTGCGAGGCGACTGTCTCAAGCATTTTTAATCGGTTATCGAGGTTGTACTTAAGCGAGCGCGCAATCGCCTCTGGCAGACTGATTGTGGCATCAGGTGCGGGCGGCTCAGAGAACAGCGATTGCAAATCGGTTGCAGCGCGTCGTTCTACTTCGTCGATACTTAAGGTACGGGGTGAGCTTGCACACCCGGACAACACAGCGACCGCCACGCTTATAAAAACGTGACGCCTGACTGCACTACTACGTGCTGGCACGGTGAACTCCTGAATATTGAAGTACTTCCCGTCCCATGATCAATTTCCAAACCATGACACTACATCGATAATTCATTAACTGTGTCCATGAGATACGCTTCTCATTGCTGGAAATTTTCATTTAAGTTTCAGCAGTAGCGAGCAATCAAATACTGCGTATTTCTGACTCCGGCCCCTCCCAATCGGGTAGTAATCGATAATGAGAAATGGATAATCAATGCTCAATTCCTGCTGCTTATTGTGATTGAGTCAACACATACTTCCTGTAAACGATTCAACACAGTTTGCTAGTGTCACATAAATGACACACATATCACTCAGATCCGGACAAACACTGAATTGGTTCACACAAATTTGTCCTTAGTGTCAATACACTGCCGCCTTTTCGTTGATAGGTGGCATGTACATGGGTCGATTCACACGAATCAGCATTGTGTTGGCAGCAGCTATAACCTGGTTTACGCCGTTGGCTTCCAGTGCCCACCCGGCCAGAGTGACTTCACATGCCTACCTGCAATCGGCTGAATATGAGCGTGAGCTTTCGATTGCACTGAACGGTGAAACTGTACGTTTTTTACTTAACCCGAGTGATGTCACAGCGGACTTGCAAGTAACAGACATTAGCGGGCGGCCACAAGCATTCGAAAACAAAGCGTTTGCCGGTGTTATTGATGGCGACAAAACTTCATGGGCCAGGCTCTCTATTACCGGTCAAAGACTGACCGGCGTTTATTCGCAATCTGGCAGACAGTATGAAATAAAAACCAATGCGATTGGCTCAATCACCGTTGACCCGCTGACTGATCAACACAATCATCAGCATGGGAAGCGCACCACGCTTGCCGTTGTTCGTAAGCCTGTAAACCGGGTAGCAAGTATTGCGCTTGTTGTCGATAGTAAATATGACGCGTACTACGGTGGAACCGGTGTAGAGAAGGCTCTGTCAATTATCAACGCGGTAGATGGTATTTATCGCGAAGAGTTTGCATTGGCCTTGCGAGTCACCAAACTTGTCACGGTGGACGATGCCAACAATGACCCGTTTAACTACGGCTCTGTCCCGATAGAGCAAATGTTGCGCAACTTCAGAAGCTACCGAATGGGCGCATCCGAGTTGACTGACGTGAGCCTGGTGCACCTTTTTACCGGCAATCGCAACTCGGATGAACCAGTAGGACTGGCATGGATTAACACTGCTTGCAGAAGCGATGGATACGATGTTGGTATTTCTACCCCGTATCGTCACGACATATTGCTTGCCGCTCACGAAATCGCACACAACCTCGGTGCAGAACACGACACGGACACCGCCTGCAGATCAGAAGATGATAAAGTGATGTGGCCGTATATCTCAATGAACACTTCGCAGAGCTTTTCGAGCTGTACGCTTGAAGCGGTAGAACAGGCGCTGCTAAACAGCTGCCACGCTGAGACGATTGATCTGCAGGTTTCTTTAAACCAGACGGACAGCAACACTGTGGCAGTTACCGTTAAGAACAATGACAACCGACGCGCCAACTCTGCAGCAACACTGACGGTAGCGCTACCTGAAAACAGCCTTGCAGCCGCACTTGACGGTCGTTGTGAAATCCCTGATGGCAACATTACCTGCAGCATTGGTACCTTGCTGGCCGGTGCTGAAGAGACTTTGTCATTCGAGCTGATTGCAACGCCACAGTCAGACAGATCAGCAGAGTTTGTTGTGGAAAATACCGACTACGCCGACCCGCAACCACAAAACAACCACGCCAGCCTGCTGGTTAACAATGGCGAAATCATAGCGGTTAGAGATCCTTTAAATGACTCACCAGTGGTGGCTACATCGTCCCCGGTTTCTTTGCAGATCGGCTATGGCGGTATCGCTATCAATGACCTTTGGCTGTTGTCGGCAGGGCTGGTTATGTACCGAAGAAGGCAATTAAAAAAAGCCTTCCTAATGTAGTGCCTGCGCTATCTCATTTACCTGACGTAATCGCTTAATACGCTCAAAAACTTCCACGGCATCCGGGTAACCAAGCTTCAGATAGGTCAGCCATTGTTTGGTCCGGTTTCCGGCATACTTAACCGGAAGATCCACAGCACCTTCCAGCAACATCTTAAGCAACACTAACACTTCTTCCCAGGGCAACTGCGGTGCATTTTCACTAGCAGTTTTACCACTCGCGTGTAGTGCTATCTGCTTAGCCAACAGTGGCCGTGCCAGCGCACCTCTGCCGAGCATTAGATCGCAGCACCCACTGTCTTTGCGCGCGTTAACGGCATCATCGGTCGTCCAGATTTCACCATTGATAATCACCGGTATGCTCAATGCCTGCCGAACTTTCATTACCTGCTCCCAGTACGCCGGTGGCCGATAACCGTCGGTACGGGTTCTGGCGTGAATGCACAACTCACTGGCCCCTGCACGCTCAATGCGTTGTGCGATCTCCTGCAGGTGATCGGCATTGTCAAACCCGAGGCGCATTTTCGCGGTAACCGGAATAGCCGAAGGAACTGCTTGTCTGACAGCGAACACAATCTGCTCAACCGTTTCCGGTGATCGTAACAGCGCAGAGCCACCACCATGTCGATTGACGGTCTTTGCCGGACAGCCAAAATTCAAATCAATACCAGGCGCCCCAAGATCCACTGCTTTGTGTGCATTGATTGCCAGTGCCGTGGCATGGCTGCCGAGCAGTTGCAGATAGACAGGTGTGCCGGACCGGGTGACCCCACCGCTTGTAAGCTCAGGACATATCTTGCTAAACACACGAGTCGGGTATTCATGATCGGTGACTCTGAGAAACTCGGTCACACAACGATCATAGCCCCCCAGACCGGTGAGTATTTCACGCATTGGATGGTCAGTCACCCCTTCCATTGGCGCGAGCATAATTCTTGGTGCAACCGTGCTCACCGAGTCGACCTGCAATTAATCAATCTGTACATAATCGACCTGTACTTAATCAACTTGTACCGGATCGACTTGTACCGGATCAACTTGTACCGGGTTGTAGAGCAGACAATCGTGAATCGTGTTTAGTGTTGCAGTGAGCCAGGCCAGATACAAACCCGGCCCGCTGTCCATTTGACTGGCCAGCGGATCAACCACGGCATAACGGATATCAGTGTTGTTTACCACCGAACGAACGGTACGTGATTCGAGCTGCGGTTCAGTCAGTATGCAGCGAATAGATTGTGTTTCAATAAGCTGCTGTAAGTCTTTTAAGCGCCCCGCACTCGCAGCAACCTGCGGTTGATACGTCACAACACCAGCGTTGCTTAAAGAGAACCGGTGTTCGAGATATTGCAGTGCATCGTGAAACACAAGAAAGGGCACGGTCGTGACGTCAGACAACTGTGCCTGCAGTTCATCAACGGCAGTGGTCAGTGTGTCTTTAAAGCGCTGACTGTTGGCAGCATATTGCCGTGCATGTGCGGGATCGATTTCGGCAAGCTTCGATGCGACCAGGTCTGCAATCGCTGCTGCGTTATACGGATCAAACCAGAGGTGCGCGTCAAGCTGGTTTTCGCTGTCATTGTGATGATCGATGTGTCCATGCTTCGCATGGCTATCACGAAGCGGCAACTGTAAGGGCAGCTCTGATTCAGACAGAGTAATCACCGCAATGGATTCTGGCAGTTGAGCAATAGCCGATGATAAAAACGTTTCAACTCCCTCACCCACCCAGACGACAAGATCGGCTTTGCGCAAAGCACGCAACGTAGACGGCTTGATCCGGTCGAGGTGCGGCGATACGGTACCGTCCAGCAATAGTGCCGGTTCGGAAACGCCTTTGGTTACCGAAGCCACGATACTGTGCACGGGCTTTATGGTGACCAGCACAGAAGCACCAGCGCTGGCCGGGACAGCAACGAGCACAGCAACGAGCACAGCAACAAGCAGTATTAGACGGACAATGAACATTAGTTGGAACACACGCTTTGATCGCACTATTATATGCCAAAACACCTATTGCCGACGCGCCTGCCGAACGGATGCGCTATGATGCAGCAACTAACACGTTGCACTTCCGTTGAATCAGGCCAGCCACAAAGACAGCATTCTTGTAGACGTTCGCAATCTGACCGTTAAAAATCAGTCCAATACACTGGTGGATAACGTCAGTCTGTCGGTGAGTCGGGGGGAGATTGTAACCATTGTCGGCCCCAATGGCAGCGGCAAAAGTACCACACTCAAAGCGATTCTGGGCATATTGAACCCACATTCCGGCAACATCCATGTTCCGGCAAAAACACGCATTGGCTACGTGCCGCAAAAACTCGAAATAAACTGGGCCATGCCGTTGTCGGTGCGCCGGTTTATGCGTCTGACACAACGCCACTCCGACAGTGAAATCGACAACGCGCTGAAGCTAACCAACGTTCAGCACCTGTTACAACGCGAGATGACTGCCCTCTCCGGTGGTGAATTTCAGCGCGTTCTTATTGCCCGCGCCATGGCCAGCCGTCCCGATTTGCTGGTACTGGACGAGCCTGTACAGGGCGTGGACTTCAACGCCGAAGTAGACATTTACCGACTCATTGCAGAACTCCGTGACAACCACCACTGCGGTGTGTTGCTGGTGTCGCATGATCTGCACATTGTAATGGCACAAACCGATACTGTGGTTTGCCTGAACGGCCATGTGTGTTGCTCCGGGACACCCCATGCGGTTACCAGCAGTGCCGAATTTCAGAACCTGTTTGGTGTGCGCGGTGCGCAGGCACTGGCCATTTATCGCCATCATCACGATCACAGTCACGGACCGGATGGTCAGATCATTCCGGAAGACCATCACCATCATGCTTGACGACTTTCTGGTACGAGCCCTGATCGCAGGTGTGTTGGTCGCAATCGTTGCCGGACCATTTGGCTGCTTTGTTATCTGGCGCAAGATGGCGTACTTCGGCGATACCATGGCGCACTCCGCACTGTTGGGTGTCACGCTGTCCCTCCTCCTTGAAGTGCATCCAGGTATCGGCGTGTTTATCGTGGCATCACTGATCGCTCTGGCACTGGTGCTGTTGCAAAAATATGCCGCATTGCCGGGTGATACGATTCTCGGCATCCTTTCGCACTCCACTCTGGCGCTGGGGCTGATTGCCATTGGCCTGATGTCCGGCAATCGCATTGATCTGATGAGTTATTTATTCGGTGATGTTTTATCGGTAAGCGTCGATGACATCCGCCTGATCGTGATCGGTGCGCCCGTTGCGTTGATCGCGTTAGCCGCTATCTGGCGGCCATTACTGGCGGGAACCGTAAATGAGGAGCTGGCGCAGGCAGAGTCACAAAGCCCGAAACTGGTGCAGTTAATTTATCTGTTGTTGTTGGCGGGAGTAATTGCAATAGCCATTAAGATCGTTGGCATTCTATT
>CALHCI010000103.1 GCA_937931165.1 uncultured Granulosicoccaceae bacterium
ACTAAACTGCGCGTTGCTAACTGGCTGCCCCCCGTACATCACATGACATCCACCCTTAGAGCGTGGGCAGACGAGCTTGAAAGTGCTTCCGGTGGTGAGCTGGAAGTCGAGATCATGACAGCGCCACTGGCCAAACCCAACGGACAATATGATCTGGCTAAAAACGGCGTTGTCGATATCGCCTACTCAGTTGCCGCCTATCACCCCAAACGTTTCTGGCGGTTAATGGCAGTTGAAACCCCGTTTGCCGCACCCACAGCGGAGAAGGCAGGAGTTGCTGCCTGGCGCTGGTATGAAAAACACGGCTTTATGGCAGAAGACACCGAAGATACCAAGCTGCTGGCGTTGTTTGCACACGCGCCTCACTTGTACCACAGTGCAAAGCCGCTGACTTCACTGGCAGATTTTAAAGACAAGAAAATTCGTGTCGGCGGCAACGGTGTCAAGATCGCAGAAATGATTGGCGCTGTGCCCGTTAGTATGCCACCTGGGCAGACTAACGAGGCAATGTCGAAAGGCACGATAGACGTTTCGCAGTTTCCCTGGGAATCGGTCAAAGGCTTCCGGCTTGCAGAGGTTTCTACGCATCACATGGTCGTTCCGGGCGGAACGTACGCGGGCATATTTTTTATGACCATGAGCCCGAAGACCTGGAAAAAACTCACTGACAGTCAAAAAGCCGCAGTTACCAAAGTTTCCGGTGAATGGGGCTCACGGTTTATTTCACAGAAATGGGATGCCGTTGAACAAGCCGGCATCGATGCAGCAACTGAAGCGGGGAATACTATTACCACCATGTCTGATGACGACGTGGCGCAGCTTAAAACACTTATCCAGCCGATTACCGATGAGTGGATTGACAAAGCCAATAAAGCAGGTCTTGATGGTCAGGCGCTACTTGACGACTACTACTCCACGGTTGAGGGCCTTTAACGCTTAACGCCGTTAAAACATTGCGTCACCTGATCTCTACGTTTGCCGGCCGGGCTGCTGTCGCACTCGGCTGGCTTGCCTCACTGACTATGTTGGTCATTATGGCAACCACTTTTGTGGATGTTATCGGGCGCACCTTTTTTGGCCGAGCATTAACCGGTACCGTCGAGAGCATCGAGCTGTTGATGGGCATACTGGTGTTCAGTGGCCTGGCCCTGACTGAGATCAATCGCAGACACATAAGTGTCGAAACTTTCCAGGCACTGTTCCCGCACCCGTTAAAAAAGTTCTCAGTCATTATCAATCTCGTATTAGCCGTAGCGATCACAGCGCTGCTCGCCAGACAACTGATCATCAAAACCGTTGAGATTATTCACGAGCGCGAATTCACACAAATTCTAGAGATACCCTACTGGCCCACTGCTGTTGTTATGTCGGTAGGAATAGTATTGTTTTTACTGGTACTGATGCTGCGTTTCATAGAATCCATTGTGGGCCCGACGGCAACCGCACACCCATCAGACCTCAGCCACCATGGCGATTGAAATCCTGGTTCCACTGGTTTTTGGTCTGTTGTTTTTGTTTTTAATCCTGGGTGCGCATCTCGGGCTTGCGATGTCCGCCGTGGCTATCTTTGGCACGGCAATGATTATCGGCCACGATGGCGCTTTGTCTCTGGCCGGGCTTTCGGTATACGAGTCGGCGCAGAACTTCGACTTAAGTGTGATTCCACTGTTTGTGCTAATGGGCACCTTCGCTTCCAAGGCGGGTATTTCATCGGATTTATTTGCTGCATTTAATACCTGGCTGCATCACCGCCGCGGCGGTCTGGCGCATGCAAGCATTGCAGCATGCGCAGCGTTTGGTGCCGTTTGTGGTTCATCACTGGCAACTGCCGCCACCATGGGCCAGGTTGCATTACCGGAAATGCGAAGGTTTGGCTATAGCGGCAAACTTGCCACCGGAAGTATTGCAGCCGGCGGGACAATTGGAATTTTAATACCACCCAGTGTCATTATGCTGATCTACGGAATACTCACCGAAACCAGTATCGGAGATCTATTTCTGGCAGGCATTATCCCCGGCATTCTCTTAACAGTGCTGTTCATGATTACCGTTGTCATCGTAACAAAGCTCGACCCGACAGCAGCACCTGCCACCAACAACAATCCCAAGCTGGATATCACTCGCTCTTCGGCTTTTTCCAAAGTGTGGCCGACGTTATTGTTGTTTTTCATTGTTATTGGCGGAATCTATACCGGTGTATTCACCCCCACGGAAGCTGCCGGCTTCGGTGCAGTGGGTGCGATGCTTATTGGCGCACTCATGAGGCGACTTAACTGGCGGCAAATCGGTGAGTGTCTCATGGATACCGTGCAGACAACTTCAATGATTTTCCTGATCCTGATCGGCGCGATTTTATTTTCGGCGTTCCTGTCACTAAGCGGCACCCCGGCACTGATGGGAGATTGGGTGGTGGGGTTATCACTATCGCCACTGATGACCATTGCACTGATTGTGATGATCTATATTTTGCTGGGCGCGTTCCTCGATACCATGGCAATGATCATACTGTCAGTGCCTATATTCTTCCCGATTGTCATGGACATGGGCTTCGACCCTGTGTGGTTCGGAGTGTTGGTTGTATTGGTGGTGGAGCTGGCTTTAATTACCCCGCCGATGGGTATAAACGTGTTTGTGATCAAAGGCATTTCCAAAGATGTTCCACTCGCTCAGGTATTTCTGGGGGTGCTGCCTTTTTGCGTTGCTTTACTGGCTATGATCATTCTGGTTATCGCGCTACCGCAGCTTGTCACTTTCTTACCGGAACTGTCCCGTTAGCGCTGCCTGCACCTGCTCCAATGATCAGGAAAAAAAATCTATCATATTTGAAGCAGCCCTCTTGCGCTCTCGACAAATAGCAGATCAACAGATCATAATTAGTACGTTAAATTTTACTCCCAATTTACGATTGAGCTTAAAACCATGAAAATTACGCTTTTCAAAGAAACTGATACTCCTCGGGTAAAAAAAGACATCAGTGCAGATATTGTCGAGGGTGAACCGGTACAGCATGCCGAACTGAAATTCGCCGGACATAACGACAAAGTCAAATCAGGTATATGGGAAAGCACTGCTGGTGTTTTTACTGCAGACTATACGGGTATTGTTGAGTTCTGCCATATCCTCGAAGGGGAAGCCTGGATTAAATCTGAAGATGGCACCGTGACACATGTCACCGCAGGCGATGGCTTTGTGCTTGACGAAGGCCTGAAAACACAATGGACCGTAAAGTCATTTATAAAAAAACACTTCATGATCAGCCAGGTGTAACAAAGTTAACAGCACTGTGCCTTATTGCGCACGCTGCATAGCGTGTGCAATTCCGGTTTCAACCAACATTAAATCCTGTACAAAACTTCTATACGCTGCCTGACGAGCCTCCTGATTCACCTGCCGTAGTATGCTTGCAGGGTGTGCGGTGATCAGATGCTGCCTGCCATCCGCTTGCATTATTTGCCCGCGGTGTTTACTTATTCTTACAGCGCTTGAGAATTGTGTACTCGCAGCAGTTGCGCCCAGGTAAACAATAATCGCAGGATTCACTAACTCAATCTCTCTCTGCAACCATCGGTGACAAGAGGCGATTACACCGGGCGCTGGTTTTTTATGAATACGCTGCTTACCGCGGGGTTCAAAGTGAAAATGCTTAACCGCGTTGGTGAGATAACACTGTTCGCGCGAAATACCGGCACGCCTCAGGGCATTGTCTAGCAGCTGCCCTGCCGGGCCTGCAAACGGCCTGCCTTGCAGATCTTCCTGATCACCGGGTTGCTCACCAACAATCATAATGTGTGCGTTTTCGCTGCCCTCGCCAAACACAGTTTGCGTGGCGTGTTGCGCTTGTGGGCAGTCATCACACAAACTGGCTTGTAGCTTTAATTCTTGCAATGGGGTCAGCTTTTCGGTGGCAAGCTTAGCGTTAAGCAGCTGGTCTGGGTGAGACGGCCGTGCACCACAATGCAGTTTGTCAGCAGGCTTGCGCTGCTCAAGCATAGACTGCGTACGCACTTCAGCCTGTTTTATCAGCGCTGGAATCTCTGACGCTTCAGGCATGTTTTTCCAGTATTTTTTTGGCATCTCACTCTGCATGGCAGAGATTTTCAAACGCGCCGGATTAAATATACTGCGGTAATACACTCGCCAGGCATCTTCAAACTGATCATTCGCCGGTGCAAACGTCTTATCAACCGCTTCACTAAACCACAACTCACCGTCTCCTTCCCAATGCGCACAACCTACCGGCGTCAGGATGGACCATTTCATATTGGCAAATCGCCTTTTGAAAAAAGGCGCGGCGTACTGAACAATATTATGCTGTGGCTCAAACCACGAGACATACCGAACAGACTCTCCATCGACTTTGCGAAAACGCACGAACGCTTTCATTTTGTGTACATCGCGCGAAACTGACTTTGCATAATTGTTCAGTCGAGCCACCTGCGCATCACCGGCCAGTGACAGCAATTGCGGTTGTTCATTTTTTAATCGCCATGCCACGCTGTACAACAACGACCAGCGATCATCGTTTGAGTGACAGCTGGCGGCTTTTGCCAAAGTGAAAAACTCAGCGGGTAACCCACCCGTTCGAGCAGCGGTTTGTCTACAGCTAGGGTCTTCCAGCCAATGCACACTGGACGGGTCTCTGTTGCGCTCTAAACACACTCTGGCAGCAACCCACCAGCCATCAAAATCCGGAGAAAATTTCTGGCAATAGCTATTTGAGTCGTTATCAGCAGATTGATCTCGCACTTCAAAAAGACTGGTCTGACGCATAATTATTACTAACCCAAGCTAAAGCGCTAACTGAAGTTGCTGTGCCGCTGGCGCAAACATCGCTCGCAAACGCTCGCTGGAATAATCGGCTTCCCTGGGCTTATGGCCAGTACAGGTTATAAATGGCATCGCTCTTTTAACGCTCGCTTTAAGCGCCACTAAATCCTGCATTCTGACCGATTGCCAGCGACGAATCTTTAACAACTTATCGACCGTTTTAGTCCCCAGCCCCGGTACCCTCAG
>CALHCI010000104.1 GCA_937931165.1 uncultured Granulosicoccaceae bacterium
ATTCACCATCAGGAACAATATTGCGTCACATCTCGGCAAATCCGGCTCGGCACGTGGCGGGCCACGTTTCTCGCCCGATTTACCGACCTGTTTAGCACTATTGCCCCTGACTGGCGAATCCTCATGAATAATCCAGGCTAGCCTTTGCGGCTGAGAATGGTCAGTCCCTTGAGCAAGTTCAGTGCTTCGTTGAGCTGGTAATCGTCTTCAGCAAGGTTGGACTCTACGACCGTTTCTTCGTCGGTACTGGCTGGTGCTTCTTCATCGAGGTTGCTGAGGTGTCCGGACAAGCTCGATTCGGTGATCGGTTCGATTCCGGATTCTTCGCGTTTGGAAACACGCAGGTTACCGGTGACGATATCAGGGTCGATACCCTCTGCCTGAATCGATCGACCGGACGGCGTGTAGTAGCGAGCCGTTGTCAGTTTTACTGCACCGCCATTGGCAAGGTTCTGAATGGTTTGTACCGAACCTTTACCGAAAGTCTTATTGCCCATGACCACGCCGCGCCCGTGATCCTGCATGGCGCCTGCGACAATCTCGGAAGCAGATGCCGATCCACCATTGACCAGGACCACAAGTGGTGCGCCATCCAGCACGTCGCCCTGCGAGGCCGAGTAGCGCAGTCTGGAATCTTCTTCCCGACCATCGGTATACACAATCAGGCCGTCGTGCAGAAATGCATCAGAAATGCCTACTGCTGCGGAAAGTACGCCGCCGGGGTTGTTGCGCAGGTCGAGAACCATGCCCTGCAGATCGTTTTCTTCTTTCATCTTCTCGACAGCTTTGAGCATGTCGGCAGTAGTTTTGGTTTGAAAGTGCGAAATACGCACGTAGCCGAAATTGTCTTCCAGCATTCTTGTTTTTACGCTGGTGACCTGAATTACGGCTCGGGTAATAGTGATTTTCAGTGGTCTGTCTTCGCCTTCACGTACCACGGTCAGCACAATGTCGCTGCCTGGTCTGCCACGCATCAGTTTAACGGCATCGTTGAGAGCAAGACCTTTGACCGGCTTGTCGTCCAGGCGAATAATCAGATCACCGCTTAGCATGCCGGCCCTTTGCGCCGGTGTGTCATCGATGGGTGAGACGACTTTGACAAATCCGTCTTCCATACCGACTTCAATGCCAAGGCCACCAAACTCGCCTGAGGTGCCGATTCGCAGTTCATTGAATTGCTCGGTGTTCAGATAACTCGAATGAGGATCCAGCCCGCTGAGCATGCCGCGAATGGCGTGTTCGAGAAGGACTTCATCGGATACATCTTCAACGTAGTTGCGCTTGATACGTGCAAAAACATCGGAAAAGGTCCGCAGCTGCTCAAGAGGCAGCACATCTGCGGTGTTGTCGCGCGCGCCGACCACCCCGTGACCCAGAGCCAGCGTGACTCCGAGTACCGCGCCGGCAGCAACCAGCGTGAGTTGTTTCGACTGCTTTGTCATTAGTTGCTCCAAAACCCGTCAGGGCATGGTTGGGTTGTTCCGTAATTGTATCATTCTGAATCAATAAAGCTGCGTCTAAGATCCAGTATCTTGCGAAATTCTGCGCATTTCCAGCCAGTCAGCCGGGTTCAGCGTGTTGGCGTTGTGTCTTACTTCAAAATAAAGGCCGCTGTCGTCGTTTCCAATACCTGACCCGATAGTGCCGATTGTGTCGCCGGTGAGCACCTGCTGGCCCGGCTGCACAATCAGAAAATCGGTCATTCCATACAGGCTCATGTACCCCTCACCGTGGTCGACTATGGCCACGTTGCCGAGTCCCTGCATGCGATCTGCGAAAACCACTGTCCCGTCAAAAACGGCATTAATTTCCTGCCCGAGCGGTGCTTTGATGACCAGACCTTCCCATTTGAGCAACCCCTGCGCCTTTGGTTCAGCAAAGTGATGCTGGATTTTTCCCTCTGTCGGGTCCGTCAACTGTCCCTGCATCGTTGTGAAAAGAGCCTTTTGCGGATCTTCGGTGATCTCGGCAAGACGTCGCTGTAAGTGCGCTTGTCTGTCCTGTTTTTGCACAATTGTGCTGGTTAGACTGGAAAATTGCGCTTCCAGCAGTCTTCGTTTTTCTACCAGTCCCAGCCGGTCATCAGCAAGTGATTGTACTGACCTCAGCAAGCTCTGCTGCGAATCGGACAGCGATGCTTTGCTATCTATCAGGCGCTGTTTCTCGGACACGAAATTATTCAACAGGCTTTTGGTTTTATGCAGCTGAAATTTCTTCAGTGCCAGCGCACGGTGCTGTTCGATTGATCTTCCCAGCAGGTCTTCGAGCAGTGTGGGTTTTGGCGCTGCGTTAAGCTTGTTTTCAATAAATTTCAGCGCCTCACCGGTATCAGTGATTTTTTGCGCCAATTGCTCTATTTGCGCTTCAATGTTGTTGATACCGTCAGTGAGGCCGGGCTTGCTGTCGATGACGTCCCGGGACTGTATATCCAGATTGCCAAGCTCTCTGCCGATTTCGTCCATACGGCTAATAATGGCATTCCGGTGTTCTTTGGCGGTATTGATCTCAAGGGAAATCGACTCTATGCCCTGTAGGTAACGGTGTAGCGTCGCTTCGGTATCTGTGGCGGTATGTCCGATAGTGGCCTTGATGCAGATCAGGGCAAGCAGACTACTGGTAGCGAATTTGGCAATGGCGAGCTTTTTCAAAACGTAGCGGGCGTTTCACCCCGGCGGTAATGCCAGATGCTCAACACCTCTTTTCTCTCTGATCCAATTGATTGTCTGGTGAACAGCCGGGACAGAAACCAACTGTTTTTCGAACTTTTTCTTGCCTGGAAAATCGGCAACAAAAAGTCCAAGAAAAATCGTTAGTAATCCCTGTCCGGGAAGGATCAGCATCAGGATACCCGCCACGATCAAAACAGCGCCGAGCATATTGCGTCCCACCCACACAAGAGAATAGTGGATGCCGGCGATTTTGGTACTGGATTGATCAGGATTTCCGTGGCTGACAAAGTAATCTGCCGGGATTCTGGTCAGCAGCAATGGCACCAGTGCCAGACTGAGCAGAAACATCGCCAGCGAAATCCAGCCGAGCCAGATCAGATACGGGGTAAATAACTCGCTCAGTCGGGATAGTACATCCATTCAGGTTTCTGCGTGACAGGTGGCTTTTTAGTGTAACCCGAAGTGCCTGTATGCTTATTCTATCCATGCGATTTCGCGGGCCGTGATGGTGTTAATCCGGGTGCTTCTCAGGCTTTCTGCCATGTAGGAACTGTAGCTTGAGGTGGGTATCTCCCCGGCCATGATTTCAGCATATCGCTGCGGATACAGTGGTTGGCGGTGCGGGTTGGCATATCCTTGCGGATAAAGCGGTGTGCCAAAGTAGCTGTACTTGTCAGTAGCGCCGACGGTGTGCAGGATTTCGTGTGCAATCACAATGTTGTTCTGGCTATTCTGGCTGGGGTCTGAAAAGGCATGCACGACACCAATCAGTCCCTTCTGCAGACCGACCGAGTGTGGCAGTTCGGCTTCGTCTGAGCGGAAGCTGACAAACACCCTGACTCGTCGCAGGTTGGATTCACTGTCCGGTGTGTTTCGCCACACCCACCAGCGCAGTTTCAAGCCCCACCAGACAATCGCTGCCACATTATTATTGGTTGGCAGTAGTGGCGGGTCTGATTTGACCTGGTGACCAAGTCTTGTTTGCAGTGGTTGTTTTTGCGGCAGATCAAAGCGCTCTGCTTCCCTGCTGATCCATCGGTCAATTTCAGTAAAGTCATTGTCCGTTAATGACTGGATATAATTATGTGTGTGCAGCGTGCCGTCACCGTTGATTGGATAAACGATGACGTCCAGCGGTTCGTGCCACAGCCTTGAGTAGATCCGCTGATGCGTCGAGATTGCGAAAATGGTCACCATTGCACAAAACAAAATCGACGTACGGAGGAAATTAAAACTGAGAAGTTTCACTATTACTTGTGACCCTTTCGGCCGGGCGGAACGCCCCTGGTTCGTGTTGATAAGGTGTCATGGTGGAGCAGAGTAACGGCGTGCCGGAAGTGAACTTGAGAGCCTGTTCGCCGGTTCTGAGTCGTGCTTCCAGTGATTGTGTCAGAAACGTAACAGTGCGTTTTTTTGCTGGCTGCGCCGTATGCCGGCAAATACGACGCAATTGCGATTCTTCGAGCGTGGATGTCGCCTGAGATTCATTTGGTGTTGAAAATCCGCGCGACATTCCAGCGAATGCGTTGTAAGATAAATCCTACAAGGATAGATGGTGCGCGGCTGTATCAAGTCTCAGGGGTGTTGGATCACAGAGCTTGGCAGGATAGCCTCCCGCTCAGAGCAAGCGGAGTCTGTCACCTAACGATATAGCATGCGTTTTTTTAACAATAACTAAAGCTTCGCTCAGTATCTAGGAGATAGCAATGAGGCGAATAGGGTTCATAGAGCATGGAAAAATCAATCGGTACGGTCAAGTGGTTTGACAACGCCAAAGGGTACGGGTTTATCGTGAACGATGCAGGTGAAGACGTATTTGTTCACTACCGTTCAATTGAGGGTGAGGGTTATAAAACACTCGCCGAAGGTCAGCAGGTAGAGTACCTTCAAACTAAAAGTGAGAAAGGCTGGCAGGCAGCAGAAGTAACCAGACTGCCGGGTGTTGACGAGTAGCTCGTTTACCGCTTTTCTGTCGTTAAAGTCACAATCAAAAGTTTTGACAAATACCGTCTTTCCTCCGGCGTAAACAACGCTAAGACGGCGGAGACCGGGCTACACGCCCGGCCCCAGTGCTACTTATATCTGAAGGCCTGCTGTGAAGTGAAAGACTAGGCTTTGTTATCAAGTTCACGCAACTCTCTTCGTAATATTTTGCCGACATTGGTTTTCGGCAGCTCATCGACAAAACTCACCAGTTTAGGACGCTTGTACCCGGTAAGATTTTCTTTGCAGTACGCCATTAATTCGTCTTCGGTTAATGATTTGTTTTTAGCAACTACATAGACTTTAACGATTTCACCTGAGTGATCATCGGGTACGCCGATAGCACCGACTTCCAGTACATCGGGGTGCGACTGCACCACGTTTTCTACTTCATTGGGGTAGACGTTAAATCCTGATACCAGAATCATATCTTTCAAACGATCGACAATCGTGAAGTAGCCGTTTTCGTCCATGATGGCGATATCACCGGTGTGCAGCCAGTTATCTGCATCCATGACTTCGGCGGTTGCTTCCTCCCTTTGCCAGTAGCCGCGCATCACCTGAGGTCCTCTTATACAGAGTTCGCCTCGTTCTCCGACTGGCAGGATGTTGCCGTTCTCATCTTTGACGCAGCCTTCTGTAGAAGAAATTGGAAGTCCAATCGCACCGTTGTAGTCGGTAGCTGTTATCGGGTTGATGCAAGCTGCCGGACTCGTTTCGGTTAAACCGTAAGCTTCAATAAGCGGGCAACCGGTGACTTGTTTCCACTCCGTGGCAACGGACTCCTGCACTGCCATGCCGCCGCCCAGTGTCATGCGCAGACTTGAAAAATCTATTTTGTCAAAACCCGGTGTATTGAGCAGTGCATTAAATAAGGTATTAACGCCTGTGAAGGCTGTGAACTCATGTTTGCCGAGTTCTTTGACAAACGCCGGCAAATCTCTCGGGTTGAGTATCAGCACATTCTTGGCACCGAGCTTTGCATAGACAAGACAGTTAGCGGTAAGTGCAAAGATATGATAGAGCGGCAGTGCGGTAATAATAGTTTCACTGCCCTCTTTAATGTCTGCCGGCCTCAGCCATTCATATGACTGCTGCATATTCGCAACCATATTGCCATGCGTCAGCATTGCGCCTTTGGCAACACCGGTGGTGCCGCCGGTGTACTGCAGAAACGCAATATCGTCATGGTTGAGTCCGTCGGCTTTAAAATGCTGTGCGCTTTTCCCCTGTGACAAGACCTGATTAAAAGAAACAGCACTTGGAATTGAAAACGCCGGCACCATTTTCTTAACGTACTTAACAACGGTATTAACCAACAGGGATTTAGGAAAGCCGAGCATATCTCCAATGCGTGTTGTCACGATAACATCGGGGGATACCTCGGGTAACACCTGCTCAAGTGTATGTGCAAAATTCTCCACCAGAATAATGCCTTTGGCGCCCGAATCTTTCAGTTGGTGTTGCAGTTCACGCGCTGTATAAAGCGGGTTGGTATTGACGACGGTTAACCCTGCTCGCAGGATGCCGAGGACTGCAATTGGGTATTGCAGCATATTTGGCATCATGATCGCGACGCGATCGCCTTTGGTGAATTTACCGGTTGAGTGCAGCCAGTTGCTCAGTGACTGAGAGTATTCGTCAAGCTGGCCATAGGTGATTTCAGCCCCCATACTGGAGTAGGCAATGTTGTCACGGAACCTTTCGATACTTTCTTCGAATATTTCCACAACGCTGTTGTAGGCATCGGTGTCTGCAAATTCCGGTACGCCGGGCGGGTAACTCTTGAGCCAGGGTTTTTCTGTCATTTTCTTAACCAACCATTTTATTCAAGGTGGAGACCGCGGGCACCTGCCCGTGTATTGTCTGACTTATTTGTATGTTGCCTGCATCGATAATCCCTTGGCGATACTTTTACATGTCACTCTATGAGTATATCTAAAACGCTTAACTTTTCTGCCTCTGATGGCGTCAAGATTGCCGCAAGTTCATACGGCAGTGATCAGCACCCGACAGTCATTATGCTGCACGGTGCCGGACAGACCAGGCATTCCTGGCACCGCAGTGCAGTAAAAATAGCTGAAAGCGACTTTAATGTGGTTACCGTTGATACTCGTGGTCATGGCGACAGCACCTGGAGCGAGCACAAGGATTACTCGTTAGATACTCTGGTAAGCGACTTACACAGTGTTATCACGCAACTGAATGCCGGCAGACCAACAGTGGTGGGCGCTTCACTCGGCGGTATCACCGCACTACTTGCACAGGGAGAGAGCAATATCCGCTTGTTCGAGGCGCTGGCGCTGGTGGACATCACCCCGAAAATAGACAAACAGGGGGTAGCACGGATTCTGGAGTTTATGAATCGTTTCGAGGAGGGGTTTGAGACGGTAGCCCAGGCCTCCGCAGCAGTTGCCGACTACAAAGGTGGTTCGCAATCTGCCGCCAGCCAGAATCCGGAGGGATTGCTAAAAAATCTCAGGCTGCGGGACAACGGCCGGTACTACTGGCACTGGGATCCGGCATTGCTGGATCATGTCAGTGGCTTTGGTGATGAAGTGGTCGAGCGGCAGCGCATGGCGGCGCAGGCACTCAGCCTGCCGGTGTTGCTGTTGCACGGCAAGCTCAGTGAAATTGTCAGTGATGATGACGCTGCGGATTTTCTGCAACTGGTTCCGCATGCCCGCTATGTCGATATCGCACAGGCCAGCCACATGCTGGCCACTGACAATAACGACTTATTTGCTAATGCTATTGTTGAATTTCTATTGGACAGCAGCGCCGTTTAAGCGGCCTTACCACAGCATTTTTTATATTTCTTGCCGCTGCCACAGCTGCATGGGTCATTGCGGCCCACCTTTGGCGCATCACGACGAACCTGCTGTACTTTGGGTGCTTCCGCATCAACAAAGTACCACTCGCCATCCAGTTTTTCGAAAAGGCTGAGTTCATGGTGATTGATTAATTTGCCTTTGGCATCGTTAAATCGGGCAATAAATTCCACTGTGCCGTTTTGATCGTTTTCGGTGCCGTCGGTTGTGTTCAGGATTTCGAGTTCCAGCCACTCGGAGTTTTCCGCCCACTCGCGAGTGCTTTTGACATCAATTTCACCTCGATGCGCAGGATGGTGGGTGGTCTGAATGTAGTCAATGTTGGCGAAAGTATGTGCGGTATACCGCGAACGGATTAGTGCCAGCGCCGTTTCCGGTTTTTTCTTGCCTTTCAGATACGGGGCGCAACATTCTGAAAATTTTACACCTGAACAGCATGGGCACTGACTCATTAAATCTTTCTCCGACAACCGGTAGTTATTAGTTATATATGTGTTTGTGAGGCGGATGCATGTTGCCACAGTGATGCCGGGGCTTACTGATGCAATACGACATACCCACTGATGTTTGATCAGGGGTGGCGCCTCAATTCGGCAATTCTTCCATATCGATGTCCAGATGCATAGAGAGCAATTGACTGCCAAGCATCCCGACGACTCCATCGCGCCTGTTTTCTCCGGATGTGCTGAACTCAAACCGGTACCAGCGCGCTACGTTCATATGGCCGTTTTTGTCGCGTTGCAGACGCAATTTACTGAGCGTGACGGTTTCATCCAGCAGTTGCACGCTACAGCGTTTGCAGGCACCGCGGGCCAGCACAATCGCGTTTTCACGACTCTGCGCGCCGGACCACCAGAACCACAGCGCTGCAGCGATAACAATAATGAAGAGAAACTCCATGCGGTAGGATGGTCCTGACTGTGGTTTCGGGCAATCGTCATTATACTAGTCATTAATCCCTATCAAGAGAAATCAAAATGGACAAACAACAGCAAACTGAACTGGAAGCAGCAGCATTCCGGCGTCTGGTCAGTCATCTGCAAGGCCGCACCGATGTGCAAAACATCGATCTGATGAACCTGGCCGGATTCTGCCGCAACTGTCTGTCCAAGTGGTACACAGAAGAGGCAAAAGAGCGAGATCTCGATATTGACCTCGATGATGTCCGTGAAGCGGTCTACGGTATGCCTTATCAGGAATGGAAAGCGAAGTACCAGAGTGAAGCGACAGATGATCAAAAGGCTGCCTATGCGGCCCGCAAACCGGACTAACGGTAGCTGCATTGTCTGACACAGTTGTACATCCGGCCGTTCAGCGGGCGATGGCAGAAATAGAAAAATCGCTGAACGCGGGTTTGAGCTCAGTGCTGCTGTTGTGCGATACAGTTCCCGAGGTGCTGCAACCAATGTTGGACGACAGTCCGCTGTTACATCAGCAGACCTTCGAGTCATTTTTAGCCGGCCGTGCGACAGTTGCCAATCAGCGCTGCCCGCTGATTGTCATTTTGGATGTTGATCGTGAAGTGCTGTCGTATAACGGGTTGCTGGCGATTGTTCGCGATTGTGCAAGCGGCAGCGTGTTGTTGTGCAGCGAATCAATTGTACTGGCGGAGTTGCTTGCCCTGGGCTTTCGTCGGTTCGACGACACACAGGGGTTGTACGTTTTTGATCTGTTTGACTACAAAAAGCGCCCCGACTGGTTTAACGCAGATCATTTTGCACATCCTCACCGATGGGATCCGCTCGGGTGACAGCCGCTGTCTGTGCATAGGCGTGATCACGCCAATGTAAGTCGAATGCATGGCAAAAGTGCGTTATTCTTGTGTCGCGCTGAAACGGGGCCACAACAGACAGCAAAAAACTGCCGGGCTGTTGCATACAGGGACTGTAGATGAACTATTTACCGGTTGGAGTATCAACTCTCCTGACTGTGTGGAAAGTTGCAACAATCCGTTTCATCAATCGCGGATGACGCCGTGGCAATTAACTGCCAATCATCTATCCTAACCCCTAAATAAAAATATTTCGTTGCGGAAAACAACAATGGCAAGTATGAAAATGTTGCAGGACACCTCGATGCTCGACGGTGGCAACATTGTGTATCTTGAGCAACACTACGAGCGGTACCTTCGGGATCCGAACTCGGTGCCCGAGTCCTGGCGTCGATATTTCGATCAGCTGCCGATGGTTAACGGGCAGGCGCGAGATATTCCGCATAGCGAAGTGCGGCAGCACTTTTACAACCTGACCAGAAACTCGGTTGCCCGCTCCGGTGGTCCGGCCGCGCAGTCTTCAGTAGAGCAAGAGCGAAAGCAGGTGCAGGTCGGTGCATTAATCGATGCTTATCGTACCCGCGGCCACCAGCTGGCGAATATCGATCCGCTCGATCGCATGCAGAAAATTGAAGTCAAGGAAGTGCAGCTGCATGAAAACGGATTGTCGGGTGCTGACCTTCAAACCGAATTCCAGACCCCGACGCTGACCAGCATTGACGTCGCGCCGTTGTCCGAAATTGTGGCGCATCTGGAAAAAATTTATTGCAGCACGATTGGTTACGAATACATGTATATCAATCACACCACACAGAAAAAGTGGTTGCAGCAACGCATCGAGAGTTACTGGGCCAAGCCTGATCTTGGTGTCGATTCGCAGAAGTGGCTGCTGGAAAGGCTCACTGCTGCTGAAGGCCTCGAACGTTATCTGCACTCGCGCTATGTGGGTCAGAAACGCTTTTCACTCGAAGGCGGAGAGAGCCTGATTGCAATCATGGGGTCGCTTGTACAACGCGCCAGTGACGCCGGTTGTAAAGAGCTGGTGGTTGGCATGGCGCACCGCGGTCGATTGAACGTGCTGGTCAATGTGCTCGGTAAAAACCCGGCGGAACTGTTTTCCGAATTCGAAGGCAAGCACGATGACGAACTCGCCTCCGGTGATGTGAAATACCACCAGGGCTTTTCGTCAGATATTAAAACCAGTGCCGGCAAGTACATGCATCTGGCGCTGGCGTTTAATCCCTCTCATCTGGAGATTGTTTCGCCGGTGGTCGAGGGCTCGGTACGCTCGCGGCAGGATCGCTATGGCGACAGTGTCGGTCAGGATGTGATCCCGGTGAGTATTCACGGTGATGCGGCGTTTGCCGGACAGGGAGTGGTGATGGAAACCTTCAACATGGCTGATTCACGCGGCTTTTCCACCAAAGGCACTATTCATATTATCGTGAATAATCAGGTCGGGTTCACGACCAGTAATCTTGCCGATGCTCGCTCAACACTGTACTGCAGTGATGTGGCAAAAATGATCAATGCGCCAATTTTCCACGTTAACGGGGATGACCCGGAAGCGGTGTTGTTTGTCAGCCAGCTGGCACTGGATTTTCGCAACGAATTTCACAAGGATGTGGTGATTGATCTGGTCTGCTATCGCCGCCACGGTCACAACGAAGCTGACGAACCTTCGGCCACCCAGCCAATGATGTATAAAACCATCAAGGCACTGCCGACTACCCGCCAGTTATACGCCGATAAACTCATTGCCGCCGGCCGTGTGGAAGCGGACTATCCGCAAAGCCTGGTACAGCAGTATCGCGACAAACTCGATGCTGGTGTCACCGTAGCACTGGGTGTGGAAACCGATCCCGAATATATGGAAAAACACCATATCCCGTGGGACTCGTACATGAATACTGACTGGCGTGCGAGCTATGAAACGAAAACGCCGGTAGATCGATTGCAGGAACTCGCCAACTCGCTGACCGATCTGCCTGAAGGGTTGTTGCTGCACTCGCGGGTTAAAAAAATCGTCGAAGATCGCCGCAAGATGACGGCCGGTGCATTGCTTCTGGATTGGGGTTACGCCGAAAACCTCGCCTATGCAACGTTGCTCGATAAGGGCCATCCGGTGCGGATATCAGGGCAGGATTGTGGTCGTGGTACGTTTTTCCACCGCCATGCAGTACTGCACAACCAGAACGACGGCTCGACCTATGTGCCGTTGCGTAACGTATTTCCTGAGCAGCCTAATTTTCTGGTGATTGACTCGGTGCTGTCAGAAGAAGCGGTGCTGGCATTTGAATATGGCTATGCCACGGCAGACCCGCAAACGATGGTTATCTGGGAAGGGCAGTTTGGTGATTTTGCCAATGGAGCGCAGGTGGTGATCGATCAGTTCATCAGTTCCGGTGAAACCAAATGGGGTCGTCTGTGCGGTTTGGCACTGTTTTTACCGCATGGCTATGAAGGGCAGGGTCCGGAGCACTCTTCGGCACGTCTTGAACGGTTTTTGCAGCTGTGCGCTGAAGAGAACATGCAGGTGGTAGTGCCCAGTACACCGGCACAGGCGTATCACATGATCCGTCGTCAAATGCTCAGACCCATGCGTCGTCCGCTGATCGTTATGACGCCCAAAAGTCTGTTACGACACAGGCTTGCGGTGAACACGCTCGAAGATCTGGCTGACGGTAGTTTCCAGCCGGTTATTCCTGAGATGGATGATGTTGTAGCACCTGCCGGCGTAGACCGCCTGGTGTTTTGCTCAGGCAAGGTTTACTACGATCTTCTGGAAAAACGTCGCGAAGAACAATTGAACAATGTTGCCGTGGTCAGGGTGGAGCAGTTGTATCCGTTCCCTTATGAAGAAATGCAACAGATTATTGCCACTTATCCAAACGCCGAACGCATCGTCTGGTGTCAGGAAGAGCCGCGTAATCAAGGTGCATGGCGTGCAACAAGGCACCGTATTGAAAGAGTGCTCGGAGACAATCAGACACTTGAATTTGCAGGAAGGCCGCCTTCTGCGTCACCGGCAGTCGGATATGCGAATATGCATATCAAAGAACAGAACACGCTCGTGCAGGAAGCGTTGGCACTGCGTGAAAATAGCCAACACCCGGTTGAAAACCACAGACTCGCCGGCAAAATTTAATCACATCGCAATAGGTTCAGCACAGAATAATGGCAACTGAAATTAAGGTCCCCGTTCTACCGGAATCAGTGGCAGACGCCACCATTCTCGCGTGGCAGAAAAAGCCGGGGGAGGCGATCAAACGGGATGAGATTCTCGTTGAAGTGGAAACTGACAAAGTAGTGCTTGAGGTTCCGGCACCTGCCGACGGCGTACTGACCGCTATCGTCGCTGATGAAGGTGCCGTCGTAACAGCGCAGGAAGTTTTGGGCACCATGGAAGAGGGCGCAACCGCCGAGGCTTCTGCACCGGCTGCAACGGCAACTCCCGAGCCTGCCGCGGCCAGCGCTGCGGCCAATGCCGACGATACAGGAGGGCCCACCAGTCCGTCAGCACGGCAACTGATGGCACAGCATAATCTTAGCGCAGATCAAATTGCTGGCAGCGGTAAAAACGGCCGCATCTCAAAAGCCGACGTCGAGGCACACATTGCAGGTCAATCATCTGCAGGTGGTGCAGCATCTGCGCCGGTGGCTGCAGTGGCATCTGCTGCGTCTGCACCTGCTGTGGCATCGTCTTCTGCAATAGCTGCCGGTGTTGCCGGCGATCGTTCCGAGCGACGCGTGCCGATGAGCCGTCTTCGTGCACGAATTGCCGAGCGACTGCTGCACGCCTCGCAATCGACTGCCATGCTCACGACGTTTAACGAAGTGGATATGCAGCCGATTAAAGAACTGCGCGGGCAGTATAAAGATCAGTTTGAAAAGGCGCATGGCGTGCGTCTGGGTTTTATGTCGATCTTTGTGAAAGCCGCCACTGAAGCGCTCAAGCGATTTCCTGACATCAACGCCTCTCTGGACGGAGATGACGTGGTGTATCACGGCTTTTGTGATGTCGGCATTGCCGTATCTTCAGATCGTGGACTGGTGGTGCCGGTTATTCGTGATGCCGAAAATCTAACCCTTGCCGACATTGAAAAGCAGATTGGTGAATACGCAGGGCTTGCTCGCGATGGTAAGCTCGGGCTGGACCAACTTACCGGTGGTACCTTTACCATCACCAACGGTGGTGTTTTCGGATCACTGATGTCTACCCCTATCCTCAATCCACCGCAAAGTGCCATTCTTGGTATGCACACCATTCAGGATCGACCAGTTGCGATTAATGGCGAAGTGGTGATCAGACCTATGATGTATATCGCGTTGTCATATGATCATCGAATCGTCGATGGTCAGGGTGCGGTAACCTTTCTGAAAACGATCAAGGAACTGGTCGAAGAGCCTGCCAAAATACTGCTCGATATCTGATACACCTGACTACCAGGTGCACAAGCGCGGTTACTCCTGAATCAACCGTGCCGGATAAAACAGACAGGGCGACTGCGTTACAATGGCAGTCGTTACTATCACTGTTACTTTATGGCCTGCGTTGTCAGGTCAGGTAACCAGTTCGCTATCTACAATTATTTAATTCAGTGACAGCTACGCACTGAATCTGGAGCATTTACCATGTCTGAGAAATTCGATGTCATCGTTCTGGGGGCCGGTCCGGCTGGCTACGTTGCGGCGATCCGGTGCGCTCAGCTCGGACTGAAAACAGCTTGTGTAGAAGAATGGATAAACAAGAAAGGTAGTCCTGCACTGGGTGGCACCTGTCTTAACGTCGGGTGTATTCCGTCCAAAGCTCTGCTTGAGAGCAGTCAGATTTATTATGAAGCGTCAAAAGGTCTTTCGGAGCACGGCATAGTCGTTGACGGTGTTCGCGCAGATGTACCGCAAATGATCTCCAGCAAAGATAAAATTGTTGAAGAGCTAACCGGTGGTATTGAGCACTTGTTTCGTGCCAACAATATCACCTGGCTAAAAGGCACCGGCAAACTGATGCCTGAGCGCCAGATTGCAGTTCAGGACAGTGATGGAAATACCAGCGCATATAGTGCCGAAAACATCATTCTTGCTACCGGTTCGAAGTCTATCGAAATAGGCGCCGTACCATTGCACAGCGATGTAGTTGTCGATTCGTCCGGTGCGCTCGACTGGGAATCCGTGCCACAAAAGCTGTGTGTGATTGGTGCCGGAGTTATCGGTCTTGAGCTTGGTAGTGTGTGGCGCAGACTTGGTGCTGAAGTCGTTGTACTGGAGGCGCAGGATGTATTTCTGCCGATGGTTGATCAACAGATAGCCAAAGATTCTTTTCGACAATTCACCCGCCAGGGGCTCGACATTAAGCTCGGCGCGCGGGTGATGTCGTCACAGGTTGATGGCAACGGAGTGTCATTGCAGTACACCGATTCTTCGGGTGAGCAGAACTTAACCGTTGATCGCGTGATTGTGGCCGTTGGACGACGTCCGAACATAGAACAACTGACAGATCCTGAAACCGATCTGTTAATGGACGAGCGTGGTCTGGTTCATGTTAACGATGCTTGCGAGACCAATCTTCCTGGTGTGTGGGCAATCGGTGATCTGGTGCGCGGTCCAATGCTGGCACACAAGGGCTCAGAAGAAGGTGTGGCCGTTGCCGAACGTATAGCCGGGCAGCACAGTCACCTGAACTACGATGCGATTCCTTCAGTCATTTATACCCACCCTGAAATATCGTGGGTAGGTAAAACCGAAGAGCAACTTAAAGAAGCGGGTAGGGAGTATAAGAGCGGAGTATTTCCGTTTGCTGCAAGTGGCCGCGCCAAAGCACAGCGTGACACTGGCGGTATGGTAAAAATACTTAGTGATAAACACACTGATGAATTACTTGGTATGCACATCGTTGGCGGACACAGTTCGGAGCTGATAGGCCATGGCGTGACAGTGATGGAATTTCAGGGCACCAGTGAAGACATTGCCCGTACTGTATTTGCACACCCGACATTAAGTGAAGCAATTCATGAAGCAGCCCTGGCGGCTGATAACCGCGCTTTGCATATACCCAATCGAAAACGTTAGTATTCTTACGCGCTGCATTGTCGTTTTTCTGTACTTCAAAATTTTGTCGCTGCCGCCAAAGCAGCGATAACCGATACGCTAAAACGCGAATTAAAAAATTGTGCCGGGCAGGTTCTCGGCACCGCACAGGAATAATTGAACCAATCTTTGATATTTGCGCAAAAAACTATCCGTTCGATTCGAGCGAATGTGACGCGTTCAAGACAATTGGATTTGACCAAATAGCCTTTTGCTATCTCACCGTTCAATGGTACAGATTGTGAAATACCGTGCTCAAGATAAGAAAGATGAACCACGGTGGCGCGATGATTTTGGTGATGGGCACAGCTGAAGATCAGCATGCAGCAGCGATCTACAACAAAGTCCTGGCTCGCGGCAATCGGGTAGCTTACTTCGATCCGCGGCTATATCCTAAGGATATGACGATAACCTTTGACAGTGCATTGCCTATGGCTGGCACAATTCGGTATCGTGATGGACAACCCGCTATCGATTTGTCACTGGTTAATTCCGTGTATTGCCGCCACTGGGATGACTTATTGGTCAGTGCCAGTGCCATGGGTGCAATGCCGGATGCCGTCGAGTTGCGTGAGACAGAGGCGGCACTTGGCAGTCTTTTCCGGGGTATGGAAAGCTACTGGGTAAATCCTATTGAGTCCTTGAAAAACGCACGTTACCGTATCCGACAGCTACAACTGATCCGCACACAGGGTGTCAGAGTGCCAGAGGTTATCGTCAGTAACGATTTCCGTCGGGTGCAGGCGTTTTTCAGTCTGACCAACGAACAACTTCAATACCGTCCTTCCGGTTGGAACAGCTCGGCATGGAACAGCGGCCACATTGACGATATTGCCCGCCACCTGTCAGATCTTCCGGTAACACCCGTTGAGTATCAGGAAATCATCGGCGGTGATGAAGTGCGTGCCTATGTGATTGGCGAATCGGTTTTCTCAGGTCTGATAGAGCCTGAGGTCAATGAATTTGCCGCCATGCACAGTGACTATGTGCGACCGATTGAATTACCTGCAGAAGCGAAACGCATTTGCCGACGAGTCGCGGCAACTCTCGATTTACGTTTCTGTGCCATCGATATGCGAATCACTCCGGAAGCCGAGTACGCGGTTGTCGATGTTGATGCAAACCCGATGTTCCTGCATTTTGAGCAAACTACCCGTTTGCCTATCAGTGATCGCCTGGTTGAGTTGCTGATTGCCACGGATGTCGACGCCTACGATACGAGAATGATCGCAAGTGCGTAGGTACACTGCCCGGCTAATTCGATAACACTTTGGCGCAGGTTGGCTTTAAAATAATGATCTTTCGGCGCGGAACAAACAGTTCACCATGACGGCTCAGCTCTATGTCTTATCGGCACCTTCAGGTGCCGGCAAAACCAGCCTGGTTAAAGGTGCCTGCGAACGGCTTGATCAACTGGTGGTGTCTGTTTCTCACACAACACGGCCAAAGCGGCCGGCCGACGTCGATGGCGTTGACTACCACTTTGTCGATGAAGACACCTTTCATACAATGATTGGCGAGGGCGACTTCCTCGAGCACGCCCGAGTATTCGATAATCTCTATGGCACTTCACAGCGTCTGGTAGAACAAACACTGGCGCTGGGTACAGATGTGATACTGGAAATCGACTGGCAGGGCGCTGATCAGGTCCGCCGACTGATGCCGGATGCATGCGGCATCTTTATCGTGCCACCCTCAAAAGACATTCTTGAGCAAAGGCTGCGTGGTCGAGCCAGTGACTCTGAAGAGGTCATTGAGCGTCGCATGCGGGATGCTGTGGAAGATATGCGACATTTTTCAAACTACGATTACCTGATCATTAATCAGGATTTTGAGCATGCGCTTGATGAGCTATGTGCGGTGATATTGTCTAAACGCGTTGAGACCACTCGTCAAAGCACTGAAAACCAACCGGTATTGAGTGCGCTTTTAAGCTAATCACGGGTGTACTGCACACCATTTCAGCGTTTGGCTTGTTTTCTTTTGCAATGTCACTAAAATCAGCAGTCATATAACTGACTGAATTCCGGAGTTTCCTATGGCGCGCGTTACTGTTGAAGATTGCCTCGAACACGTAGACAATCGTTTTGAACTGGTGATAAAGGCAGCTAAGCGGGCGCGAAAAATTTCTCTTGGTGCTGATCCACTGGTGCCGATGGAAAACGACAAACCCACTGTAATCGCACTGCGTGAAATCGCACAAGGGTTGTTGTCACAAGAGCAAATGGAAGAAGAAGCACCGGTGCGGTCTATTGAGGACGTGTCTGGTGAAGCGTCAATATCCGCTCCCGCTTCGGACCTTTAGCACGCAGCTCAGCTTGCCGGTACCTGTCCTGACCCGCAAAGACACCCGCCAGGACCCTGGCCAGCAAGCTGCAATAGACGATCTCCGCAAACTGATGCGGAGGCGTTATGACGAATCTCAGGTAGATGAAGTCTACGAAGCCTACAAAGTTGCCGACGAAGGCCACGTAGGTCAGGCACGCGTCTCCGGCGAGCCTTATATTCTCCACCCGATCGCGGTGGCAAAAATAGTCTTTGAAATGAACATGGACCATCGCAGTGTGATGGCGGCCCTGTTGCACGATGTTGTCGAAGATACCTCTATTTCCCTGCAACAGATCGAAAGCCGGTTTGGCGAAGACGTTGCCGCAATTGTCGATGGTCTCAGTAAACTCACCCACCTCAAATTTAAATCCAAGGCAGAAGCCCAGGCGGCAAATTTTCAAAAGATGTTGTTGGCGATGGTCGATGACATCCGCGTGATACTGATCAAGCTGGCCGATCGTATCCACAACATGCGCACCCTGGGTGCGATGCCGGATCATAAACGCCGCAGAATTGCCCGTGAGACGCTTGAGGTCTATGCACCAATTGCGAATCGGCTCGGCATTTACAAGATGAAAAACGAGCTTGAGGATCTGGGGTTTAAATCCCTGTATCCGGTACGTCACCGGGTACTTCAACAGGCAGTGCAAAAGCGCAATAAAGACAGACTCGAGCTGGTACGCAAGTTTGAAATACTTGCGCTGGCAAAACTTGAAGACAAAGGCATTGAAGCCAAAGTACACGGCCGTGAAAAGCATCTGTACAGCCTGTACCAGAAAATGCGTAACAAGCAATCGGCATTTGAAGACGTATTCGATATGTTCGCGGTAAGGATAATCGTTAAGTCAGAAGACGATTGTTATCGGGCACTTGGCGTCATGCACAGTGTGCACAACCCGCTGCCAAAGCAGGTCAAAGACTATATTGCTATCCCTAAGAGTAATGGCTATCAGTCTTTGCATACGGTGTTATTCAGTCCGGCTGCTATCCCGATTGAGGTGCAGATAAGAACCGAGGAAATGAACACCTTCGCCGAAACCGGTGTGGCTGCACACTGGATGTACAAAGAAGGTCAGTCCAACAGTGCCCAGCAGCGTGCCCATCAATGGCTGGCCAACCTGGTTGATATGCAGCAAACCAGCGCCGATACGCTGGAGTTTTACGAGAATGTGAAGGTCGATCTGTTTCCTTATGAGATTTTTGTGTTCTCACCCATGGGCGATATCTACCGTTTGCCACAGGGGGCCACTCCGGTGGATTTTGCCTATGCCGTGCATTCAGATATTGGCAACCGTTGCCTAACTGCCAAAATTGATCGTCAATTGGCACCGTTGAGTGCACCGCTTGAATCCGGCCAGACTGTTGAAATCATTTGTTCGGATGACCAACAGCCAAACGCGTTCTGGCTCAATTTTGTGGTGACACCCAAAGCACGAAATACGATCAGAAACTTTCTGAAAAACCAAAGCGAAGATAAAACGATTGGTTTTGGCCGGCAGTTGCTTGAGCGCGGTTTAAAACGCTATGACACCCGGCTTGAAGATATTGATCAAGATTCTATCGATTCATTGCTTAAGCAGATGGGGCTGGCTGATCTTGACACGCTTTGTTATGAGATCGGGTTAGGGAATCACATTCCCAGTATGGTGGCTGCATGGCTGCTGAATGAAGGTGATCGAACCCTCGAGGTTGATCAACGCACCAAAATGCTGTCGACGACTGATCCTGGGCCGCTGGTGGTTGAAGGTGGTGAAGATGCGATTATCTCGCTGGCACGCTGTTGTATGCCCATACCCGGCGACAATATTCACGGCATGATTACCGCCGGAAAAGGGGTGTTGGTGCATCGGGCCAACTGCCAGAATGTATCGCGTCAGCGGCGGCGTTCACGGGAATGGGTTGCCGTGGTGTGGGGGTCGGATATTACCGGGCCGTTTAAAACGCAAATTGAAGTCGATATTAACGATGTGCCCGGCGTGCTGGCGAAGGTCGCTAATGTGATGTCCGAGATGGACACTAATATTGAAGATATAAGATTTGTCCCGGGTAGTGAAAACATCACTACACTGGTGTTTCAACTGGCCGTACAGGACAGAACGCAACTGGGTCGCCTGATCAAACGTGTTCGAAGTCTGAAAGCAACACTGCGCGCCCGCCGGGCCTAGCGCAACAGTCGTTAACTGCACGGTGTTACCCTCCCACTTGCGGGCGTTTGCCGGTGCTGATTTCCAGCCCAAGCGTCACTGACGCTATGTTTTAAGCGCAGACACAGTTACCATCCGCTTCAGGTAAAAACTCAACATACTCAAGCGGGAACAGGTTCATGAGCAAAGAGATCATCGCCACTGATCAGGCACCGGGCGCTATTGGTGCTTACTCACAGGCTGTCAAAGTAGGCGATACAGTTTATATTTCCGGGCAGATTCCCCTGGTGCCGGCAACCATGGAAGTCGTTGAAGGTGATGTCGAAGCAAAGATCCGTCAGGTGTTCGATAATCTGTCTGCGGTTTGCGCCGCATCCGGTGGTTCGCTTGCCGACATCGTCAAGCTTTCTGTATTTCTGACAGATCTGAATGACTTTGCCAAAGTCAATGAAGTGATGGCTGATTATTTTGCCGAACCTTATCCGGCGCGTGCTGCGATTGGTGTGTCCGAACTACCCAAAGCGGTACCGGTGGAAGTCGAAGGGATTATGGTGCTTAACGCCTGATCGCGTTGCACTGAGTCCCGTGCTGCACTGCAGTGATGGATTTAACCGAGCTTTCTGTTACCCGCCTCAAAGGGGTGGGAAGTAAGCAGGCTGAAAAGCTGGCCCGGCTGCAAATCAAGTCGGTGCAGGATGTGCTGTTTCATCTGCCTTTGCGTTATCAGGATCGTACTCGCGAGATTGCGATAGGCAATCTCGCCGTCGGGCTTGAAGCGGTATTCAGCGGTATTGTGCTCAACATAGAAGTATTGTTTCATCGGCGCCGTTCGATGATATGCACCATTGGTGACGACACCGGTGAAATAACGTTGCGCTTTTTTCACTTCAGTAATCAGCAACGTGACAAATTACGTAAAGGTACCAGGGTATCGTGCTTTGGCGAGATCAGGCGTGGCCGGCAAACACTTGAAGTCGTCCACCCCGAGTATCAGGTACTGAGTGACGGTGCAGCACCGATGACGGCGCAGACTCTGACGCCGATTTATCCGGTGACCGAAGGCCTGCATCAACTGGCGATGCGTAAAATTACCGATCAGGCACTGACTCATCTGCAAAACGCCAGTCTTGCCGAATTACTGACAGTGCCTGCTACCGACACCACACTGCAGGAAGCGCTGGCAACCGTGCATCGCCCGCCACCTTCAATTAATGTTGAAGCATTGTTGCAGGGATCGCACCCGGCGGTGCAGCGACTCGCGCTTGAAGAGCTTGTGGCGCATCGGTTAAGCGTACAGCGGGTTCGTGACAAAGCACGTTTACAATCTGCCCCTGCAATCGCAGCACCCGGTGATCTGTGTGCAAAACTGATTGAATCATTGCCCTTTACGCTCACCGGTGCGCAGGCACGTGTTATTGAAGAAATTGCGGCAGATCTGCAAACCCCGCAGCCAATGTTGCGATTGATACAGGGCGATGTCGGGTCCGGAAAAACCATGGTGGCGGCGGCAGCGGCGGCGATGGCCGTCGGAGCCGGTTATCAGGTGGCAATTATGGCGCCGACAGAAATTCTTGCCGAACAGCATCTGGCCAGTTTTACCGAGTGTTTTGAACCGCTCGGGCTTAACATCGGCTGGCTTAAAGGTAAGCTTGGCAGCCGCCAGAAGCGCGATGCCATTGAAGCTATTGCCATGGGTCATACGCACATAGCAGTCGGTACGCACGCGTTGTTTCAGCGTGATGTTGAATTTGCCAATCTAGGGTTAACCATTGTCGATGAACAACATCGTTTTGGCGTACACCAGCGATTGTCGCTGCGTGAAAAAGGCATTGAAAACGGCAGAGTGCCGCATCAGCTGACCATGACCGCAACCCCCATTCCGCGCACCCTTGCAATGACGGCTTACGCAGATCTTGATTGTTCTGTGATTGATGAGCTGCCACCGGGCAGACAGGAAATTAAAACGGTTGCCGTGCCCAACAGCCGACGCACTGAAGTGATCGAACGCGTGGCGGTGGCGATTGCAGAAGGGCGTCAGGTGTACTGGGTTTGTACGCTGATTGAAGAGTCTGAAGTGCTGCAGGCGCGTGCTGCTGAAGATACTGTGACAGAACTTGTGGACCATATGCCTGATGTAGCCATTGCGATGGTGCATGGCCGTATGAACAGCGCTGACAAAGATCAGACCATGCATGAGTTTAAAGAAAATCAGGTGCAGTTGCTGGTCGCTACCACGGTCATTGAGGTGGGTGTGGATGTACCTAATGCATCGTTAATTATTATTGAAAATGCCGAGCGACTGGGATTGTCGCAATTGCATCAGCTACGTGGTCGTGTGGGACGCGGCAGTGTTTCCAGCAGTTGCGTGCTGGTATTCGAGTCCGGTTTGAGTCAGCGAGCCAAACAGCGTATAGCGATTATGCGTGAAACCAATGACGGATTTGCCATCGCCGAAAAAGATCTGGAATTGCGCGGTGCAGGTGAGCTGCTCGGCACACGTCAGACCGGTGTCATGCAATTTCGAATTGCAGATCTGATGCGTGACAAAAAGTTACTGGAGCAGGCCCGCCAGCTCAGTGAACAGGTACCGGCTGAAAATGTACCCGCGCTGGTTGAACGATGGATGGGAGATGAAGCGCCCGAATATGGCAACGTTTAATCGGATTGTCGTTGCCGGCAGATTAGCATCAGTAACAGAGCAGCCAGTCCGCCACAAACCATGCCATACAGATGTGCGTTGACGATCACATTGCCGCCGGTGATTTTTTCACTGCTTTCCACAGCACCGTAAATCTGCTCCCAGACGATCTTCCCTACGGTGTAAATAATGAGGATTGTTGCGATGATTCTCTGGTTGCGGAAATCTGCAATAGCACCACCCAGCAGCAACCCGTAGAGCACGCCGGATAACCCCACGTACCAGTTCAGCTGCGGGTCAAAAAGCAGTAACCCTGTGCCCACGCCAAGCATGCTGGTGACCGCCACTATTGACCATTGCCAGGCGTGCATGGCGGGTGCAAGCAGCAGGCTGATGACGGCCAGGCCTGCTAAATTGAGCAATAGATGTGCATAGCCCAGATGCACCAGATTGCCGGTTAACAGGCGCCACCACTGGCCGTCGTTGATCTGCTCACGGCTGAAGCGCAGCGGCTCAACCATATCTGCCACTTGAAAAACAATGCAGGCAATACCAACAATCAGGGAGAGCCAACAGGCACGATGCAGACCCGAGCGCGTTTGACCGCCACTTGGGTTAAGTTCTGGTTGCAAGGAACTCTTTCCGTATAGTTTTATCAGTACAGTAACAGGCGGCACGAATGTAGCCGTTATAATAGTCGGCATTCTACTATGGCGGTGCGCATGACAGCTAAGCGTGCTGGTCAGCCGCAACCGGCCAGGTGTTTAGCCGACATCAAAGTTCAAGATTGGAGCCAAAAAAGTGAATAGATCAGCAGAGTTTTTGCCCGCTTCGAAAGTATCGAAATCGCCAGTATCAGGTCAGCGTGGATTCAGTTTAATTGAGTTGATTGCGGTGGTCGCGATTCTGGGTATTCTGGCAGCAGTGGTTGCCCCCAAAATCTTTAACCAGCCCGGCAAGGCACGTATCGCAAAAGCGAAAACCGAAATTAAGGGAATTGAATCGGCACTGCAAATGTACAAGCTCGAAAATTTTAATTTTCCAACCACCGATCAGGGCCTGCTGGCACTTGTCGAACAGCCAACCGGAGAGCCTGAAGCACCGAACTGGCAGGAAGGTGGTTATCTGTCCAGATTGCCTAAAGATCCGTGGGGACGCGAGTATATGTACGTCAGCCCGGGTGAAAACAGCGATGTCGATATCTACTCGCTGGGTGCAGACGGGCAGGAAGGCGGTGACGGTGAAAATGCCGACATCGGCAACTGGACCCTGTGATCGTTTATTAAGCAACACGCAGATTGCGATCATGGCTTCGGTTGAAGTGTCGGTTAAACAGACAGCTCGAGGCTTTTCCCTACTCGAGCTGATCGTAGTGATCGCAATGATGGCGACGTTAACTGCGGTGATAGTGCCGCGGATAAATTTCGGCGGCGAAAAAGAACAAATAAAAGAAGAAACTCTGCGGCTTGCAGAGTTAATGAGCAGGGCTGCGGAAGAGTCCATCTATAAAACCAAACAAATTGGTATTCGATTTACTGACAGTGACTACCAGTTTCTCGCGTTGGATGGTGATGGTCGTGACGGTAAGTGGGTGGCTTATGAAAGCACAACCTTTCGTACGCGTGACTGGCCGGACAACTTTGACGTAGAAGTTGAAATATCCGGTGTGGCCGTAGAGCTGGAAAGCAAGGAAGCGTTCAAGATTGATGAAAAGACCCGACCGCACGTGATGTTTCTTTCCAATGGCGAAGTCATGCCTGATTTTAAAGTGACAGTAGAAAAGGGATTAAACAATGACCGCTGGCAGGTGGCCAGTGGTGTTGAAGAGTTGATCACGTTCGGTAAAACGGACGACTTTTGAATACGTCACGCAAACAAAACGGCTTTACACTGGTTGAAATACTGGTTTCGTTGGCGATTCTGTCAATCATTCTCGGTGCGCTGGTACAAAGTGCCGGTGTGGCAACCTCAAACGCCGGCCGCATGCGGGACCGCGCCATTGCCGAGTGGGTGGCCAGCAATCGCCTTGCGGAACTTCGATTATCACCCTCGTTTCCCGAAACCGGCAGTAAAAACGGTGAAGAGGAAATGTTTGGCAAGGCATGGTACTGGAAAACCATTGTGCAGAAAGTTGAAGACGATGATCTGCGACGTGTCGATGTGGAAGTTCGCAGCAGCGAAGATGCACAAAACCCGCTGGTGTCCATTGCAGGTTTTGTTAGCCATCCTCGTTTCAAAGCACGCAGCACGGCGGCGCGACAATAATGCGGTTGTGCCATTTCAACAAGAAGGCTCAAAGCGGCTTTACCCTGGTAGAGTTTATTGTTGCTACTGCAGTACTTGCGATCATGGGCGGTGTTGCCTACGGTGGTTGGTTTAACGTTACCCGCATCGCTGATCGCACCGAAAAAACCATTGCACGCTACGACGAACTACAACGGACTTTTTACTGGTTTGCCGAAGATTTTGAGCAAATTGTAAAACGAGATTCGGTAGAAGAGCTTGGCAGTAAAAGAAAGAGCATTGAAATAAACGAACAGGGAGAGTTTATTATTCAGGTAACGCGGGGTGGCTGGACCAACCCGGCGCTATTGCAGGTACCGCCGCGCAGTCATCTGCAAAATGTTGCCTACTATATCGATTCGGATGACCGATTGTTGCGACGCTATTGGTACCACGTTGACCGGTTTGATTCTTCTTCTTTTCGCGATCGGCTGATGGTCAATGATGTTATCGGACTCACCTTTCGGTTTTTAACCGCGAGCGGCGAATGGGTCACTTCATGGCCACCCGAAGAAAACGCAAATACCGAGGAAGAATTCGATGAGCTGCCCATTGCGATGGAGGTGACTATCGAACTCGAAGATCTTGGCTCTGCCAGAAGACTTTATGTGTTACCGAACTGATTCTCTGCAGCCGCATCGGCGGGAAGTGATAAAAAAAAGCCGTCAGCGCGGGGCGGCGCTGGTGACAACGCTTTTGATTGTTGCGCTGATTACAGTCACGGTCACGTCCATGACCACTCGTCAGCAGTTATCAATACAAAAAGCATCCAACCGACAGGTACAATCACAGCTTCATAACCTGGCCTCCGCCGGAGAACAGTTTGCAATTGCGGTACTTAACCGCGACAGGCGCGAGGGAGACAGAAACAATTCGGACAGTACCGAAGACTACTGGGCCGAAAGCCTGCCACCGGTGCCGGTAGACGGTGCAACGGTAGAAGGGTGTGTGATTGATCTGCAGGGTAAGTTCAATCTGAACAACCTGGTGTCTATTGAAGGGACTACCGATCAACTTGAATTCGAAGGATTGCAACGGCTGCTCAGGGCACTGAGTATTGATACGCTTAAAGCGGAATCCATTCTCGACTGGATAGACCCCAACATTGACGCGACCGGTACTGACGGTGCGGAAGATGATTTTTACACCGGCCAGGTCCCTCCTTATCGCGCGGCCAACGGGCCAATGGTTAGTCCAACTGAATTAATGCTGGTAAAAGGCTTTCGTGTCACTGATGAAGGCGGTCTGGACGACTATGACACGCTGCTGCCGCACATCTCTACGCTGCCTACCGGCACGGCCATCAACGTTAATACAGCTTCGGCGCCAGTGCTGGCTTCGCTGGCAGATTACATGATTGAACTGTCTGATGAGTTAAAAGTGGTAGATGATGCATACTGGGAGAACTACCCGAACTGCCCGGAGGGTGGCGGATTGCTGGATTCTGTCATAAACAGCGAGTCGGATACCGGCGAGCAGCCTGCTGATCAGCAAGTCAGTGACGAGGAGTTGGTCGAAGATGACGGATTTATCTACGAGAATACGCAGACATTTATTCAGCAGGCAGAACTCAGTGAAGATCAAACGGTGGCAGATGCAAACATCGCGGTATCGAGTGGTTATTTTATGTCACGGGTAACGGTACGCAGAGAAGAAATCAGCCTGACGCAGTACACTACGCTTTTTCGCGACAATACCGGTGCGGTCACTGCGTTGCAGCGGTCCCGCGGCGGTCTGTAGGCAACCGGTGCGAAACTAATCTAAACGGAACCAAATTGTGGCTCAGTATTTATTAACCTATCTGCAACGTATTGGCGACGATTACCTGCGCTGGGCAGTCTGCGATGATCGTGGCAAAGTGGTGGCCGAACACGATCACGGCAGCTTTGCCGATGCGGCAAAAGCGGCCGAACGTCGTCGTGTGGTCATGATTATTGCCGGCACCGAACTGTTGCTTGAAGAAGCCTCTGTGCCAGTCACCAATCTGTCCAAAGCCATCAAGGCAATACCTTACGCACTGGAAGACCAGCTGGCGCAAGACGTCGAAACCTCGCACTTTGCCTTTGGGGCCAAGTTGCCGGACGGCAAGATACCCGTTGCCGTGATGGCGATGGATGGTCTTGACTGGGTGCTTGACCGGTGTGATGACGCAGGGCTTAGCGTTGCAGAGATTATTCCGGAGCCGTATGCGTTGCCGCTTGAAGCCGGTCGGATCACGGTAATGACCAACTCGGGACATGCCTCAGTACGTCAGTCTCAGGGAAAAGGCTTTTCCTGTGATTCGGATATGCTGAGTCTGCTACTCGACAATTCAGGAGAAAGTGACACTGGCAATACCGATGCTGCAGAAACGGCCATCGCACCGGCTGTGGGCGCGGAGGAAGTAATCTGGGGTGCACTGCACTTTGCCTGCGGCCCTGATCGCTACGAATTGAGGACCTCGGAAGGTCCGGTGCCAATGCGTACCGAAGTTGAGTTGTTTGCACGTGGTCTTGCACAGGCAAAAGCAAAGAATAAAAAACACCCGTACATCAATCTACTGCAGGGTGAGTACAGCAAAACCGAAGCGATCGGCAAGGCATGGAAACCATGGCGTGTTCCGGCAGCACTTGCAGCCACACTGGTCGCACTTTGGGGTGGGTCAACCTTCCTGCAGTATCAGGCGCTTGGTGAGCAACAGGAAGCGCTGCAGCAGCAAATGTCTGCGGTACTTAAAGACACTTTTCCGGGGGTTCGCAATCCGGAGAATGATCCTGTCAGGCAAATGAGAGGGTTGGTTAAAGCCCTTGGCAGTGGTGCCGGGTCGATAGACGATGCCAGCTTTATTGTCATGATGTCTGCGGTAGGCTCTGCGTTGCGTGAAGCGAATAACCCGACGGTGAAAAGCATGAATTACCGCGCCGGTAAGCTTGATATCGAGCTCGAAACTGCCTCGTTGCAGGATATTGATAAAATAAAGTCAAAACTCGAGGTAGAAAAAAAGCTGGTGGCTGATGTTAAGTCTGCCAACAAAGATAATGATCGTATCAAGGCACGTATGCGAATAGAGGCTACGTCATGAGTATTAAAGACTGGTATGCCAATCAGACTGGTCGTGAACAGTTTATTGTTGCTGCCACTGCGGTAGTAGCGATAGGAGCCGGCATCTACATGCTGCTGATCGATCCTCTCACCACAGGCATCGCCGATCGCTCGGCATCTATAGAAGCACAACAGAAAAATCTCGCATGGATGCAGCAGCAGTCTGCGATTGTAAAGCGCAGTGGTGGCAGCGGCGGCGGTGGTACTGCCAGACAACCGATGCCACAGGCACCTTACCTGCTGCTTGATGGTGCTATTAGAGAAAAGAAAATAGCGGAGCCTGAGCGCGTCACTCCTGATGGTACGCAGGGTGCGCGAGCGCAGATTTCCGATGTAGAGTTTGACAAGTTACTGGAAGTATTAGGGTCACTCGATGCTCGCTACGGCTTATCAATAACGACAATGAACGTCAGCAAAAAGACTGAAGGACTGGTCAACGCGCGCTTCAGTCTGGAGGTTGAACAATGAGAGTGGTCGGTTACCTCTTTCTGTTTCTTATTGCTTTCGCTGTGACCGTTGTCTGGAAGTTTCCGGCCGCTGGTGTATTACCGCACGTGAGTACTCATCCGGTGGCGGTGGCGGGTGTGTCAGGCAGTATCTGGAACGGCAGCGCACAGCAGGTTCAGCCGCCTAACCCCGCATTGCTCGCAAAGAATGTTAACTGGCGTTTTAAGCCGGCGGCACTTATGTCCGGTGCAACCGCGGCGAATCTTGATTTTGAAGTGCTTGGTGGCAGCGGAAACGGCGATGTGTCGCGTAACATTACCAATGGTGATGTGACGGTGACTGACGGCACCTTTCGTATGCCGGCGGTCAATCTTGGTCAGTTTCTGCCTCTGCCGATTGTAGACTTCGGCGGTAATCTGATTGCTGATATTGAAACCCTGCAGCTCGAGAACAATCTGTTAAAGACCACTCGGGGCACGGTTGTCTGGCGTAATGCAGAAGTCACCGGTGGCTTACAGGCAGCATTGGGACAAGTGGTACTCGATGTAGAACCACAGCCGGTTGATGGTAAGCCTGCTCACATCGCAACGCTTTCCAGTAAAGACGGTGATCTGGAATTAAATGGTGAAGTGCAAATAGATCTTAACGGTAACTATCGCGCAGATATCAGACTCAAGCCAACCGCCACTGCCAATCAGGGACTCACCGGAGCACTGGGTTCTTTGGGGCCTATCGCAAAGCGTGAGTCGGACGGCAGTTACCGCATACGCAATAATGGAAACATCAGAAACTTGATGTAAGTCTGTTTGTATGCCGTTTCGTGATGCTTGTTTACATATTGATTGGCACTCTATGTGTAGTCTAACGATGATGAAAGTGCGTCTGTCCATCATTGGGCAGGCCGCTTAATCCAATCACTGCAAACACGGTCGTGCGCTGTATAGCGATGAATTTACCGGCAACTAAAAATAATAACAGATTGAATTCGGAGTACGCTTTTGATGCAACTCTCGAATCAACCATTCGGATTGCCAGAAGTGCTGGTGAGAAAATACTCGAGTACTATGAGTCAGAACTCAGTGTTATTGCAAAAGCCGATAACACACCACTGACCGAGGCTGATCTTGCCGCCAACCAGATCATCATCGATCAGTTACAGCAAATCACTCCCGATATTCCCATACTGACGGAAGAGTCCTGTGGCATTCCGTTTGAAGAGCGACACGAATGGGAAACCTACTGGCTTGTCGATCCGCTCGACGGCACCCGGGAGTTTATTAAACGCAATGGTGAGTTCAGCGTTAATATCGCTCTTATACGCGGAGGCTGTCCGATACTCGGCGTGGTCCACGCACCGGTACTTGATGTAACGTACTGGGGCTATGACGGTGGTGGTGCCTGGAAGCAGGAGGCAGACGGACTGCCACAACCAATTAAGGTGCGCACTGCACCGGCCACAGAAGTGACTATTGCCAGAAGCAGAGCACCTTTGAACGGTGGTCGCTTAAACCGGTTTCTCGACAAACTTGGAAAATACCACACGGTTTCCATGGGCAGTGCCTTAAAGTCTTGTCTGGTGGCGGAAGGCCGCGCTGATTTATATGCCAAGCTCGGCCCAACCTGCGAATGGGATACCGGCGCTGCGCAGTGCATCGTAGAACAGGCCGGCGGTCATGTTACCGATACCCGGATGCAAGATCTTCGTTACAATACTCGTGAATCCTTGTTGAACCCGCACTTTTTTGTGTTTGGTGCCGGTAATCACGACTGGTCCGAATACCTGGACAGTGAAGCGGGATAATCTGGTTATCAGGATGTCCAGCAGATCCTGACCCTCTGTATTCACGGCTTTTGAGGCGGTATGAGCGAACCTAAATTTCTGACTCCCAGGGATGCGGAGGAAGCGTTTTATCAAGCAATAGAAAACGCTGATTTAAATTCCATGATGGCGATCTGGTCTGATGATGACGCCACAGTGTGTATTCACCCCGGTGCGCCACGGCTCGAAGGCAGAGGCGAGATCCGTGACAGCTGGCAGGAAATATTCGAAGCCGGTCCTTCAATGATGTTTGCAATCAGTGATGAAAGAATCACCCAGGACGATCATCTCGCCGTGCATCTTGTGCGCGAAGAAATTGTCGTGGACGGGGAGGTAGTCAGTGTGATGCTGACAACCAATATCTACCACCGAACCAACGACAGCTGGCGAATGATGTTGCACCACTCTTCGCCGGAGCCCGAGCCTTTGCTTGAGGAATTTGCGCTGTCCGGTGATGAGCCAGTGGTTCTCCACTGATCCTGCCGGTTCACGGAGTGGCTTGGAGTGATTCACAAAATTAACAAATAATTTCGCTGTGATCACTGGATTTGATCGAGATAACTGTTGTAAGTGATTATTTTTATTGCTTATATGTATATATCGATTGATCACTGAAACACGATAACAGTGGTATCTTCACAGGTTGTAAAGTTTCGGTTAGTTCGACGACTGGAATCCACCATTGGGTTTTAATCGCTGCGACTGAACGCTTTTAGCAGAGGATTACCAATGAAATTCATTCCCGCTTCGTTATCTGCAGCAGTAGCTGCGGCGCTTTTTTGCTCACCTGTGATGGCCGCTCCAAACAATGCGCCGTCGTACAATCCGGGTGCCAGCCCGACCAGCAGTCCTTGTGATGGTCCGGTTGAAATTACCGGCTGGGCGCAAAACGTCACCGACGGTGATGGCGAAACTTCCGGCATGCGCTTCCGTATGACCGGCATCAGCAACCCTGATATGTTCAGCGAGTTTCCTTTTGTCAGCTGGCCTTCACTGACTCTCACTTACCGACTCAAGCCAGGTACAGAGGACGGTGCGGTTTCAAGTGTTACCGCGGTATTGATTGATACATCGGGCACTGGTCAGGGTGGAGAAGATACGTCAGCGCCTCAAACCTGGACGATTACTACAGAGGGCTGTACCGATGCCGATCTTGACGGTATAGCAGATGAAATTGACCCCGAAATATCCCCGTTGGTGGATACCGATGGTGACGGCATTTATGACGTTCTTGACGACGATGACGATAACGACGGCATTCTTGATATCGACGAAGGTAATGGCCTGGTCGATACCGACGGTGACGGCATTCCGGATTCTCTGGACGCCGATTCTGACGCTGACAGCATTCCAGACAGCGAAGAAACCGGGGACACTGACGGCGATGGTATTCTTGATTCTCAAGAGCCCAGTGGCACGGATGTGACTACCGATACAGACGGTGACGGCATTACTGATGATATTGATACCGATGATGATGGCGACGGCATTTCCGACGTAGATGAAGGCAACGGTATTGTCGACACCGACGGTGACGGCATCCCTGACTCCCTTGATCCGGACTCGAACAACGATGGCATTGGTGATGACGGTAACGCCATCGAAGACGAGCCGGTTGTCGAAACACAATCAGGTAACAACTCGATGATTGAAACCGGCTTGCGTGGCGGCGGGTGTACCTTCAGCATCGGCAGCGCTTTTGATCCGCTCTTGCTGCTGACCGGCCTGCTGGCTCTGGTTGGAATTCAGCGTCGACGTATTTTTAAATAAACAGAAAGTTATGAACTACCGAAAAACCTCTTGTATCGCGGTATCGCTGGCAGCTTTTGCTGCCGGTGTTCCCTCAGCCATGGCCGAGACTCGTCTGTTTGGTGGTGTGAGTCTGCTGGGTTCTAATCTTGAACCCCGGGTCAACGCCACATCATTCACCGTGACGGAGTCCGCCAGTGCCGGTGCAAGAGTGTTTGCCGGTCTGGATTTAAGCAGGCGTTTCTCCCTCGAAGGATATTACTCCGATCTGGGAGGCGCCGAACTCAGTAACCAGACAATCACCGGTAACATCGATTATCAGGCAGCGGGTTTGTCCGGTTTGCTTTATCTGTATGGCAGTCGAAGTCTTGAGGATCGTGAAGGGCTGATGCTGTATGCCAGAGCCGGTATTGGTTTTTTGAATAACTCAAGTACCAACGGTATTGAATTCTCTCGTCTGAATAACGAACACCTTGCTGCAGGGCTTGGTGTCGAGTACGGGTTTAATAATGGCTTTGGGTTAAGAGCAGAGTTTTTAAATCACGACGCCGATGCGCAAGACATCAGTTTTAGTCTGGTAAAACGATTCGGTGGTGGTAACAACACCGCGATGCCTGTACCGGAAGAACAGCCTGAGCTTCCAGCAGAGCCGGTTAAAGCCGAAATGGAACCACCCACAGAACCTGAAGAGCCGGTAGAAACAGCACCGCCGCCTCCACCTCCACCACCGCCGCCTTCTCCGGCAGACAGCGATGGTGACGGGGTGCCCGATGAAAGTGATCTTTGTGCCGACACCCCGGCAGGGGCGGTAGTCGCGGAGAGTGGCTGTGTATTTTCAGGCGTACTGGAAGGGGTGAATTTTGAAAGCGGATCGGCCGCGCTAACACCGCGTGCTACTGAAGCACTGGATGGTGTTATCGAAGAGCTTAGAGCGAATCCTGATGTTCGAATTTCTGTGCAATCACATACCGACAATCAAGGAAGTGCGGCAAATAACATGGAGCTTTCCAGACAGAGAGCCGTGACGGTAGTTCGCTATCTGGCAGATGTCGGCGGCATTGATCTCGCGCGTATGTCGGCTGTTGGCTTTGGCGAAAGTGAGCCGTTGCAAAGTAACCAGACTGCTCAGGGAAGAGCTGCTAATCGTCGTGTTGAATTAGAGATTGCGCAGTAGACTCCTTGTGCGGTCGATGTTTGACCGCACCCTGGGCTTTCGATTGTTACCAGCCGGTATATTCAGCAGCCATCTATAAAAGGTGGCTAAAATCTGCCGCTAAGCCGCGATAACCAGTGGAATAACTGGATCGCGAACACCGGAAGACCCAAAATGATTAAATCCTTACCGAAACTCTCACTGATCTGTGCAAGTGCGCTTTTCGTCAGCGCGTGCGCAAGTAATGATTCTCTGACCAGAGGCCAGGCAGGTGCCGCCGCAGGCGCTATTGCGGGTGCAGTGCTCGGGCACCAGGTGGATGGCGATAAAGGTCGCTTTGTCGGCGCAGTTGTCGGAGCGATCGCCGGAAATGCTGTCGGTCGCTACATGGACGAGCAACAACAGGCACTCGAGCGTGAGCTGAGCCAGGAGCAGGCGGCTGATGAAATCAGAATTTCCAGACTCGCAGATAACTCGCTTAAACTGAATTTAAGCAGTGAAGTATCCTTCGACTTTGACAGCACCATGATCAAGGTAGACTTCCGCGATAGTCTGAACAAAGTGGCTAATGTACTGGCTGACTATCCGGGTACCGCGGTTCACATAATTGGTCATACCGACAGCGTTGGTTCGGAAGCCTACAACCAACAGCTCTCAATGCGTCGTGCTTCAAGCGTAAAAGGTTATCTGGTTAATCAAGGTGTCGGCTCACGTCGCACACGAACGCAGGGCTTTGGTGAAACAATGCCAATTGCCAATAACGGAACCGATTATGGTCGAGAGCGTAACCGACGTGTTGAAATTTATCTGAAGCCAATTGTTGAAGGCAATGAGACAGAGGCTTTCCGCTCGCCGGTATAGCGGCATCGTGGTTACTTATTGATTGCTGATCGATATGAGTGCGGGAACCATTTAGATCCCGCACTAAAAAAATTTACAGTGGCCAGACAATCAGCAGCATTGGCACGGCCAGCGCAATTATCAGAATTTCAAGCGGTAAGCCCATTCTCCAGTAGTCGCCAAACTTATAGCCGCCAGGGCCCATGACCAGCGTATTTGACTGGTGCCCAATCGGGGTCAGAAAGGCACAGGATGCACCCACCGCCACCGCCATCAGGAATGCGTCACTGCTCACCCCTAATGATCCCGCAATGGATACACCGATCGGTGCCATCACCAGAGCAGTTGCCGCATTGTTGATAATGTCTGACAGAAACATCGTCACGATCAGTATCAGTGCCAGCAGTGCCGCAGCAGGTAAACCGGCTGTAATATTGAGAATCGCATTAGCCATCCAGTCGGTAGTACCAGTGCTTTCAAGTGCCCGGCCAACCGGAATCATGGCACCAAGTAATACAATAACCGGCCAGTCAACTTCATCATAGATTTCCCGAACGGATATCACATTCATTAAAATGAATATTCCGATCGCAATCAGAAAGGCAATTGGCAGGGTAACCACACCGGCTACACCAAGTGCAATTGCTCCTGCAAAAACCAGCAGTGCAGGTATCACTTTACGCTGGCGGTTAAGTGATAACGGACGTTTGGCCAGTGGCCAAAGCCCAAGGTCCTGAAAACGCTGATCAATGGTGTCGGCATCGCCGAACAACAACAGTACGTCACCCGCTTTAAAGCGCTGACGCTTGAGTCGCGTCGTAATTGTTTCACCGTTTCTGGCAATGCCCACCAGCGCCAGGGTGCGCTGCGCATGCACCCGTATGTATTCGATGCTTCGATCGACCAGTGGTGATGACTGGCCGATCACACCTTCAAGCATGATTTCCTTATCAGACTGAGGTTGCACAAAGTTGCCTGACGCGCTGGTCAGTAGTGTCAGTCCGTTCTCCTCGACCAGTGTCTGCAGATGCGATGGGTCGCCCTGTACTAATAAAATATCACCAGCGGTCAGTGTGTATTCTCTTGGGATGGGTCGCGCAAAACCATTCTTCTGTGCCATACCGACGACATCGACCTGCTCGGTGTTTAATACGTCGATGTCCGAGATCAGTTTATTGACCAGTGGTGAATCTTCACCGACTTCTATTTCTGTCAGGTAGTGAGAAATCTCAAACAGCGATTTAGAACCGTCTTTGCTGTTTCTGTCTGTCGGTATTAGACGCCACCCGATCAATGTAATAAACGCCAGACCGACGGTAGCCACAACCAGTCCTACAGCACTGAAGTCGAACATTGAAAATGCCTCGCCACCGTTAATTTCGGCGCGGTAGCTTGCGATAATAATATTCGGGGGTGTGCCGATCAATGTGGTCATGCCACCGAGTATGCTGCCAAACGCCAGTGGCATCAGCACCAGTGCCGGGGAACGGTTAGCCTGATTGGCGGTGGCAATCGCGACCGGCAGCATCAGTGCCAGTGCACCAACGTTATTCATAAACGCAGATGCAACTGTTACTACAGCGGTAAGTGAGGCAATGTGAATATAGATGTTGCCGGTGAACGGAGTCAGATAAGAAGCGATAACGTTCACGACGCCGGCGTTTTTTAACGCGTGGCTAATAATGAGTACTGCGGCAACGGTAATGACAGCGGCATGGCCAAAGCCTGTAAACGCCTGTTCGGTGGGTACAACGCCTGCCACGACACCCAGCACCAGACAGAAGATCGCTACAATATCATGTCGGTACTTGCCCCAGGCAAACAGCACAAGAGTAATTGCTAAAATACCACTGATTGTGATTTGTTCAATAGTCATAACGGAATACTGTTACAAATTAAAGCGCAGGCATGACACCTGTTATGATAGCAGTAGTCGACTTGTAACCGGCATCGGCCCGCACTATTCGCGAGACTTGCTGCGCTTCATCTCGATAAAAACATTGGCTGGATTTCAGCCTCTGATATAGCCTTCCAGATGGGCGATAGTATCGGACTGATCAGCGATAATTGCTCTGACCAGATCACCGATTGATAACACGCCGACTACCATGCCTTTCTCGATAACCGGCAGATGACGAATTTTGTGTTTTGTCATGAGTTCCATGCAGCCGTCAATAGACTCTCCCGGAGATACAGAAACCACATTGCCAGTCATTATTTCCGAGATCGGTGTGCTGTGCGACTCCTTGCCTTTCAGAATCACCTTTCTGGCATAATCCCGCTCTGAAATGATGCCCGTGAGTTGGGAACCATCGGTTACCAGCAGGGCACCGATGTTTTTTTCTCCCATCAGTCGTATGGCATCCAGTACAGAACTATCTGGTGAGATAGTCCAGACTGCGGAATCCTTAGCCGCCAGTAGTTGGGTTGCAGTTTTCATTTCGGCCTCCGTACATTCCGTGAGTCGCTACACCTGCGCTATCCGGTTAAATTAACCGTACGCCCTTTTTTTGATTGTCGCAAGCGATGCACAAGTGTGCCCGTACAATGTGCTACGTATTGGACAATGCCTGCTCAATATCCCAGATAATATCGTCCACATGTTCAATGCCTATCGACAGGCGGATCATATCCGGTGTCACTCCGGCGGCTTGCTGTTCGGTTTCGTTGAGTTGTCTGTGCGTGGTTGATGCCGGATGAACAACCAGCGTTTTTGCATCGCCTATATTGGCGACATGGCTGATAAACTGAATATGATCGAGAAATTTTATACCACCATCCAGACCACCTTTGATGCCGAAGGACATTAGCGAGCTGGCACCTTTTGGCAGATATTTTTTTACCAGTGGCTGATAGCGATTGTCTGCAAGTCCAGGGTAGTTTACCCAGGCTACTTTCGGATGTGACTGCAGGAAGCCGGCTACTGCCATTGCATTTTCGCAGTGCCTTTCCATGCGTAAATGCAGGGTTTCCAGTCCCTGCATAAAATTAAAAGCGTTAAACGGACTCATGGAAGGGCCGAGTGTTCGCAGGTATTCCATACGTGCCTTGGTGATAAAAGCAAAGTCACCAAACGTTTCATAGAACTTAACCCCGTGGTATCCGTCGGAGGGCTCGCACATGTCCGGAAACTTGCCATTGTTCCATGGGAATTTCCCTGATTCTACAATGACCCCACCCATCGATGTACCATGTCCGCCGATGAACTTTGTAGCAGAGTGAATAACGATGTCTGCACCATGGCTGATCGGTTTGCATAAAATGGGTGAGGCAACGGTGTTGTCGACCACCAGAGGAATACCGGCATCATGTGCAATCGTTGCTACCCCTTCGATATCCAGCACGTTTAAATTGGGGTTGCCCAGTGTTTCGGCATAGATCAATCGGGTTTTATCGGTTATTGCAGCTTTAAAGTTTTCGTTGTTATCGGAATCGACAAAAGTGGTTTTGATACCCAGCTTGCGGAAATTAACATCCAGCTGGGAAAAACTGCCGCCATACAGTGTGCTGGCCGCAACAATTTCGTCGCCATGGTCGCATAGAGTGAGCAGTGCAATCATTTGCGCCGACATACCGCTCGCTACCGCCAGTGCTGCACGACCCCCTTCAAGGGCTGCAACACGTTCTTCAAATGCCGAGCAGGTCGGGTTGCTCAGTCGTGAATAGACATTGCCAAAAGTTTGTAGATCAAAAAGGCTCGCAGCGTGATCAGCATCATCGAATACGTAGGACGTTGTCTGATAGATCGGTAGCGCCCGTGAGCCGGTTGCGGCATCAGGAATCTGACCTGCGTGCAGGCAGAGTGTTTCGTCGGCAAAATTTCGATCTGACATAGGAGTCCTTGTTATTCACCGCTGTTGTTGATTGAGCGTGGTGTGTACATCACCAGACAGATTACCTTAACGCTCGTCGTGAAGAGATCACACCGGTGTTTACGCCTGCGAAATTGAGCCCGCCAAACAACCTGCCGTGTTCAATTTTCACACACCGGTCTGAGACTACCTCAAGACCGGCGTCACGCGCTGTTTGTTCCGCCTGCTCATGCACAATGCCCAGTTGTAGCCACAGACATTTTGCATTTGCTGCAATTGCCTGTTCAGCCAGCATTGGAATCTCATCGGGCTTGCGAAAGCAGTCGACCATGTCGACTTTGAACGGAATATCCGGGACGGACGGGTAGCATTGTTCCCCCAGCACCTCTTCGTATCGGGGGTTAACCGGAACAACCCGGTAGCCATGGTGCAGCATATACTTGGCGGCAAAGTAACTTGGCCGGTGTGGCGAGTTTGATACGCCGACCATAGCAATTGTTTTATACTGCCGTAAAATCCGGTGAAGGGTGGCGATTGTGGTGTCAGTCATCGGTTTTTTCAGTGGCTGGTGTACCGGTGCACTATACCGCAATCAGCGTAAAGATCAGGTGAGATGGCAGATATACTACAATTTAGAAGGCCGAAAGCCAGTAGCAAAGGCAAGACGCTATGCGCCAGCAATCACCATAAATGGAAGGTAGATACTGCTAAGAAGTTTGATGTGAAGCAGGGCCGACTGGTGACAGTCTATGTTTGTACACGATGCAACAAGCGAAAAGTTACCGCCCACTAAAGACAATGTGGCGGTGACCGGATCGTGGCTTATCGGTTAGCCTTCCACAAAAACACAGTTCCGTCCATTTGCGATGGCCGTTTTGAGTTCTTCCTGTGCGTTGGCAATCATTGACAGGAAGCTGTCATCTGCTTGTGTGCTGACACCGATGGACGCGCTGGTGTTTATTTGTTGTGCACCAAATTCAACAGTGGTTTTTGCAAGCTTTTGCCTAACGCGCTCAAAGACCATCTTCGCGTTATGATTACCGACATTGGTGGCCAGACAAACAAATGTACCGGCGCTGTACCGTGCAAGAATATCGTTCTTTCTGAATTCAGAGGTAAGCAAATTCGCTGCTGACTTCAGTACCTCGTTACTTTGCTCAATACCGTGGTTGGTAGTCAGCTCATCAATGTTGTCGATTTCTATGACTGCCACCGCCAGCAGACTGTCACCACGTTGTGCACCGGCAAATAACTTTTCACCAATATCAAACAGATAGTCCCTGTTGTAGGCACCGGTCAGCAGATCCCGCGTGGCAGAGTATTTAATTTCACGCACACGCTCGATGGATTCTACGCATTGCTGTACCCGGTAGTAAAATTCGTCTGTCTGGTGCTGTTTATAAATAACATCGGTAGCACCTGCCCGTAACATGCGGGCACTTGACATCGCATTGTGCTCGTCACTGACAACCGCGATAGAAAGATCTTCGCGTCTGAAGTGTTGTCGCAGCCCGTTGATCAGCGATAGCTCATCGTTTTCAATGGTGTTGTAGTCAATCAGTACCAGGGTGGTGTCGCTGTGATTTTCCAGCTGGCGTCTGATGTCTGCTTCGTTGCGTACATCAATGACACTGTAGCGGTGAATATCCAGTAACTGTCGAATGCTTTTGCGATTAAAATCGTTGTTACTGTAAAAAATGATTTTGCGCTGATGGTTCAGCAGAGTCCGTTCAACGATATCTGCCAGTATCCCGATGTCCTCTTCAGTCCGTTTTATCACGCAGTCAATAATATGTTTGTCCTGCAGGCGGGTAACCACGTTTTCAGTGACGGTCGATGTCAGTGCGATAGTTGGAATACTGTTTTGTGTGAGGCTGTCCAGCACCTCGCCGTCCGGTGCGTCCGGGAGCCGGGTGTCGACTACCGCGAGAACAAACTCATCGGCATGTGACTCCAGCAGCTTGCGTACGGCACTTGCGGTATTGACGGTGTCAGCCTGCACGCCGAGCGAGTTAAAAACCCGATCTGCCAGTGCGTCACGAATAGCCTGTTCCTGCTCCGCAATCAGCACGCGCAGCGTACCGCCAAAATCATTGCCAGGGATTGAATGTTGTAGCTGTGTTCTCATACTCTGCGATGCTGGTCCGGTCACGCGAATGGCAATGCAATCGTTATCCAGCCTCATATGCTAAATTGATACCAGTATCACAATCCTTCGTTGTCGCTGCTAACTGCAGCTGATTTTCAGAAACTCCGCCCCAAGTAACGCTAAATGATCAACAACCAGCGGGATACATTTTTGAAGCCTGATACATCACTTGCATGGGTGGGTGAAATTGACGGTCTGATTCAGTCATCTGACATTCCGATGGCGCCTGGCGCTCGCACCGAACCGCGGTTAGCGTCGGTGTTGATTCCACTATTTGAGCGCGATTCCGAATGGCATGTTCTGTATATTCGCCGTGTAGAAAACCAGCGTGACAGACACAGCGGGCAGGTGGCTTTCCCGGGTGGGCGTCGTGACCCGGCTGATACTGATGCCGTTGCCACTGCACTTCGTGAGGCGGATGAAGAAATCGGACTGCCCGGCAACCATGTTCGCGTTCTGGGTAGTCTTGATGACTATCGCACCAGTAGTAACTATCTGGTGACACCGGTCGTTGGTGTGGTGCCCTGGCCGTATGCCTACAAGCCGCAACCGTCTGAGGTAGGCCGAATATTCTCTATACCGCTTGCCTGGCTGGCCGACGCTGACAACATTGAGTTAAAAGAGCGTGACATACCGGCTGGCAGTGATCGGGTTAGCACAAAAGTGATCTATTTTAACCGCTACGACGATGAATTGTTGTGGGGTGCGACTGCGCGAATGACGGTGGCTTTTCTACACGCCCTGCATCGAGATAGAATACCGGGACATAAGTAGTGGCGAAATTGTTCAGCAGGTGCTGAACTGCCTTGGGGCTTTACGGTGGGGGTTTATAGGGCTTCAATGGCCTTTCGCATGCGCCCGATACCTTCCTCGAGTTGTACGCGGCTACAGGCGAAATTCAGCCGCTGGTAATCAGCGTTGCCAAACTGCGCACCGGGTGACAAGCCGACACCGGCATGGACAAAGAATTCATAAGCATTGGCAACCGGTAGTTCACTGGTGTTAATCCAAGCCAGATACGTTGCATCCGGATTGTCCATTGAAAGCCCCGGCAACCGGTCTATTTCGGTTCGCAGTGTTTGCAGATTGCCGCGCAGGTACTCAATCAGTTCTGCATGCCAATGCCAGCCGAACTGGTAGGCAGCTTCTGCCGCGGTGTAGGCGAGCGTTGGTACTACCGGCAGCGTATACATACATTTTTCTGTATAGGCTTTTCGGTAGGCTGCATCGGGAATGACGGCAAAAGAGCAGTTAGCGCCAGCCAGGTTAAAAGTTTTACTTGGTGACATCAATGTCACCACGTTGGACTGATTGTCGCCGGCAACTGTACCGGTGGTTGTATGTGTCAGGGTGTTATGTAATACCAGATCACAATGGATCTCATCGGAAATCACAACAATATTGTAAGCGCTGCAAATCTCGACAACCCGTTGTAGTTCGTCTGCGCTGAACAACGTGCCCATTGGATTGTGCGGGCTGCAAAGAAACAGCATTTTGCAGTTTTTATTGATGGATTTTTCAAACACATCGAAGTCGATACCCCATCGATTGTTTGTATATACCAAAGGAACATCAACTCGTGATTGGTTGAACTTTTCTGGTATTAATAGCAGTGGATGGTATACCGGTGTGAAGACCATGATCTGATCATCAGGCTCAAGCATCCACGTAAGCGCAGACAGGCCCGGCACCACACCTGGCAGCCACACCAGCCAGTCCGGATCGATTTGCCAGTGGTGGGTCTGTTGCAGGTACTCCGTAACGGTACGTGCCAGTGAATCAGTACCACAGGTATAACCGAGTATGGGATGATTAAGACGATCTTTAAGTGCAGCAATAATTTCTGGTGCTGTTGCAAACTCCATGTCTGCGACCCACATTGGAATCACATCTTTGTCTGCATATTTTTCCCATTTGATTGAACCTGTGTGCTGTCGGTCCAGTGGTTGGTCAAACGGTGATGAATTCATTTAATTTTACTCTTGAAAGTGACTTAGCGAGCAAACAGCCATGGAATTTATTGTAAGCTTTGTGGTCTGAGTGTTTTCATTCAAAACACTCGTTTTTCATCAACAGGAGAATACTATGTCAGTAGCAAAAGTCACCGAGATAATCGCATCGTCAAGTAAAAGTTTTGAAGATGCCGTGGATCAAGGTGTTGAGCGAGCCAGCAAGACGCTTAAAAACGTCAGTTCTGCATGGGTCAAAGATCAAAACGTCATGGTCGTAAACGGTAAGGTTACGGAGTACCGTGTGGTATTGAAAGTTACCTTCGTGTTAAACGACTAAGAGCAGAGAAAGGGGTTGCGTCTGTGATGACGCAATCCTTATCCTGAGTCTGCAGTTTATGCGAATTTATTCCTTTCGACATCTTGCGATTGTGCTTGGTGGGGTTGTCAGTAGTTCCTGTGTCATTGAGGGCGGAGGCTGTAGCGGGCCGTTTTGTTTCTCCGTTGCGACAGATCTCTGTGACAACGGTGAGCTATGCGGTGACCAGAACAATGGCAACGACGTATGTCCGGATGCAGATGATATTCAGGCCGCTGCCATTGCCTATCTCAACACATTAAGAGCGACAGCAACGAATTGCGGTGTAGTATCTTTGCCACAGGCCTTACCATTGCAGTGGTCAGTTGCAGAATTCGTAGCCGCCGACCGGCACGCACTGGATATGGCGGGCAACAATTTTGTGGCGCAAAACGGCTCAGACGGGTTGGGGGTAAGCGATCGACTCGGTCAGACCGGTAACATCGTAGCTGCTTCTATCGGTCAGGCAGTAGCTGGTGGGTTTGCAAGTACCAAATCACTACTATCTGCCTGGTCTGACCAACCAACAGAATGTGCGCTAATGATGCGGGCTGAATTCACAAAAGTCGGGCTGGCCTGTCGATACGACAACGACAGTGACTTCGGTCAGTACTGGACGCTGGTGCTAAGCGGCAGTTAGGTGCCTTAGCTACTACTGAGAACTACGAGGCCGGTGTACTGGAATAACGCAGAGGAAGTGGCAAGCGTGCAAAGTAAAGGGGTGGGCTCAGCCGAAACGTCACCCACCAATTTACCGCCATTATGAGAAAGTAAGTCTCATTTGTATCGGTAACATCCTCAAAGGTTTCATTCACGACTACCCGGGCCAGCGGACAATCTCGACAAAACTCTCGTCAACAGATTATTACTTCAACCATGGAAATATCGTCGTTTTGAGGGGTTCCTTTAACGAATTGTTCAAAGCTCAACCGGATGTTGTCGAGGCGCCCGCTGTCGGTGACATCGGTTGCCAGCAAAGACTCCAGCATCTTTTCGTTAAACGAATTTCCATTGTTGTTGGTTGCTTCAATTAATCCGTCGGTGTAGGCGTATAGTTGTTGCCCGGATTGATAGCGCTTTGTGAACAGCGACACGCTTTCGGCTTCCAGAGTTTGTATACCAAGCGGCAACTGATCGCTCTCTATCCTGTCTGTGATGGTGCCGTTGCTATCAGCGACTATCAATGTCGGCAGCCCTGCATTGCATACTTTGATTTGCCCTTTGTCGCACATAATGACTGCGACGCAGCAGAAAAAACCGGACGGCAGCATCTGCGTCAGTTTATTGTTTAGCTCTACAATAATTTCTTCGACAGAGAGTCCGCGGCGGGCCGTTGCCTGAAATATCGAAGCGACCGGTGTTGCCCCCATTGCGGCCGCAATGCCGTGTCCTGTCAGGTCAGCGAGCAGGGTATAGGTGCGCCCATCGTCGTCGGTTGTTGCCAGTGCAAGGTCACCGGAAAATGTTTCCAGCGGTTGCTGCCAGATAGCAGCTGCTGCGGTTTTTCCCGTTGGCTGGGTAGATTGATTGACGATGTGGTTGAGCACCTTAATGGCGATCTTTTCGTCTCTCTTTTTAGTGCGCTTTAGTTGCAGTAACTTGCGACCAAGCCGATGATAGCGGTCTGTCCGCTGCAGCTGGCGGGCGTGATGCCTGGCAAGCATTAACTGGCTGAGAAAAAGTGTCAGAACAATCGCAATTGCTATTAGTCCGGTACTATTTTCAGCATTGTTAATGGTGAGAACAGCCAGTGCTGACGCACACAGCAGAGTCAGCGCAACATTAAGAACAATCGGATTTTTAGCTGAAATAAACATGCTGCAAGTACATTTAACATGTGCTTCGATTTCTACGTTGCGAGGACAGCGGCCGTCAGCTGTGAACATGTAGTTTCAGCAGGATTTTTGTGCGTTAGTTCAATTCATTGCCTTAAAAAATGCAAAAACCGCTAAAGCATTCAGACGGGGATAAATCTGCGCTGTCAGTCAAGGCACTCCGGGCCATCATGTCGTGAATTGTTGACGTACCCGCTGACTTTTCTTATCTCAAACTGCTGTTCCACCTGTGACGACATGCAGTCGTTAAGAAAATCCTGGTTATCATTGGTTAACCATTCTTCTACCTGGTCGGGGGGAATAATGACTGGTTGACGGTGGTGGACCTGTTGCATCTGATTTGTTGCTTCAGTCGTGATCAGGCAACACTGCAGGTACCCGTCAGCGTGTGTCTGGACAATTGATGCCAGTGCCATGGCAGGTTGGTTTTCAAGGCTTATATAATGCGCATCCTTTTCTTTGCCTTTACGTGACCATTCATAGAATCCATTTGCAGGGACAATAGCGCGGTAGCGCCTTATCAGGTTTTTAAATGATGGCTTTTCCCATATGGTTTCGCTGCGAGCGTTAAACAGCGGTTTTTTAAAAACACCTTCTTTTGCCCATGGCGGTATGTAGCCCCACTGCATGGGTTCGAGTGAAATTGCCTGACGAACAACGCCCACCCCCCATAAAGCAGCGGTGGGTGATACATTAAATTTTGGCGTGAACTTATCTGCCGGCAGCGTCAGGCCCAGCTGCTCCAGCAGCCACTGGATTCCTTCATGATCAGAAATATTCATTCGGCCGCACATAGACTACTCACACAGTCAACGCAAAATCGTGTTATAGCACTAATTGAAGTGATTCTACAGGCGCACGAGATTCAGAATTTGAATTATGCTTGAACCGTTTACCGCGGACAGGGCGAGTTCAGGTGAGTGGGATAACAATTCGCACAACAATACACGCACTACGATTTTTACCAACAGAATGTGAGCTGAATATGTTGAAGCGTACCTCAAAGTACTTTATCCATGGGCTGCTTTTAACGCTTTGTCCGCTACTGAGTACTGTGGCCACTGCCAACCATCAGGAGCCACGCCATAAACCCCATCATCGCCATAGTGAACCCCGCCAAAGCGGTTATGAACAGCGTGACTGGAGCAGACCGTATTTATCTACCTATCTTGGATTGGGGCTTGGTTTTGGTGGGGACGAAGTCGGGCGTTTCGAAGATAACTTTGGTTTCACCGACAAAATTTATGGTGGCGGTGGTCTGCTGCTGGAAGCAGGGTTAAATTTGTCTGTGGACCAGCTGACCGATTTACGACTGACCGGTGGTTATCAGTTTGACGGGACCAGTCGTGGCAATGGCTCATCAGTGTTCGATCGATTGCGATTTGATCTGACCATGTTGCGTCGTGTCGGGGTGCATGATTTTGGTGCCGGGGTTACCGCTCATACCTCAGTGGGTTATCAGTGTGATATCAATTCGATCTGTGAAGGTGATGTAGAATTTGATCATGCCGTTGGCTACACGCTGGAATACGCGATCAGAGCGGGTCTTTACCGAAACCGCTATGGTCAGGGCATGCGCCTGGGTGTTCGCTATACTGGCATTGACTACACCCCCCGCCTGCAGAATGCAGAGATAGTCAGTGGTGATACCCTGACCGGGTTCATCGGTGTTGCATTTTAAGCCGTCAACTTGTCTGGTAAGCAATGCACTTGTGGGAATGTCACGTACATTCTTTTAACCTTCGTGCATCTCGGGTTAGGCTGCGAGTTCATCACTCACCAGGGCAAGAGCGTTGCTGCATTACACAGGATCAATTCTGGATCGGGCTGACCATCTCAGGCGTACTGACAACGAAATTACCGCGCACTGGCAGGCTGAAGACACGATAGTCATTCCGGTCTTTCAACTGAAACACCTGATCCACACACAGCAGGAAACCGCAGTGATGCTGGCTCGCAGTGATCTTGCCGACATGCCCGAGCATCATGTGCAGCGTACTTTCCTTGGACTGCAAAACGGCGCTGCAGTGTTTTCCATTACCTGCGATGAAGCACAGGCTGCGCGATGGTGTGATCTTGATCCGGATTACCAGTTTCTGGATTTGCGAACCATTGGTCCGGTGCTACCGACAGAGCAGGCGCCAGTGTTGGCGTACGCCCGTGGCATCAGTCACTGGCAGTCGCAGAATTCGTTTTGCAGCTGTTGCGGGGAGCCGCTGGTGCTTGCCAGTGCTGGCCACATGATGCGATGCCAGTCTGCCGCTTGTGGCAGGCAATGGTTTCCGCGCACTGACCCGGCGGTGATTATGCTTGTCGAACGGACTGGCGATACGGGTGAGCGGCATTGTCTGCTGGGTCGCAGTCCGGCCTGGCCCGAGCAGGTTTACTCGACACTTGCCGGTTTTGTCGAAACCGGCGAGTCGCTGGAGGAGGCCGTTACGCGGGAAGTCTTCGAAGAGGCTGGCATTGTGGTAGACAACGTGCGCTATGTTACTTCGCAGCCGTGGCCGTTTCCGCAATCAATCATGTTGGGGTTTATTGCTACCGCGCAAACCCGGGAAATCACAATCGATCCCGAGGAGCTCGCCGAAGCGCGCTGGTTTAGCGCCAGGTCTCTGGAGTCTTTCGGGCAGTGGGGTGACGATTCAGCAGGCCCCAAGTTGCCCCGGCCGGATTCTATTGCGAGGTTTCTGATTGATCAGTGGCGACAGTCAGCGATTGGTTAAATCCTGCGCAAACCAATTTGTGCAGCGAGTTCACCTTTGTTTCAAGAATTGTAACGCCTGCTGGACAAATCACAGAGCCGTCCCCAAGTTAGTAAAAACCAGCAATTTGGAGTAATTATGGCTAATCAGAATTCGGCTAATCAGTCTTCCTCTGAGCAATTTGAGAAGGCGGGCGCACAGGCGGCTGAAGTCCTTGGGCGGTTTGTTAATTTTGCAGCAGAGTTAGGTCGTGAGTTCGGCAACGGGCAAAATGATCAGCAGACGTCGCGCACCGCTGATGCCTCCTGTAAGACAACGGGGACAACGGGGACAACGGGCGATGCAGAAGAAATTATTCGTGAAGTGGGCGAGCGTCTGCGTGAACTTCGCGAAACGGCTGGCTACACTCTTGACGGTTTTGCCAATGCACTGGAAAAAGAGCTAAATGCCGCCCCTGTAGCAAAGACAATAGATGCGGTTGAAGCCGGCCGACAAGCACCCCCGGGTGAGTGGGTGCAGGCGATTTCGACGCTGCTCGGCAGCAATGAAGTGAAAAAACTCTTTGAACAGCTGGGTGTTAACGCAGCTAACACTGAGCCGGCAGACGCTACGGTAAAACGATCACCATCTGCTTCAAGAGTCGCGAGACTGTCTGCGGTGTTTAGTGACGATCAGTCACTCGATGCACTGTCTGACGATGAGTTTGAAAAGCTTGTAGAGTTTATGAAATCATCTTACCGGCAAGCCAGAGTAATGATCTCAAAGTAGCATTGCTGTCACCGGTCATTTGTTTTAGCGACCGGTGACAACTACCCGGTTACACCAGAGTGACCAACTCTTCACTGCTGGTCGGGTGGATTGCGACAGTATCGTCAAAGTCTTTTTTAGTCGCCCCCATTTTTACCGCCACTGCAAAGCCCTGCAGCATTTCATCTACACCGTCGCCAATCATGTGAATGCCGACTACCTTTTCCTCTTCTCCCTGCACAACAAGTTTCATCGCTGTTTTTTGCGGATGGGTGGTAAAGGCGTGGTACATGGGAGTGAAAGTTGCCTGATAACATTTGATTGTGTCGCCGTACAGCTCTCGTGCTTTGCTTTCGGTAAGACCAACCGCACCGATAGGCGGGTGGCTGAATACCACTGATGCAATGTTATCGTAATTCAAATGGCGGTCTGTCATCCCTGCGTATAAGCGTTCGGCAAGTCTTCTGCCTGCCGCAATTGCGACTGGGGTAAGTTGTTCCCTGCCTGTGACATCACCTATTGCAAAAATATTACTGACGTTGGTGGTTTGCCATTTGTCGGTGGGTACATAGCCGCGACTGTCCGTCTCTACGCCGGCGTTTTGCAGGTTCATCGGGCCGCTGAGGGGTTCACGACCTATCGCCCAGATCACACAATCGAACGGGCCATACTGGTTTTCACTGTTGTCTTTACTGTTGCTTGCATTAATAGTGATGTTGCCGGCACTGCCTGTCAGGCTGTTTATTGACGTATTGTTGATAATACTGATGCCATCTTTTTGCATAGTTTCAGTTAATGTGCTGGAGACAATATCGTCAAACTCCCGTAAAAAATGTTCTTTACGGATGACCAGGCTGACGTCACTGCCAAGAGAATGCAGCATGCCTGCGAGTTCTACTGCAATATAACCGGCACCCACCACGGCAACTTTCTTTGGCTGCTGTTGAAGCTCGAAAAAGCCGTCTGAGGTAATACCCAGTTCAGCACCATCGATAGATGGCACGGTGGGTTGGCCGCCCGGGGCCAGTAGAATACGTTCAGCAGTGTAGGTTTTGTCGCCAACCTGTACGGTGTGGGCGTCGACCAGTGAGCCGTGGCCGGTAAGCATATCTACATTTTCTTTAGTAAGATTTTTTTCATAGATTCCGTTCAGGCGCTTAATGTAGTTTTCACGATCAGTGACCAGCTGCTCCCAGTTAAAGCCGTTTTGTGTGACATCAAAGCTATAGCCTTTGGCATTGGTTAGTGTGTCGGCGATGTGGGCACCGTACCACATGATCTTTTTTGGCACACATCCGCGATTAACGCAGGTGCCACCATATCGATCATATTCAACCACTGCACATCTGGCGCCGTGTTTGGCGGCCCGTCGTGTCGCAGCAACACCGCCGCTGCCACCACCAATGGCAATAAGATCATACTGATAGCTCAAAGCGCGCTCCTTAAAATGATTGGGTGTCGGCTGCAACGCAGTTAGGGGCCGGCACCTCAGTGATGAGATATGACGAGACCCGATCAATAAAGTTCTCGAATCTTCGCCGCGTCAGTATAGACAGGTGTGATTGCAATGTTGAGTCAATTCCTTTTAAAACCGGAAAGTCACACTACGTTAACTGTAGCCGGCAGTGAGTTTAGGCAATGGTGAAGGTTGCCCGTAGCAGCTAAACTATCACTGCCTCGGTTTTTCTTTGAATAATCAAAACAGCAATGCAAATATGCAAGCCTTCCTGACTCCTGATCGACTCGGTCACTACGTTCGTCTTGTACGCGCGGACAAGCCCATAGGCTCGCTGTTACTAATGTGGCCAATGCTATGGGCGTTGTGGTTTGTTTCTGACGGCCAACCGGACCCCGCCGTGCTGGTGGTGTTTCTGGTTGGTACGTTTTTGATGCGCTCGGCGGGCTGCGCAATTAACGATTACGCCGATCGTCACATTGACGGTTCGGTGGCGCGTTCTAAAAACCGCCCGATAGTCTCGGGTGCAATCACGCCGCGTGAAGCGGTTGTCGTCGCTGCTGTGCTGGCTTTTTGTGCCTTTCTTCTGGTGCTTACCATGAATCAGCTGACCATTGCATTGTCTTTTATCGGTGTGGTGCTGGCGGCGGTCTACCCGTTTAGTAAAAGAGTCACCTATTGGCCGCAATTGGTTCTGGGGCTGGCATTCGGTTGGGCTGTGCCCATGGTATGTGCGGCGCAGACTGGCCGTATAGATGCCGTTGGCTGGATTATCTACGGTGTGGCCATATTGTGGGCGCTGGCGTATGACACGATGTACGCGATGGTTGATCGTGAAGATGATCTGAAACTCGGTGTTAAATCGACGGCGATCTGGTTTGCAGAACGCGATGTGACAGCGGTGGCGATAACGCTGGCATCTGTACTTGCGATTCTTGCGTGGGTCGGGTTTCAGTGGAATACCGGGCTTGCCTACATTGTCGGGTGGCTTGGCGGTCTGGCCGTGGCGCTGTATCAGCTCTGGTTAATCAAAGACCGCGAAGCCGCCAGATGTTACCGGGCTTTTCAGATGAGTAACTACATGGGGCTGGCAATTTTTGCGGGCCTGTTTATCGACCGGATCAGCTGAGTTGTACTATTGATGGGTTCTCGTTTAACACCGATTATCGAGCGTTATGTCGCAGAGCTTGATGAGCAGGACGGTCTGTCCGAACGCAGTGCGGCTGTGCGTGGTGAACTCACTACCTTAATGTTTGCCGATGCACTGGAGCGTAAAATAAAACTCAGTGACAGCCATCCAGACCATCCGCTGCAAGTGGTCGTGGTGGGGCCTACTCAGGTTGGAAAAAGCACACTGGTCAGTTTGCTGCTCGGGCTTGAAAACGCAGAAGCCAGCGCCAGAGCGGGATTTACCGTGCACTGTAACGGTTTTGCCTGCTTCACAGGCAATGACGCCTGGCTGGAAGCTTTCTTCACCGAAATGACTAAAAAGCCCATCGAGGCTTTGCAGCGATCGATACTTGAAGAATATTCCTATTCTGATGTCGCTGACTCACTGACGGCAGAGACAGCCGGTCGCTATAACAACACCACGTTGTGGGATACCCCTGATTTTGATTCAGTTGCCTCCTTTCATTACCGCAGTCCGGTGCTGCAGACAATGGCCCTTGCTGATCTGCTGGTGATGGTCGTCAGTAAAGAGAAGTACGCCGATAAATCCGTTTGGGATGCCATTGAAATGCTGGCGCTGGCCGGGAAAAATATCATCATAGCGATGAACAAAACCCCGCCTGAGGTAAGAGACCAACTGGCAGATTCTGTGAATAAAAAGTTTTCGCAAATATCTTCCCGCTTTCCGGATGCCAGCGCACCGCAAGTGATGTTCATTGATGAAGTGGCCAACCCGCAAGCAGAATTGCGGGATACCGCAGATTTGCTGGAATTGAAAGACCAGATCACCAACGACGTTAAGCGGGCGTCGATTAATTCAATGCAAAGCGGTCTTGATCAATTGGTTGCTGCGCACTGGCAGGACTGGGTGCAGCCGATATCTACTCGACATGCACAACAGCAGCAGTGGAAACAAATGGTTCAGCAGACCAGTGTCTCGCTGGTAAACCGTTATGAGGCAGAGTTTCTTGATAACAGCAGTCGTCATCGTGAAACGTTTCAGTTAGCGGTGGCGGAATTACTGGTGTTACTGGAGGTGCCCGGCATGGCTGAACCGTTAACCAAACTCAGGAACATTGTTACGTGGCCGGTGCGAAAAGTTTTAAGTACTGCCGCGCAACACAGTAGCGCGACTATCAATAAGCAAGACAAACGTACTGAAGAGCGGCGTTTACTCGAGGAATTGCTCGATCACGGTTTAACCACACTTGCCGTGCAAATCAAAGAACAGGATAAAAATCAGGATTGGTGGGCTGAGCTGGATGGAAAACTGAATGCCGCTTCTCCGGCAATCATCCGGGGGTATCACAACGAGCTTGATAACTATCAAACCCTGCTGAAAGTGGAGACCGAGCGTGCAGCAAGAGCACTGTACACAAAGTTGCAAGAGCAGCCTGCCACGCTAAACAGCTTACGGGCAGCGCGTGTCAGTGCCGATGCAGCGGCTGTTGTACTGGCTGTGAAATCCGGCGGTTTGGGTGCGGCTGATCTGGTAATAGCGCCGGCGATGTTATCACTTACTACCATGCTAACCGAAGGTGCACTCGGTCAGTATATGAAGAAAGTTCAACAGGACTTAAAAAATTACCAGAAGAAAGCAGTGACTTCACTGGTTAATAGAAAGCTTGCCATTAAGCTTAATGCACTCACGCACGAGGCGGGTATTTCTCCAGAGCAACTTAAACAAACCGCAGCTCACTATAAGGTTGCAGAGCCTGAGCGCGCCGATGTCTGATTTAACAATCCAGTCACTGTACATACAAATTGAGCAGCTGCAGACGGAACTTGCTGATAAATCGTGGATAGAAGATTCCAGCGTAAAACTAACCGACACTTCTACTGCCGCTGATTTGTTTGAAGACTATGACAATCGACCTTTAGTCGTCGGGTTGTTTGGTGGTACCGGTGCGGGTAAAAGCTCGTTGCTTAACCGGTTGGCGGGTACTGATATAGCGCGTACCGGGGTCGTGCGTCCGACTTCTATGGAAATTACTGCTTATCTGCATGAAGATAAAAAACTTACTGCATTGCCGAGTGGTTTCCCACAACAAAATTTTTCAAGCATCAGCCATAGTGCCAGTTCATTTAAAGATGTGATGTGGGTGGATATGCCGGATTTCGATAGTGAGGAAACGCAAAATCGAGATCAGGTATTGCAATGGCTACCGTATATTGACGTGTTGATCTATGTGGTTACACCGGAACGCTACAAAGACGCAGAAGGCTGGCGATTGTTGCAGTCACACGGTTATCGCCACGGATGGTTGTTTGTAATGAATCAGTGGGACAGAGCGGAGAGTATTCAGCTGAATGATTTTCGCGAACTGCTTCAGGACACCGGCTTCGAGCAGCCGAAAATATTTAAAACCTCTTGTAAAGATCCACAGCATGTTGATGACGAGTTCGCTTCACTGGCTACTCTGGTCGCGAGCTTGTCCGAACGAAATGCCGTGGAACAGTTGGAGCAATTTGGCTGGTTGCATCGACTTGATGTGGCTGACAAGCGCCTGCGGCAGCAGGTGAGTATGCTTGCAGAACAGGAAATTGAATTGGTTGATTGCTTTGACCAGCACTGGAATGACTTCAACACAGAAGTGACAACCAACTCGGCACTCGCCGTACGTGAATACAGTGAGCGGTTTGCACCTGCCGATCGATCACCGGTCAAGACCGTATTAAAATCGATTAACGGTGGCAAGCAGAGCAACAGCGAAGCATTAAACACACTGTCGCTGGTTAAGGAAGCGCCCTTGTTGTGGGCTGACTGGTCATCGGCCAGACTAAAAGACACGCTTAGCCGTTTTCAGTTGGCGGAGCAGGCGCATGGTGTGCCGGCTGTACGTCTGGTAGCCGCGAGTAAAGCGATTAAAGACACTGGTCGTCTTATCGGCCAGGACTGGCAGCAAGTTGTGTCGAACGCAGTGGCTAATCCGGGTCAGCCGTGGCAGCGAACTTTGCACTCGGTTTGTCGGTGGCTGCAATGGTTATTGCCGCTGGCTGTGGGTTGCTGGATAGCGTTTCGGGTGCTTGGCGGGTTTGTCGATGGGGCTTCAGACAGAGATGCCTATGTTGGCGTCGATTTTCTTGTTAATGGTCTGATGCTCACCGCAATCGCCTGGCTGATCCCCCTGGTGGCCACGCATCTGTCAAAGCCGTCGGTACCTAAAACTGTCGAGCGATCACTGGGTCAGGCATTGCAGCGGGATCTGCAAAACTTCGCGGATCCTTATCGCGATAACCTGAAGCAGATTTCGCAGGAGCGCAGAGGTCTGTATGAGAAAGCGCTGAAGCTGATGAAAAAGACACAGCAAATGCAGTCGCGATTCAGTGTGCTCGAGAACACCGAGCTCGATGGATTGCTCATGCGAAAGTAGCGACAGAGTATCTACGTGACAAAAATCAGGGGGTTCGTGCGAATGCCCAAATCGAGATTTTCTGACAACCGGATTTTTTCAGTACTTTTGCCAGTGCCTCGCAGGTGGCACCGGTGGTCAGCACATCATCAATAATCGCAATATGCTTTGTGTTGCATGATCGGCTTGTCTTGAATACACCGCGCATATTGATGCGCCTGTCGCGGGCGTTTAATTCGGCCTGCGGCTGGCGGGCGACTGTTCGCTGAGCAAGCGTGTCATCGACAGGTAAGGATAGTCTTTTGCCGATCACGGCAGCCAGTGTGGATGCCTGGTTGAATCCGCGTTCAAGATATCTGTCCGAGTGAACCGGTACGGGTACCAGCAAATCCGGGCGCATTGCGGGCACGGCAGCCTGAGCCAGGAGTTCACCCATGACTCGGGCGAATTTTCGTTCACCGGCAAACTTTAGCTGATGAACCATAAAATCTGCCGGAGGCCGGTAAAGAAACGGAATACAGGCTTCGCTGAAAAGACTGGTATTGCCAAGACAACTGCCACATTGCAGCGCTTTTTCAGTGGGAGCAGGCAGTGCTTGAGGTAACGGTAATGCACAGGTTGTACAGCAATAGTGGTTATGGGGTAACTGATCAAAACAGGCCCGGCAAATATCGATACCGGTATCAGTTTTGCTATCGCATAGCGTACAGGTGGCAGGTAATAGCACATTGTAAACTAAATGTAACAAAGGAAAATTCACGCCTTACTGCCTTAAAACTCGCCTGATTCTTACCAGAATACGTTACAAACGTGTTGGCTTTGGATATTTTGTTCGCGTATTTGTTGATCCGGTGCACATAACTTGTGTTAGGATTAATACAGCCGTGTACGTTTTTTGACAATTTTTACGGTTGTCGGGCGACGGAAAGGGTGGTGTGCGGTAGTTGGGTGGTGGAAAATTTCTCAAAGCAACTATTGATACAGCAATATTACAAATAGAAGCGTGTTAGTTCACGTAAAGCCGAGGCAGGGCCTTTTAACTTAAAAAATCACCTGCTCATATACTGTTTAAACAAAGTAATCGCAAATTGGAGTGATTCAATGCATATAAAACTCCTGTCTGTCGCTGTAGGTGCTGCTCTATTGGCCGGGTGTGGCACGTTATCAGGTGATGGTCCTTCAGTGGGTTCCACTGGCTATGTTGTCGGCAAGGATGGCAACATTTTGTCCGGTGGTGGGGACTGTCTGAGAGACAAACACTGGGGCGACGAGTCTGCCTGCGGTGATGGTGAGATGGAAGGCAAAGAAATGATGGCGGAAAAAGCGCCGGAGCCGGAAGAGCAGGTGGCACCACCTCCTCCACCACCGCCGCCACCGCCACCACAGCCAGCGCCTGAAGCTGCACCAGAGCCTTCAATTGAGAAGGTAGTTCTGAGTGGTCGAGCGTTGTTCCCGTACGATTCGTCTCAGTTGACTGCCCAGGGCAGCCGTGAGATGGACGGACTCATCACCAAGCTTCAGTCCTACCAGGACATCGAACTGGTTGATGTTGTCGGTCACGCTGACAGCCGCGGTTCGGTTGAATACAACCAGGGCCTGTCTGAGCGTCGCGCAGAAACTGTGAAGGCCAAGCTTGAAGGTGCATTCCCTCAGGTGCCAATCACAGCATCTGGTCTGGGTGAGACAGCTCCGATTGCGAGCAACGACACTGCAGAAGGCCGACGTCTCAACCGTCGCGTTGAAATCAGAGTCGAAGCGATCAACTAAGATCGTTTGAGTTATGAGTTGGTAGTTTGGCTCCGCGCCCGTTCGGGTGCGGAGCTTTTCGTTTACATTTCGCCTCTCTCTGCAAGAGACACCTGGTACCCGTCACCAACAATGATGTGGTCCAGCACACGAATGTCTACGACTCCCAGTGCCTTAACCAGTTTTTTGGTGATCTCGATATCTGCTCTGCTGGGCTCTGCAACGCCTGACGGGTGATTGTGCGCGAGCACCACAGCGGCGCAGTTACATTGCAATGCTGCCTTGACTACTTCCCGGGGATACACAGACGCCGAGTCTATGGTGCCGTTGAACAGTGGCTGGTAGCGAATCAGCCGGTGGCGATTATCCAGAAACAGGCAGGCAAATACTTCGTGCTCAAGCGAGCGCATATTCAACGAGACAACGCTTTTTACCGCATCGGGTGATTCCAGAAACTCCCGCTCTTTAGCGCGGCTGGTTTCATAGCGCTTTGCCATTTCAAGCACTGCAGTGAGTTGCGCGTATTTTGCAGGGCCAAGACCTTTCGTATTACAGAAAGTCTCTCTGTCTGATGAAAATAGATGTACCAACCCTCCGTGCTGCTCGATAATGTCGTGTGCAATTTGCAATGCTGATCGGCCGCGAGTGCCGGTTCTGATCAAAATTGCCAGAAGCTCTGCGTCAGTCAGGATGGAGGGGCCACTGGCGAGTAATTTTTCACGCGGGCGTTCACTACGGGGTAAATCTGATAATGCCATTATTGGATACTAATCGGCCTGTGGTTCAAGAGTCTGTACGGTTTCACAGATGTACAATTGGCTCGCTATCATGCAACGCAGATTGTTATCAAAGCACCTAGCCCGGATAATTTACGAAATTGACGGCGTCCCGCTTAATCTTTGGATCCACAGCAAATTTTTTTGCTCTTGCAAATATCAAACAAACTATTCGACGCGAGAAGGTAATTTACTGTGCACTCGAATCTCTACACGCTACGCTCGCCATTTCATGAATAATCCGGGCTAAGTGTGCACCTGTTTTTTTACCCAATAAGGGAGCAACGTTGATGAAAGTTCTGCTAGGGGTTACCGGAGGGATCGCCTGTTATAAGTCACCGGAGATCGTGCGTCGGCTTGCTGATCACGGCGTTGAGGTACAGGTGGTGATGACCCAGTCGGCGTGTGAATTCATTAAACCACTGGTGTTCCAGGCAGTCACTGGTAATCCGGTGCATCTCGATCTGCTTGATGAAGACGCAGAAGCGGGCATGGGACATATTGAACTTGCGCGGTGGGCAGATGTGTTTTTAATTGCACCGGCCACAGCCAACACCATTGCTCGCATGACAGCAGGTATTGCAGATGATCTGCTATCAACAATCTGTCTTGCCACTACCGCGAAGCAGGTTATCGCACCGGCGATGAACAGTATGATGTGGCACCACCCGGCCACATCAGCAAATCTTGAAACGTTAAAATCCAGAGGTGTTGAAGTACTCGGTCCGGACGAAGGTTCGCAAGCCTGTGGTGAAACAGGCGTGGGCCGTATGCTGGAGCCGGACGATATTGTTACTGCTATTGTAGAAGGGAACAATACAACCGTTGCCGAACCCGGCTTGTTAGCCGGAGTCAACGTGTTGATCACTGCTGGTCCTACACGGGAAGATATTGATCCGGTGCGATTCATCAGTAATCACAGCAGCGGTAAAATGGGCTTTGCGCTTGCACAGGCAGCGCTTGAGGCGGGTGCCCGGGTTACGCTGGTGGCCGGCCCTGTGCGTCTGCCGACCCCGGCCAAAGCAGATCGCGTTGATGTTATCAGTGCCCGGGATATGCATCGTGAGGTAATGCAGCGCGCTGGAGATGCCGATATTTTCATTTCGGTAGCTGCAGTTGCTGATTACCGCGTGACAGAACAGGCCGACAGTAAAATCAAAAAGTCCGCTGACGATATGGTGCTGACATTAACGCGCAATGCAGACATTCTGGCTGATGTCGCGGCATTGGCATCACGGCCTATGTGTGTCGGGTTTGCTGCGGAAACTGAAAACCTCGAAACTTATGCACGCGGCAAGCTGCAACGCAAAAAGCTCGATATGATTATTGCTAACCTGGTCGGTGGTACGGCTACAGGATTTAACAGTGACCAAAACGCTGTTGAAGTATTCTGGCCTGAGGGTGGACAGTCTTTTTCGTCGCGCTCTAAACAATCTTTGTCAGTGGATCTCATTTCGCTTATTGCTTCACGCTATCAGCGTCAGAATACAAAAGACCGGTCATGAATAAAAAAGTACAACTGAAAATTCTCGACCCGCGTCTGGGTGACTCAATTGATTTACCGCAACGAGCCACCGATGGTTCAGCCGGTCTGGATTTACGTGCTTGTATTGATCAGGAAATAATGCTGCAACCCGGTGATGTTGAATTGCTGCCAACCGGGCTCGCCATGTACATCGCCGACCCGACGCTTGCCGGTATGATCCTGCCGCGCTCCGGTCTTGGCCATAAGCATGGCATTGTACTCGGCAACCTGGTCGGGCTTATCGATTCGGACTATCAGGGGCAGTTGTTTGTTTCGTGCTGGAACCGTTCTGAAAATCCCTACACGGTATCACCGGGTGAGCGTATTGCCCAGCTGGTTGTAGTGCCGGTTGTGCAAACAGACTTTGAGCTGGTTGAGCAATTTGAATCGACCGATCGCGCCCAGGGTGGTTTTGGTTCCACCGGCAGTTAATTCATCAGCAATCCTGCACAAGCCATTGTTATTTCTTCGTATATTGTCTGGCGGGCTTTGTGCTTTATCATACGAATCAGATTAATTTTCCCGCCCGAGGTTAACCATGAATATTGATGCTTCAATTTTTCGCGCCTACGACATTCGCGGTGTCGTTGCCGATGCACTGACACCGGAGGCGGTGGAACAGATTGGCCGAGCCTTCGGCAGCGAAAGTCTTGCGCGCGGACAAAACACGGTCACGCTGGGTCGCGATGGTCGATTGTCCGGACCTGATCTGATCGCAGCACTCGCCAAAGGTATTCAAAGTACTGGTTGCGATGTAATCAACATAGGCATGGTGCCCACGCCGGTGCTGTATTTCTCCACCTACCATCTTGATACCGGCACCGGCATCATGGTGACCGGAAGCCATAATCCACCGGAATACAACGGTCTGAAAATGATGATCGGTGGTGACACACTTTTTGGTGATGGCATTCAATTGTTATATCAGCGTTTGGTTAACGGTGATCTTGCCAGCGGTGATGGAAAGTATTCGGAACAGGATGTCCTCGAAGCCTACCTTGACCGTATTATCGGTGATATTAAACTGGAACGCCCAATGCGCATTGCTACAGACTGCGGTAATGGCGTTGCCGGGGTCTGTGCGGCCGGACTGTTCCGCAAACTCGGTTGCGAAGTACACGAGCTGTTTTCCGAAGTTGATGGTAACTTCCCTAACCATCATCCTGACCCTGCGAAAGTCGAGAACCTGCAGGATATATCAGCGCTGGTGGAATCCGAAAAACTCGATCTTGGTCTTGCCTTCGATGGTGATGGCGACCGGGTAGGCGTTATTGATGATCGTGGTCAGATTATCTGGCCGGACCGCCAAATGATTCTTTACTCGCGTGACATCCTTTCTCGTAACCCCGGTGCGAAAATAATTTACGACGTTAAATGCTCCAGACTGTTGCCTGCAGCTATTAAAGAAGCCGGCGGTGATCCTGAAATGTGGAAAACCGGGCACTCGTTCGTAAAAACCCGTATCAAGGAAACCGGGGCAGCACTGGGTGGAGAAATGAGTGGTCATATCTTCTTTAAAGAGCGCTGGTACGGATTTGACGACGCACTGTATTCTGCGGCACGCTTGCTGGAGATTGTGTCTCGAGATCAGCGTAAGGTCAGTGAAATTTTCGGCGAGATTCCAGACAGTGTTAACACGCCCGAGCTGGGTATTAAATTCGCCGAAGGTGAGCATCATAAATTCATGCAGACCTTTGTCGACAATGCCAACTTCAAGGGTGCTGAACTGACGACTATCGATGGTCTTCGAGCAGACTTTGAGTCCGGCTGGGGGCTGGTTCGTGCCTCTAACACGACACCTTCATTAGTCATTCGCTTCGAAGCGGATTCAAAATCGGCGCTTGAAGAAATACAATCAGAGTTTCGCACGGCCATGCTGGCCGTCGATTCAACACTTGAACTACCTTTTTAATCCTCCCGGAATAACACACTGTCCCGGGGGATAACCTCCGGAGACAGTCCCGTGGACAGACCTGCAGCCCACAACATCGCTCGTGTTCTTAACGAAGCGTTACCCTACATACAACAGTTTGCAGGTAAAACCATTGTCGTGAAGTTTGGCGGCAATGCGATGATTGATGAAACACTGAAGTCCAGCTTCGCACGCAACATCGTTTTAATGAACCAGGTGGGCATCCACACGGTAGTGGTGCATGGCGGTGGCCCGCAGATCGGGCAGCTGTTGAATCAGCTGGGTAAAGAAAGTCGCTTTATACAGGGTATGCGGGTTACTGATTCTGAAACCATGGATGTTGTCGAAATGGTGCTCGGAGCGCAGGTCAATAAGAGCATTGTGTCTTTGCTAAGCCAGGTGGGTGGCCGGGCCGTGGGTTTAACCGGTAAAGACGGAGGTTTGTTACGCGCCCGCCCGTTGAAACTTTCTGCCACCGAAGCTGATTCAGAGTCTGCCGACCTTGGTCACGTTGGGGAAGTGGAATCAGTCAATGTTGATATTCTTCAGACTCTCGAAACCGGTGGCTTTATCCCGGTGATCGCACCAGTCGGTGTGGGCAGTGACGGGAATAGCTATAACATCAACGCAGATCTTGTCGCCAGTGCTGTTGCGTCGGTACTGAACGCAGAGAAATTATTACTGCTGACGGACACCGCCGGCATTCTCAACAAGGATGGCGAACTGCTCACCGGGCTGACGCCCGCACAGATAGATGCGCTGGTAGCCGACGGGACAATCTATGGTGGCATGTTGCCAAAGGTGCGTTGTGCGCTGGAAGCGGTAGGCAGCGGTGTGAGTTCTGCAACCGTTCTTGATGGCAGAGTCGAAAACGCGGTACTGCTGGAATTGTTTACCGATACCGGAGTTGGCACCCAGATTGTCTCGGCGTAGTCAGTCCGATAGTTTCGCCGCAAAATAAGTTTTTGTGGCTTGTGAGATTTTACTCGTCTGACAGTGCCGCGCTGCGGGCAGCTTCGGCGAGTTCGCGGTAGCGCTTCAAGTCATCTTCAAACATCATTGCGACTTGTCTGCGTTCTTTGAGCTTTGATTTAATCAGCGCGTTGGTGCTGTCGATGCTTCGTATTACTGCACTACGGTCTGAATCGAGCGCTTCGCTTGGTGCCAGTCCGCGTTCGGCGCGCTTACTGATTTTTTCTTCAATCAGGTCAAGGCGTGAATTCAGTATCACCATTTGATCGTACATACGCGTGACAGTACCGTCGATATGGCCGATGCGTTTGTCGCGTGTCCGGGTCAGGTCAGTTTCAGACGGAAATGACTTCACCAGCATTTCATCACGCTGGTTTTTGGCTGCCTTGATGCGCTTTTGTTCGTCTATTTGCTTTTGTTCTGCGCGACTGGGAATCCGTTTCACTGTGACACCTTGTGTGTTCAGTACTTGCGTGGATTCGTTGTAATCGGTCGGCGGCGGACGATCCTGGTAGGAGATGTTGCCGTTTTCGTCCACCCACTTATACCAGCGGGCATCTGCGGTAGACATTGCCATCAGCGCAGCGACAAACAGCCCGCTGGTGAGAGCGCGGAAAAACCAATGATTCACCGACGCAATTTCCGGTTGCGCAACGTGTTCCTGGCTAAACTGGTGAGCTGTGCTTTTTTTCACTGTCTTCTGCTGTTTCGCTTGCATGGACATCCTGGCGGACAACTTGGTTACCAATGTCGACATTGTTTATAGCGGGACTTTGCAGAGATAATTGAGAAATACGCTGTGAATCAGTGATTGTTTTGGTCTTGTAATTATTTGCAAAGCTAATGAGCGATAGCGCACATTAGCGAGGCTGTGCGATCATGCGTGTTCCGGCTTGCACCTGAAAAAACCAATGAGAATCATCACATTAAACTGCAACGGCATTCGAGCAGCGGCGAAAAAGGGTTTTTTTGACTGGATGCAGGAGCAGCAGGCGGATGTGGTGTGTCTGCAGGAAACCAAGGCCCAGGAAGCGCAATTGCAGGATGAATTGTTTTCACCTGCCGGGTACACCCGCTACCTGCACGATGCCGAAAAAAAGGGCTACAGCGGTACCGCGGTGTATAGCCGCGTGCCGGCCAGGAAGGTTGTTAAAGGGGTGGGTGACGAGCTGATTGATCAGGAAGGCCGCTATCTTGAAACCACATTCGGTAACGTATCGGTGGTGTCGTTGTATATGCCGTCCGGAACTTCCGGTGATGAACGCCAGCAATTCAAATACCGCATGATGGACCTGTTCGTGCCGCACCTGCTTAAACTGAAAAAGCGCCGGCGTCCTTACATACTTTGCGGTGACTGGAACATAGCGCACCACAAAGCCGACATTAAAAACTGGCGCGGCAATCAGAAAAACTCAGGATTTTTACCCGAAGAGCGTGAATGGCTTACCGAGCTTTTCGATCGACACAAGTATGTCGATGCCTTCCGTTGCCTGCCGCAGGAAGAGCACGCCTACACCTGGTGGTCAAACCGCGGGCAGGCCTGGGCCAACAACACCGGATGGCGAATCGATTACCAGGTGTGCACACCTGACATGAGAGATAAAGTGAGTAAAACGCATATCTATAAAGACCAGCGTTTCTCCGACCATGCCCCGTTGATTATTGATTACGATTTTCAACTGGAAGCTTAGTCCGGGTTAGGAATCTGTGTGACTGAAAGCCACGCTGATCTAACCGTGTTAACACCGTGCCCCGTACTTAATCACCAACAGGCTCAGACAATATGACCAGCGACACGACAAGTGACCGTTCTGATTTTTCTGTTTATTTCGATCGCAGAATGCTGCGCATTCTGCTGCTTGGCATTATCAGTGGTTTTCCTTGGGTATTGATCGGCACCGCTTTGACCCTCTGGTTAAAAGAAGACGGATTAAGCCGCAGCACAATTGGCTGGGCTGGTTTGATCTTTGGCGTCTACGCACTTAACTGGATGTGGGCTCCTCTGGTAGATCGCATTCGAATTCCTTTTTTGACAGATCGATTAGGCCATCGGAAGTCATGGATATTAACCATGCAGGTGATCATTGTGTTGTCGTTGTTAATCTGGAGTGTGATCAGCCCGGTAGATAATCTTAAAGCCGTTATTTTTATCGGATTGATTGTCGCCATATCTTCCGCAACGCAGGACATCACCATTGATGCGCTGCGCATTGAACAAATCAATGAGCACGAGTCTGCTGCGATGGCTGCAGGTGCGGCAGTCGCTGTGGTTGGCTGGTGGACCGGTTTTAAACTTGGCGGTGTTGTCGCGCTACGTCTTGCAGACTACCTTGAACAGTCAGGCGTTACTCATTACTGGCAAGTGACTTTTTTATGGCTGATTGGTTTGATTGTTTTATGCAACCTGGCGTTGATGTTAATTCCTGAGGTGTCATCTGCAGCGCGCCGGCTCTCACAACAGGAAGATCAATCGAGACTGGAGCAGAAGGTGCCGTTACCCGGAATTGCCGGATGGTTTGCCAGTACCATTGTAAGCCCGTTGACCAGTTTCTTTCGCAAGAACGGCGTTGCGATTGGTATCGCCATACTGTCCTTCATCTTCCTGTTTAAGATTGGTGAAGCTTTTATGGGCAAAATGTCGGTGGTGTTTTACAAGGAAATCGGCTTTAGCAAATCAGATATTGCGTTGTATTCAAAAACCTTCGGGTGGATTACTACTGTTATTTTCACTTTGATAGGCGGCTGGATTGCAATGCGATCCGGTTCTGTCAGGGCATTGTTAATCGCAGGAATTGCCATGGCCGTCACCAATGTGATGTTTAGCATACTTGCGTGGACCGGAAAGTCGGAATGGCTTTTCGCGGTATCAGTGATACTTGATGATATCGCCGCAGCGTTTGCCACAGTGGCTTTTGTAGCCTTTATATCCCGACTGGTAGATCGTACCTATACCGCGACTCAATACGCTTTGCTGGCGTCTATCGGAACGCTTGGCAGAACATTACTGGCTTCTTCTTCCGGGGCGATGGTCGATTGGCTTGGCGGCGACTGGGGAACGTTCTTTATTATTACTGCGCTAATGGTTATTCCGTCACTGATCATTCTGTGGTTCTTACGGAACCGTATCAACTTTGTGGAAGCCAACGGTAGAAGTGAAGCGTAGAGCCAGGGTAAAGAAATATGCCGGTTACTGATATTTGTCGGTAACCAGCGTGAGACTGGGTTTACCTGGTACTGGCATATCGCGCAAATCTTCAACAAATTCGGGTGAGTAGTTATGCTTACCCGGCCACCATGCCTTACCGGACAAGGCTTCGTTCATGGCCTGCGCCAGCTCATCCATAAAATTCTCACGGCGTTTGTTGTTTACCAGCCATTCACGAAACATAGGCTCGGTTGTTATTTGATCGGTGGAACCATCTCGCATTTTCCATTGCACACGGTATTTTGGACGCATATCACGCCACACCATCATGCCGATCAGCATGCTGAGCAGTGCAGGGATATAGACCAGTACAAACCCGCGTGAGGTTGTATCGAGCAGATCAATAATGAAAGTCAGTAAAAGCACGAAAAGCCCGGCCAGCAGTAAGCCTTTGCATAACCTTCTGTTGATCGCACTGCTTCGATAGTATTTTTTATCGAGGCTGATCATATGTTCGAACATATACGTTTTTAACATACGATCAAAAGGATCGATGTATGCCAGTCTGGTGTCGGTCACCAGCACATGTCCTTTGCGAAAAATCTCTTTCTCGTTGTCAAATGCTGCGATGGGCCTGGGGCCGGGAAGGGCAAGGCGCTGGCGGATTTGTTTGGCGTCTGGCAGGCGACTCTTCAAGTCGCTGAACAACGGGGTAACTTTCATCGCTGGATCAGTTTTGGCAGCAGTACACTTGTGTTGGCGGTATATTGCGCCACTCGGTAGTGCTGCGTTTAACCTGTTTAAAGTGCAGAGGCAGGCTGTTAATGAAGTAGCGACCTCTCACCCGGGTTTTTGCTCCGAGGTAGACAATCGAAATAAAGCGGCCACCAGGCTTTAACGCCCCTGCGATGGTTTCGAGCAGATGGTCTTGTTCTTGAGGATCAAAGATAGTCCACGGCAGGCTGGTAATGATGCGATCACATTTGAGGGCACCATTGGCGAGATACACAGGCAGATTTTCTGCAGCATCGTGGTAGACGCGTACCCGCGGGCAGCGTTCTCTGGTTGTCTTAACAAAAGACTCGTTGAGCTCCAGCGCGAAAAACGAAGCATTGTCATTGACGTGGTGTTGTATTTGTTCGGTAAATGCACCCGTGCCCGGGCCAAGTTCGACCACACTTTGTGCGTTGTGGAGTTCCGCCAGCTCGATAACTTTATTGGCAACGAAGCGTGAAGACGGAGCCACCGCACCGGTGGAAACTGGCTCGCGAATAGACTCCAGTGCAAAGTTTAGAAACTTTGCTTTCTGATCGAACGGTGTTCGACGCGAAATTGTTTGTGTCTCATTGACGAGAGGTGGAAGCATTTTTTTGCCTTAAATATTTACTTGCCAGTGCAAACCACTGTTATCCGCTGAGCCCTTTTTGTGAGGTACAGGCGGTGAATGATTCGACTGTGCTGCCCGGTGACTCGAAATCCAATAGATGCTCCGGAGTCTTGATGTGTCGGACAATTAGAGGGTACTGCGCATTATGCGACTAAATGAGCACAGGATGGGCGTTGTTGTGAATTTTTAACTTTCCAGTGCTTTTTCGGGGTCCATTTCACCCACTACATTAAACGGGATGGGGGTTTTCCAGTTTTCAATTTGAACCGAGCCGGTGAGCTCGTAGTTCAGGTTGAGCGATTGTCCTTGCAACAGTGTTTGCAGGGTAGAGGCGAGCCGGTCGATGCCCGCGGTCACATCAAGGGTCAGCAGCGCATCACCCAGTGCCGGAATAACAGTTGACTGCTTGCTTTTGCCGCTGGCGATATCAGTGTTGTTGAAGCGCGCAATAAAATTAACGGACTCTACCGGCAATTCGAAGCTGTTCGGGTTGGTGACTTTCAGTTCGAATCTGAGTTTCTGTTCGCTAAGACTAATATTGAGCGGCAGCACGCTGACGAGTTCGACAGTGGGTTTCAGGGCTTTTTTCGGGATACTGGAGCAGGCACTGACAGCGATGCACAATAACAACAGAATCACATTGAATTTAAGTTGATATATCACCTTGACTCCATGCAGCGCAGGCAGTTTGCGTCAGAGTTTTACAGCACGAAAACCCCGGATTGTAGCACGCGCAGCCTCATGTACAGGATGCCCGCGAGTGTGAAGCGGGTCGTACATCCGGCAATGCAAGGAGATAGAAATAAAAAACGCCGGTCTGTGCCGGCGATTTTAGATTGCTATTCGGCGGCAGCCTCGCTGCCGCTGCAGATCCTAGTTCAGGAGCTGATGTAGCTCTTTGAGCTCCATGGCTGCTTCCTGCAGAATCTGCTTCGGGTTCTGCAGATCAATGCCCGCTTGCTGCAGTTTGCGAGGCAGCAGCAAATTAACGACGCTCGGAATTGATTTATTTTCTTCTTCCGGCATTTCGCTTTCGATGGTCAGCAGTGCAGCAGTGACCAGATCGGCGTAGGAAATCTCACCGGTGTGGTTACGATAAAAGTCGCGTGCAGATTCGACCGCTTCAATAAAGTTCTCGTTAAAACCCCACGCGCTGAGCAGCCACATTCCAACGATTTCACGCAGGTTTCTGGCTGACGTGTGCAAGGCTTCGGCGTCGGCGAATTGTTCCGGATGGTTGTTGGCGTGGCCAAGAATCATTAACTCACCGGCATCGGCCATCAGGCCAATCAGGTGGGCGCGTTCATCAGACAGATGTGGAAGCGATTTGGCAAACACCTTACAGATTGCCGCTGTCAGTGTGGCGCGCTTTTGATAATTTGCCATGTGCTTTTCAATTACAGGATTGGCTGCTTGCCACTTCTGCTCTGAAGGAATTTTTACCCCCAGTTGATTAGCGCTTTCAACACCGAGTCGGGTGATAGCACCGCGCATGGTTTGTGTAGTTTCACCACCACTGGCAAGCTTGTTTGCTTCGTGCAGCGTGTGGGCAGTCAGCGCCGGATCAGATGCCAGAATCCGTGAAAGCTCGGGAATACCCATCGTGCCCTGGCTGACCAGGCTCGCAATGCGTTGGCCGATGTCTGCCTGACATGGCAGTGAAATGCTTTTTTCTTCAAATGCGCTGACAATGCTGTCAAAGATCAGATTGTCATTCTCGGACACACGGATATCGTGCACTTTGGTGGCGTTTTTCTGCTGTTCGTTAAGCAGAATGTCAAACAGCTCGCGACCAAAACGCACAAGCTGTGCAGTGGTTTTGGTTTTTATTGCCAGGTGTTGGGTGAATTCTTTTAACACAGGCTGGTTGGCGCGGTCAGCACCTGAAGCAATCGATTCGCCGTCGTCTTTGTCTTTACTATTGACGACATCGACCTGGCCCTCAAGCACGTAGGTGAACCAGCGATGCTCTTTGTTTGCCGCAATATCAGTGGAGCGATTCATATTGATCACTGTCGCTGATTTGCAGATTGTCAGGCGATTTGCTTCGTTGAGTTCCGAGATTGGACTCAGGCGAGCTGCCAATGCCAGTAACTGGCTCATGTCATTCGCGCTGGTATCAGCTGCGGCAGAAGATTTGGAGTCGAAATTGAACACTGTAATTATGCCCGCGTTGGTCTGAGACTGTTCTATTAATTCTCCATCGGCGCAGGCAGGCGATTATTTAGGTTCTGCTTTGATAACAATGTCATGGAACGGCAGTGTTACGCAAATGCTGGCTTTTTTCGATATCGGTCGCGAGGGGTTATGCCGAATCGCGTAACCGGCGCGGAATGCTGAAGGTGATCTTTTCCTCGATCCCCGGCAATTCAGTGACGCAGGTCGCACCTTTCTGCCGGATGGCGGCGACAACCTGTTGTACCAGTTCCTCCGGCGCAGACGCACCGGCCGTCAGTCCGATTCGGGAAGCCGAATAGCAGTCCTGCGGAATATCCTGCGCGCCGGTGATCAAATACGACGGAATACCGGCTCGCTCGCCTAGCTCACGCAGGCGATTTGAGTTGGAGCTGTTAGCTGCACCGACCACCAATAGTACATCACTGCGTTTGCACAGGTCTTTGACAGCGTCCTGGCGGTTCTGCGTGGCGTAGCAAATATCATCTTTACGCGGCGCACTGATATGCGGGAAGCGTTTCTGCAGGCCGGTAATAATTTCACGGGTATCGTCAACAGAAAGTGTGGTCTGCGAAACAAAAGCCAGTCGCGACGGGTCGTTGACTTCAACAGTGTCTACGTCCTCTGCGGTTTCAATTAAAAGGATTCGTCCGCCGGCGCTGGTATCGTATCTGCCCATTGTGCCTTCTACTTCCGGATGTCCGGCATGACCGATCAGAATAACCTCGCGGCCTTCATTGGCATATTTCACTACTTCCAGGTGGACTTTTGTGACCAGCGGGCAGGTGGCATCAAATACCTGGAGCTGGCGTTTCTCGGCTTCCAGTTCAACGCTGCGCGATACCCCGTGTGCGGAGAAGATCACAGTGCTGTCGTCCGGTACTTCGTCGAGCTCTTCGACAAACACCGCGCCTTTGTCTCGCAATCCGTCGACCACGTACTTGTTGTGAACAACTTCGTGACGAACATAAATGGGTGCGCCAAAAGTTTCCAGCGCTCTTTCAACGATTTCAATTGCCCGATCCACCCCGGCACAGAAGCCACGGGGGTTGGCCATTACAATTTCCATTACGTCTGTCTCTTGTTAACTGAATCAGCGTCGGTTTTGTCAGGGGCTTGTTCGTCGGTAAAAAATGACGACAGCAACAACATGACCGCACCGACCGAAATCGCCGCGTCGGCAATATTAAAAGCCGGCCAGTAAAAGCGATCGTAGTACCACTGGATAAAGTCGATCACGTAGCCATAAGCCATGCGATCGATGAGATTGCCTATAGCGCCACCCAGCACCAGACCCAGGCTGACGCCAAGCCATTTTTCATTTGGCTTGAGCCGGGTAATCCAGACAATCAGCACAATACTGATAACTATGGCTACGATGGTAAAAAACCAACGTTGCCATCCGCCGGCATTGCTCAAAAAGCTGAATGCTGCGCCATAGTTGTGCATGAGCGTCAGATTAAATGACGGCATCACCGGGTTCTGCTCATGCATAGTCAGATGCGTGCTGGCCATCCATTTGGTGATCTGATCGAGGACGATGGCAATAATCGCAATGCCGAAATATACTTTTTTCATGGTTTACTCCGTTAGCAGAAGCGCCGCGTCTCGCCGCTGCCATCTACATTTTCTACACATCGTCCGCACAGTTCAGGGTGTTGCTGATCGGCACCTATATCCGCACGATGATGCCAGCAGCGCACGCACTTTTCATACTCTGATGCCCGTGCAGCAATCCAAAGCTCACCGTTTTCAAGGTCGGCTTGTGTCGCCTCTGTCGATTTGGCCGCCAGTGTGTCGATGTGCGCATCGGAGGTGATCATCACGAAACGCAGTTCATCGTCGAGCTTCGACAACATGGTGTGATATGGCTCGTCACAATACAGTGTAATTTCCGCATCGAGTGAAGAGCCGATTTTGCTGTCTGTACGCAGTTGCTCCAGGGCCTTGGAAACGGCAATGCGCACCTGTATCAGTTTCTGCCATTCTTCATCGGTAAACAATGAATCATTCGCAAGCGGTTGAAGGTTGTTGTAGTACGTCTCTGTAAAAACGGTGTCGCCCTGCGTACCCGGTAACTGTTTCCAGACCTCCTCAGACGTAAAGCTCAGTACCGGTGCAATCCAGCGGGTCATTGCCTGTGCAATGTGAAACATGGCGGTCTGTGCTGATCTTCTGGCATGGCTGTTAGCTTGTGTGGTGTATTGTCGATCTTTCACCACATCGAGGTAGAAGCCACCAAGCTCGGTAGTGCAGAAGTTATGCAACCGCTGATAAACCACATGGAACTGGTATTGATCAAACGCTTCGTGTATCTGGTTTTGCACTTGCAGAGATTGACTGACGGCCCACTGATCTAGCGCCAGCAATTCATTGGTGTTAACCAGATCGGTTGCCGGATCGAATCCATTCAAGTTAGACAGTAGAAAACGCAGTGTATTTCTAATGCGTCGGTAGGAGTCTGACATGCGATTGAGAATTTCATCAGAGACTGACATCTCGCCGCTGTAGTCTGCAGAGCACACCCACAGTCGGATGATATCTGCGCCCAGTGTTTTCATGACTTTTTGCGGTGCGATAACGTTGCCAACTGATTTCGACATCTTGCGACCTTGCTGGTCAACGGTAAACCCGTGAGTCAGTACCTGTTTATAAGGTGCAATGCCATTGATTGAAACACTGGTCAGTATTGATGAGTGAAACCATCCACGGTGTTGATCTGAGCCTTCAAGGTACATATCGGCGGGATACTTCTGACCGCGCTGCTGCAAC
>CALHCI010000105.1 GCA_937931165.1 uncultured Granulosicoccaceae bacterium
TCGATGAACCGGTTTATTGGTCTATCAGGTTCAGCTTTTGTTGCAGATACTGTTTTTCAATATCGTTTGTTGAAAGTGTTATTGCCGTTTGAAGTGACTGTCGGCTCTGGTGCAGTTTACCGGCACGCATCAGGATATCTGCAAGTGCTGCGTGGTACGGTTGATACTCTTTGAGGTCGGGTTCAGGCTGCAGTGGTGCGAGTAGCGCTAACGCGCTCTCTGGTGAGTCGCTGTAGGAAACGGCAACTGCCTGATTAATCTTGATGACCGATGTTGGTTGCATACTGTAGAGCAATTCGTACAAAGCAACTATTTGTGGCCAGTCAGTATTTTCCCAGTGGTCACTTTCTGCATGGATAGCGCTGATTGACGCCTGTACCTGATAGGGCCCGACACGTTGCTGCTTTAGCGTTGTTTTGAGCAAATTAATGCCTTCATCTATTTTGTTTTTATCCCAGATTTCGCGATTCTGAAACTCCAGGGCAATCATTTCGCCTTGTTTTCCCTGTCGGGCGAAACGTCTTGAGTCATGCAGTAGCATCAGGCTCAGTAAACCGGCTATCTCGGTTTGCTCAGGCAGCAGATGTAAGGTGATTCTTGCCAGTCTTATTGCCTCGTCACATAAGTCATTGCGGGTAATGTATCTTCCTTCACTGGCAGAATACCCTTCGTTAAATATCAGGTAGATCACAGCTAATACCGAAGAAAGGCGCTCAGCGAGCATTGCAGGTTCGGGAATCTCAAACGGGATGCTGGCCAGCTTTATTTTCTTTTTAGCTCTTACCAGTCGTTGCGCCATGGCTGTTGATTTATCGAGAAACGCACTGGCTATTTCATCTGTGGTCAGTCCGCCAAGTGTTTGCAGTGTCAGTGCGACACGGGTTTTCTGTTCAAGTGAAGGATGGCAGCAGGTGAAGATCAGTTCGAGTCTTTTATCTGCAATGGTTTCTTCCTGAATAGTCTCTACCGTCCCATGCATCTGCAGCCAGTGCTGTAGCTCCGGTTGTAATAGGTGGAAAGTCTTTTCACGCCTGAATTTGTCCAGTGCTCTGTGACGAGCCGTCTGGATCAGCCATGCAGCGGGTGAATCCGGTATGCCGTTTTGTTGCCAGTGGGTCAGCGCTGTTGCAGTTGCATCTTGTAGTACATCTTCTGCAACCTGTATATCACCAGTGGTCTTAACCAGTATCGCAAGAATACGCCCCCATTGTTCTTTGACGGTATGTTCAATGGTCTGGTTTATATGCAGCGGAGGCAGCATGACGGTTATTGCGACGGCTACCCCGCTGAAAATAGTCAGCGGGGTGTAATATCACAATAGATTTAGTCGTCCCACACCATGACCGGCCGCACTTCTACACGACCGTGTTCTGCGGTAGGTATTTGTGCCGCATAGCTAATGGCTTCGTCCAAATCTTTGCAATCCAGCAGATAGTACCCACCGAGTTGTTCTTTGGTTTCAGCAAACGGGCCGTCAGTGGTTTCGAGTTTGCCGTTTTCTTTGGTGACGGTGGTTGCCGTGCCGATCGGTTGTAGTGCATCAGCGTGAATCATTACGCCTTTTTCTTTCACCATGGAGGTGAAGTCCTGATAGGCCTTCATAAACGGACCGAACTCTGGTGTTCCCGGTTGAGGACCGGCGTTGTCTGCTGAGTAGATTAGACACATGTATTGCATTGTTCTCTCCCTATAAATTATTGGATACAGCGCCAAAAGCGGGTGCTGTACTAACCAGACGATTCACTGGTGGGGAAATCGACATCGAAAAGAGATTTTTTTTATAATCGTACCGAAACAACGTGTTTCTGCGGAAAAATTTCTTTAATCGACCCCTGTTATTTGCTTTTGTCTGTGATTGTGCAGTCAGAAGAAATACGAAAATACCGAAATATGTAGAGTACCTTAAGATAGAAACAGAAACGCTGTCGGAGGCGTTGGTGAAAGTAAGAGTACCTAAATCAGGCGAAATGGATAGCATTTATCTGATGGGGTTCGACGAATGGAATGGCGGGGAACCAGCAAACGAGTATCTGGTCGCCTGCAGAACAAGTGCAAAGTATCAGTCAGGCCGGTGGTTTTGTCTGGAGACTGCTGCAGAACCGGTTTCTTCTCTGATTGTTTATCAAGGCTGTTTCGGGCTTGAGGAGTCTTGCTATGGAATTGGTTCTGTGGCGACAGTACCGGCTAAACGTGGCAACGGTTACGCGTCATTTCTGATTGAATCAATCGTCGAAACTGCGCGGCAACGTGAGATGACGGGTGTGTTTTTGTTTAGCGAGGTCGGCACGCTATGGTACGAGCAGTTAGGTTTTCGTGCGGCCGAAGGGGCCGGGTGTTCCGGTGCAATGTATCCAGCCTGGATAATTCATAAGGCGACAAGTAAATACTAGCGAAATGCTATGTATACAGTTCCAAATTACTTATTGGGTACTATTTTCAAAATAGCAGTGTGTCTATTCGACGCCAGAAGAGAATCTGGCGTCACATCTCGGTCCATCCTCCTCGGCACGTGGCGGGCCACGTTTCTCGGACGATAGACCGACCTGTTTAGCCAGATTTCCTCTGGACGACGAATCCTCATGAAAAATCCAGGCTAGCACTGCAGAATCTGAAACAACCCGCGTTACCAGGCTATTTCTAGCCTCCCACAGTGATGACGGCCGGCCATCTCAATGTCACTTCACACTCGTAAGAGTCCGGCATGTTGAATTAACTTAAGCATTACCTTTGTGTGGAAGCTTTTAGCCGTTTATATCTGACGTTGTTGCCCAAATTGACGACCCTTTGATCTACTAGTATGCTAGTTTTTCTACTCAGCGGGTGTCGCCATAGGTTCATGGCACCGGTCTGCGATGTTTGCAGGCTATGCCGTCGCTGAGAGTGCTAGATGCATAGAGTGGCATCTTGTGTCATTTATAAACTGGAGGATACAGAATGAATAATCCCACACGGGGCTTTAAACTGCGCACCGCTATTTTTAGTGTATTTACCCTGTTGCTCGGCCTTTTAAGTACACCGGCAATGGCGGCCTACCCCGAACGCCCGATCACACTGATCGTCCCCTGGGGTGCTGGCGGTGGGACTGATGCCACCGGCCGAATGATTGCTTCATTGCTCGAGCCTGAACTGGGACAGCCGGTCAATGTGGTTAATCGTACTGGTGGCAGCGGTGTCGTCGGTCACTCAGCGATAGCCACTGCCAAGCCGGATGGTTACACCATCGGTGTTGCTACGGTTGAAATTGGCATGATGCATTGGGCCGGACTGACCGAGCTTACCGGTAAAGACTATACGCCAATTGCTTTGTATAACTATGATGCGGCAGGGTTTCAGGTGAGAGCTGATTCGCCATGGGAGTCTGTAAATGATGCTGTTGAGGCGATAAAGGCAGATCCGGGTAAGCATAAATCATCCGGTACCGGGCAAGGCGGCATATGGCACCTGGCAATGGCTGGCATGTTAAATACGGCAGGCGTCAGCCCTGATGCCTCACCGTGGGTTCCATCAAAAGGGGCGGCCCCCGGATTACAAGAGCTTGCTGCTGGCGGAGTTGATATTGTGACCTGTTCCATTGTGGAAGCGGCAGCGCTGATAGACGCTGGTAAAGTAAAGGCGCTTGCCGTCATGGATACAGAGAGAAACGGTGCATTTCCAGAAGTACCAACATTGGTAGAAGCAGCGGATCTCGATTGGCAAATGGCAGCCTGGCGCGGATTGGCTGGTCCAAAGGGTATGCCGGACGATGTCACTGCAAAACTAACTGAAGCTTTTGAGAAAGTGTGGAATTCTGCTGAATTTCAGGAATTCATGAAAGGTCGTGGTTTTGGTCTGGTGTGGAAACCGGGTGCTGAATTCAGTGAGTGGATGGATAACAGTGATGCAGCGCTGGGTGAAGTGATGCAGGCGGTAGGGCTTGCGAAGTAAGCACAGCTGGTACTCATTGCGTGCGAGTTAACGACGCGATTACAGGTGGCGTGTTGGTGGTTTTCGCTGTTGCGGAAATCGCTTACACGCGCACCTTTCCCAGCTTGCACGGCCAAAAGTATGGGCCGGATCTGTTTCCGATGTTAATTGGCGTCGGGTTGTTTATCTGCGGTGTCGTGTTGATTTTTCGCGGTATAGGTGTACGACGTTCCAGTCAAACAGTCGCGTCGGCCGACGGTGCGAGCTGGATTGATTTAGGCAATGTATCTGCCGCTCCAAAGGCCAGAGCCAATGTGTTGTTGGCTTTAGGCATCATTCTGCTTTACATCGTGTTTTCAGAATATACCGGTTTTATATTGTTTTCGTTCTGCGCAATAGCGTTATTACTTTACCGGCTTGGGTCATCGGTATTGTTATCGTGTGTGGTCGCTGCTGCGACGACTTTGGTTATTCAGCTCCTTTTTGCCAAAGTACTGTTGGTTCCGTTGCCTGCCGGTTTATTGCAGGGAATATTGTAGGTGGGTGCGATACGCATTGATCAGTCAGGACATCCGGACTAGGCCATGGACGTAATCATTCAGGCGTTTGGTTTGGTCTTTCAGCCTTACGTGCTGGGAGTCATGTTACTCGCCGCGATTTTCGGTTTGTTTGTCGGCTCTATTCCCGGGCTTACTGCCACCATGGCAACAGCACTTCTGGTACCGTTCACGTTCTTTATGGACCCGGTACCTGCAATAGCCTGTATTGTTACTACGGTGGCGATGGCCATATTTGCCGGTGATATACCCGGTGCACTACTCCGGATACCAGGGACGCCTGCGTCAGCGGCGTATTGTGATGAGGCCTATGCACTAACTCAAAAAGGAAAGGCAGAGCTTGCTCTGGGTACCAGTCTGGTGTGTGCCGTGATCGGTGGTGTGATTGGCTCAGCGGTGCTTGCTTTAACCGCACCTATGCTGGCTGAGTTTGCGATTCAATTTTCATCGTTCGAGTATTTCTGGCTTGCATGCCTCGGGTTGTCATGTGCGGTGATTATCTCAACCGGCTCAACACTCAAAGGCGTGGTGTCGTTGCTGATCGGCCTGTTCATCTCAACCATAGGGATTGATATAACCGCAGGGCACCCGCGTTTTACTTTTGGCAGTGTCGAAATGATGGGGGGGATCAGTTTTATACCTGCGATGATTGGTATGTTTGCCATATCTGAATTGATTCGCTTTATGGTTGCCTCTGATCAACCGCGAAGCGTTCCGCAGCAATCTATTACCAATGTCTTTCGTGGTATTGGATCGGTGCTTAAACAGTATAAGAAAAATGTGTTTCGAGGGGGCTCGCTTGGTGCGATCATCGGAATACTGCCCGGTGCCGGTGCAGATATCGCAGCGTGGATTGCTTATGCCACCTCAAAAAGATTTTCCAAAAATCGTGAAAAATTTGGCACTGGTCACGTCGAAGGATTAGTCGATTCCGGTACTGCCAATAACGCCGGATTAGCCGGTGCGTGGGTGCCGGCTATTGTATTTGGCATCCCCGGAGACTCGATTACGGCGATTGTGATCGGGGTGCTTTATATGAAAGGGATGAATCCAGGGCCAACGGTGTTCCTGCAACAGCCCGAGTTGATCTATGCGGTATTTATTGCCTTTTTTCTGGCAAATCTTGCCCTGCTGCCACTGGGCTTTTTAGCGATTCGTTTGTCACGCCAGATACTACGGGTGCCGAGGCGGGTGTTAATGCCGGTAATTCTGATGTTTTGTATTGTTGGTTCTTTTGCCATTAACAACACCGTATTCGGGGTGAGCATCATGTTGGTTATGGGGGTGCTGGCGTACTTTATGGAAGAAAACGGATTCCCTGTGGCACCGACTATTTTGGGAATTGTACTGGGGACGATGCTGGAAGATAACTTTATGTCCTCAATGATCAAGGCTGACGGTGAGTTGTCCGGTTTTTTCTCGCGACCGATTGCAGCGACACTTGGTGTGATTGTTATCCTGCTTTGGATGGTGCCGCTTGTGCGAGCAGTGATATCAGGTATCAACAAGTTTCAAGTCAGACCTGATCATTAGCACAAAGCGAACGTACAGCACATTATCTCGATAGCTGGCAATCGGATTCCGGTTCATCGATACCCAGAGTATCTACATAGTGTTTTGGATGCAGAAATTTTGGCATTGGAGCAACTGCAATAACCGTATCCGGAGTCGCCAATAAAACCGGCTGTCGCAGTTGGTGATTCCAGTGTCTAATAGAACCACGGGTACCTTTGTATAAATCTACCTGGGATAGCGGGTCTGTAAGCACCGATAGTAAATCAAGATTTGCCTGCCTGCCGCGTGTATTGATGCTGTTGGTGATCAGTTTTACCGCGCTCCATGCGGCAAATTCTGCGTCTGTCATCGCAACCTGCGCACCCAGAGGCTCATTGTCTAAAAACTGCCGGTAACGTTCATTTAACTGGGGTGCACCGTATCGTTCCAGTGCAAAGTGCCAGCTGACCGGTGTCAATCCAACATCGCCCACCACTGGTCTTGCGCTGCGAGTGCTGTATTGTAAATAGCGTCCGTAGTCTTTTTTTGAATCAATCACCGCCACGACATCGTAGGAAACACCACCAGTTAAAAATTCTGGTTTGTTTTTGTCCCGGTCGTCCGGGTGATGGGACAGCGTAAACGTTCGTTGATCGACGATGGTAATACCAAATTTCTTAAGGCTGGCAACCAATGATGAGGCACGTTGAATATCTCGTTCAGACGGTCCTTGTACCAGCAGAACTTTTCGCCACCCGCGATGAATCAAAAATTGTCCAAGCGCATCGAAGTACATGCGATCTGACGGTATCGCATGAAATACATGCGGTAAACAAAGTGACTCTCTTAGATAATCGTCGCTGTTGCGTACGTTAAAGGCGATCATTTGCAGTTGATCAGCTATTTCAGCAGCCTGTTCCATGATGGTTGGGGGCAGGTCAAGAATTAGCAGGCTGGAATGTGGCACGGATTGTAGCTGTTGTTCAATACTGCTTTCCGGCTGTAGCGACAATTGCTGAATGGTGGCATCAATACCGAGGGTGTCGAACAGCGTGGCGGATTCGTATAACGCCAGTTCTACCGCACGAATTACAGGCCGCTGTGGCTGGACGGTGATACCTGCGAAGCTCTGGCCATCCTGCTGTCTGGTCTCATTTTCAAGGGTGACAACTGTAATCTCAAAAGAAGCAGACAAAGCAGTGGTGGAGATCAACAGAGATAGTGTTAAAAACACGTAGCGAAGCATTATTCAATAATCTCCACTGAGTGAGGTACCAGACCTGTGCGACTGGTTTTAACGGGGCGCCTGGTGTCGAGGTTTATAATGGTGACATCATCTGACAATCCGTTTAACACAAACAATCTTTTACCATCCGGTGTCAGACCAAGCCCCCATGGACGACGGCCAACCAGAATGTATTTCAGGATCTCACGCTTCACCGCATCGATAATCACCACGTGATTTGCTGATCCCAGTGCAACAAACGCAGTATCACCGGAAGCATCAAATAAAATATCGACAGGGGTGAGTTGTTCACTGCGAAAGCCGCGCGGTGCAAATACTATCTCATCGATTTTTTGCAGGTTCTCCGTGTTAAAAATCTCAACACGACTGCCCATCTCCGAAGAAACCCACAGTTCCTGGTTGCGAATGGTCAGGCGCCTTGGGCGCAGATTGGTAATGATCTCTTGTCGTGGCTGGTAATTTATTCCATCGTAAACATGCACAATGCCGGCGTTTTCAGAGGCGATAAAAATGAGACTGCCATCTTCGGTCAGTGCCACGCCATCAGGTTCATGGCCAGTGGGCAGTGTGGCTAATACGTTTCCGCTGGCGATATCGAGCACAGTAGCCTTTGCAGCACCTTCATTGGTGACGAATAAGCGGTTAGAGGATTCATGAATAGCGACAGACATCGCGCCGGGTAGTTCAGCAAATAGTCTGGCCGGTTGTTTGTTGTCGAGATTAAATTCGATGACATTGCCGTCGTCAGAACATGCCACGTACAAGCTATTGGTAGATTTGTGTTGTGCCATTCCGCGTGGCCGGTTGCATAGCTTTATGACATCTGTGGTTTCGCCAACAGCATCCATAAATACCAGATCACCTGAGCGCTCGTTACTGATGACAGCGGTAGCAGCGAGGGCTGGCATTGCGATCGCCAGTGATAACACCAGCGGGAATAGCAGCGTGAGAGCAACCGATGGTTGCTTAATCACTAAGGCCGAAGTAGCGGGATAGAACATGTAGAGCGCTATTGGCCGATGCTAAAACGTAAGGATAAAGATTAGTTTCAATGGCTGCCTTTAAATACCCGGTTCTACAACCGTCACTTCAAAGGCGGCATACCAGGCAGCGAGGTCTTTAATGTCCTGCATGGAAAGCGCTTTGGCAATGATGCTCATACGACGGTCCTGACGCATGCCTTTCTGGTAGTCGACAAGGGTTTTTTCAATATACAGCGCGCTTTGACCGGCAAGGTTTGGTGATTCGGGATCCTTTGCTATGCCGTCTTTGCCGTGGCAAACAGAGCATTGTGCCGATAATGCCTTGCCATTAGATAAATCTGCAGTGAATCCGCTAACACTCAGTAACAACAGCCCCGCAAAGATACTGGTTTTCTTCAAAGAAATTCTCCACAAATGCCCCGGCGCAAGACCGGGGCATTGTTGACACCATAGGCTTCAGTTGATGATTAAGACGCTTCGTAGGTAATACGATAAATCGCACCGGCATAGTCATCCGATATTAACAGAGAGCCGTCTTTCATCTGCGTAACGGACATTGGTCTGCCGTCGTACTCGCCGTTTTCGTTTAACCAGCCCTCTGCAAAAGGCACCATAGTCGCGTTGCCTTCTTCATCGATGGACGTGAACATTACCCGGGCACCGCAAGGCTCTGTGCGGTTCCATGACCCATGCTGTGCGACGAAGATACCGTTTTTGTACTTGGCAGGAAACTGCTTGCCGGTATAAAACGCCATACCGAGGTCCGCACAGTGTGCAGTCGTTTCTACGACCGGATGGATAATGCCTTCAGGCACTTCCTGTTTGTCGTAGCCGAAATCACTGACGCGGACGGTGCCGCCACCAAACCATGGATGTCCAAAGTGTTGTCCGGGTGCAGTCTGTCGGTTTAATTCACCAGGCGGAATATCGTCTCCCATGCCATCTACCTGATTGTCGGTCCACCACAGTTCTCCGGTCTCCGGGTGGAAATCCTGACCTACAGAGTTTCGCACACCGTAGGTATAGACTTCACGGTTAGAGCCGTCGCGGTCCATTCGAATGATGCCGCCAATGCCGGTTTTTTCATATAGCTCTGCTTTTTCAGGCGGGGCTACGTTAAATGGCTGTCCCAGTGAAATATAGAGTTTGTTGTCCGGACCAATATCTACGACGCGAGCAGTGTGGTTGTAGCTTTCTTCTTCAACAGGGATCAATTCGCCTTTGGGAACGATGTCTACTGCAACAACGTCTGGTCCCTCATAGAAGAACTCTGCTGCAGGGAACATTCGTACATGATTGCGCTCGGCAACAAAAAGAAAACCGTCTTTACTGAACTGCACACCATTAGGCACATCAAAGCTTAACGAAGGGGCAAAATCTTTAACTTCATCTGCCACGCCGTCGCGGTCACGATCTGAAACGACCCATACCTTGTCCTTGCGGGTGCCGACAAACAAAACGGTTCCCTGCGGCGCCATGGCCATATCTCTGGCATCTGGCACAATCGCGTAAAGGTCAATTTTGAACCCATCAGGGAGCTTGATGTTTTGCAGAACCTTTTTTAAATTCTCGGCTTTCTGCCCCCCTTGCTCGATAAAGGTGTGATCGCCCATCGTTTTACCCGATGTTGCAAAAACCCCCAGATCAGCGGTAGCCGTAGTACACATGCCCAGACCGAGCACGCACGCAGCAACTTTTGTTAACGTCATTCTCGCCACAGTTTTCCTCCAGATTTTTAGATGCGTCTATATCGCGTTGGGGCTGACGAAATCTATACTGGAACAAAACGAACCAGAAACTAGAAAACGACGAAGCCCCCACGAAGTTCTACTCCGATAGAAATGCAGATTCAAGGATTTTCTGGTGTTTTTAGTGTCTGGCGACACGACGGGGCAGCGTTTATCAATGCCAACATCACGTAGAACGCTGTCGTCACAGAGTGGAAAGGTGTGCGATCAGTCCCGCATTCAAGCGCTGCCGTGGTGATGAAGGCAGTTGATAAAACTGACATACCAGTGCTAGAACTGCTACGGCGGTGCTTACCCTTTGAACGTACAACTACCGCATGAGTGGCGCGGCCGATACTGCCGGACACTCATGCGGTCCTGGTGCATTGGAGCTGTGTCAGGACTTCGGTTTACTATTTTCCGGGTCGTACAGTGGTTTGTAGCCGACTGACTCGACAACTACCGGATAGGTTTCACCGAAGTACTCAATGGCCAGCTCACGTCCTTTCTGGCAAAGCTCGTAGGGCAGGTATCCCAGGGCGATGTTTTTACCGATGGTCGGTCCATACACAATGCTGGTGGTGTAGGACATGCGTCCCTTGCTGTCGATAATGGTTTTGCCGGTGTCCGGGTCCATGATCGGGCTGGTACCAACCGGATAGCGAGCGATACCGTCGGAGTCGATGTTATTTTTCATCGTGAAGGTGCACAGGTACGCTTCCTGGTGATCAAGGGCTTTTTGTGCAACGTACGCTTCTTTGCCATAAAAATCTGCTGCTTTAACTTTTGGCCGTGCCAGATCCGCTTCAAACAGGTTGTAGTGGGTCAGCAGATCAGCGTTTTGCAATCGCAAACTTTTTTCCAGGCGTCGGCTGTTGGCATAGGTTTCAACCCCGATGGGTGTGACGCCTTGTGCTGCCAGTGCATCCCAGACAGCCAGTCCATCGTCGTAGTTGAAGTGCAGTTCCCAGCCTTGTTCTCCCACGTAGGAAATTCTAAACGCGGCCACGTTAACGCCGTTGATCACGATGTTTTTTACCGTCACAAACGGGAAATTTTCGTGGGTGACTGATTCCGGATCGTCTATCACTTTCTGCAGAGTGGTGCGAGCGTTTGGCCCCCACAGCCCAAGACAGGCAAAGTCGGTAGTGCGATCTTCTATGCTGACACTAAACCCCTGATCTGTTGCCATACGCTGCAGCCAGACAAGGTCTCTGGCACCGGAGTCGCCGCCGTCCATCACGCGGTAATGATTATCTGCCATGCGTATTACTGTAAGGTCTGCGCGTACGCCGCCTTTGGCGTCGAGAAAGTGGGTGTAGATGCCTTTGCCAATAGCCGTATCACCGCCAACTTTGGCAACGCAGGTGAATTCCATTAGCTTTTCAGCATCGGTACCGGTGACATCGATAATGGCGAAGTGCGAAAGGTTAACCATACCGACGTCTTCAGACAGTTGCAGGTGCTCAGCATTGGATACACGCCAGAAGTGCCGGTTATCCCACTCCGCTTCACGTACCGGTACCTTATCGCCAAACTTTTCCAGTAGGTGTTCGTTACTGGCGTAGCCGTGTGCGCGCTCCCAGCCGGCGGCTTCCATGAAGTAGGCACCGAGGGCTTTTTCACGCTCATAAAACGGGCTTCTTCGAAGGCCTCGACCTTTGGTGTAGGGCTCGCGGTTGTGGACAGCAGGGTTGTAGATCTTAAACGCAGTTTCGTAGCAGCGATCGTGAATATATTGCTCTTCCTGCTGAAACGGATAGTAGCGCGCCACATCGATACTGCTGTGATCAAACTCGGTGATACCGTCGGTCATCCAGTCGGCGATAACTTTGCCGGTACCCGGTCCGTCTTTAACCCACACAGACACCGCATACCACAGCCCACGCACCTTGGCAGACTCCCCGATAGAAGGGCCGCCATCGGCAGTCACCTGAAGTAATCCGTTAAAGGATCGTTTTTCATCGTAGCCGAGCTCACCGAGGATCGGGGTCAGTTCAATGGCTCGTTCTAACGGCTCGATGATCTGTTCCATCTCAAGATCACGCTGTGACGGGGAAAGGCGAGCCGCTTCTTTTTCCTGTAGATCTCGCGGGTGACACATGCGCGGGTCTTTTTCTTCGTAGTATCCCCATTCAATCATGCCGCCTTCTGCGGTGGTCGGATCCCCGGTGTCGCGCAGGTAGGCTGAGTTGCCCTGATCCCGCAACAGCGGATAGCCAATGTCTTTTCCGGTGCCTTCAAATTCGTTGTACGGACCGAACCATAGCAGTGGGTGATCAACCGGCATCACCGGCAGATCTTCACCGGCCATTTCGGCGATAAGGCGACCCCACAGGCCAGCACATACCACCACATACTCAGCGTTAATGTAGCCGCGTGTCGTTTCGACACCTACTATTCTGCCGTCTTTGATATCAAGCCCGGTGGCGGAGGTATTAGCGAATGTGGTCAGCTTGCCGGTCTTTTCACAGGCATCAACAATCTCACCTGAAACTACCTGTGAGCGCGGAATAACCAGCCCTGCGTCGGGATCCCACAAGGCACCCTGAATCATGTCTTCTTCAATCAGTGGCATTTTTTCTTTCGCCTCTGCCGCGCTGATCATGGTGGCATTGGTACCGAATGCTTTACCGGAGGCGACTTTGCGTTTTAACTCGGACATGCGGTCGTCGTCGCCAACGCGTGCGACTTCCAGCCCGCCAACCTTCGCATAACGGCCGAGCTTTTCGTAGAACTCAATGCTGTACATGGTGGTATGACAGGTCATCTGGTCATGCGCGGTGGCGTAGCAGAAATCGGAGGCGTGCGCCGTTGAACCGATATCTGTCGGGATAGCGGATTTATCGATCCCTACAATGTTGTCCCAGCCACGTTCGATCAGATGGTGGGCAACGGATGCGCCCACAATACCGCCCTGGCCGATAATGACCACTTTGGCGCTGGATGGAAAACTAGCCATGAATTTCGCTCGTTGATACCGGAATGAAAGTCTGTAAGTGTAATACAGACCAGCAGTTTTGCGGATCGTCGCAGAATTCAGAGCAGGGTGGTTGCCGCAGGCTGGCGGTGGATTTTCACACTGCGACACGGCACCCGGATGATGGTGAAGTTTGTGTGGGAAGGCAGTGGAGGTGATCCCGCCGGGAAGTACCACTTAAGCGGGAACAGGCGTGATGGTGGATGCGCTTAGTAGTTACATTCAACGGGATCGTACGGTGGCATAAGCCGAAGGCGCATCCACCATATTGTTGGCTGGCAGATGCGCCCCGCAGTTAATCCACACCTCAGATTCATGCCCGTGTTTTTTCGTAACGCTACGTAAATGGTGCAGCAACGATTTCCGGAATCGGATAAGTATGCAACAGCCCCTGGTGGAAATACGCACCAAGCAACACATTATCAGACCATTGGTTTGTCGGCCTCGCCGCGTCTGCCCACAAACAGTCAGCGGTGCAGTTCATCGGTTGATGCTTACGAATACTCACTGTCGCTATCATAGATTCGTTACTTCGCAAAACCCGGTTGTTAGTGTCTCTGAGCGTATTTAAATCGATAAAGTTATCGTCCCAGTAAACAGATCCGGGAAAGAAGTGCTGTAGAGAAACGGGTTTGTCGGTGAGGTTGGTGAATTCAACCAACCCGCGATTATCGATACGGACGGTGAGCTGTGATACGCCATAACGCTGTGCGTTTGATGAAGGAGCTTCAACAGCGGCCTTTACCCCGGCAGCCACCGTGCCTGGTAGTACCCCCAGAACGCCCCCAAGCGCGCCTGCGCTGCCGAGTACCTTCAGTGTACGTCTTTTACTCTGGTCGATCATTCGCCCTCCTGGTGCGATAAGATTCTGATAACCCTATGGGAAGTGACGAGTAAAAAAACGCTATTCAGGTAAAAATCGGTTAAATCCTGCGTTTTAAGTGTGGTTTACACTTAGTCCTGCACGGTTGACTGAATAATTTTTGAGTTCTTTGCGTTTCTGAACACCAGTGGTTTTGCTTCCGGCTGTCGGCTGGCGTTGATGGCGTCTTCAATCACCTGACGGTTGGGAGACTTATCGCATACAGGATCAGTGGCGGCGGCATCACCGGTTAACATATAGGCCTGGCAACGGCAGCCACCGAAGTCTTTTTCTTTTTCAGCACACGAACGACATGGCTCCTGCATCCAGTCAAAGCCACGGAACTTGTTGAATGCGTCAGAGCGTTTCCAGATGTCACTCAGGGGCATGTCTTTGACATTGGGGTATTCAATGTCCGGGATAACCCGTGCAGAATGACAGGGCAGTGCAGTACCGTCAGGCGTTACCAGCATAAACAGACTGCCCCATCCGCTCATGCACGGCTTGGGGCGGTTTTCGTAGTAGTCAGGAATGACGTAGTAGATCTTCATCGCATCGTTTATTTTCTGATCACGAAAACGATTAACTGCCGCCTCGGCGGACTCGAGTTGTGTGCGATCTGGCATGAGCACATCGCGATTGAGAAATGCCCAGCCGTAGTACTGTGTGGTGGCAAGCTCTACGTAATCGGCGTCGAGTCGGGTGGCAAGATTGAGCATGTCATCGACCTGATCAATGTTTTCTTTGTGAGTAACAAAGCACAGCACCATGGGAAAGCCGTTGTCTTTCACTGCACGTGCCATCTCGAGTTTGTGATCAAACGAGTCGGTGCCGGCTATCCAGTTGTTGAGCTCACTTGAACTGGCCTGAAAACTCACCTGTATGTGATCGAGCCCGGCCTCTTTAAGTGACGCGACTCTATCTGCAGACATGCCTATACCCGATGTAATCAGGTTGGTGTAATAACCGAGCTTGCGCGCTTCTGCAACGATCAGTTCCAGATCTTTACGCACGATAGGCTCGCCACCGGATAACCCCAGTTGCGCTGCGCCCAGCTCACGGCCTTCACGCAGTACATTAATCCATTGATCGGTGTCGAGCTCTACGCCGGTGTGTGCGAAGTCTACCGGGTTGCTGCAATACGGGCACTGCAGCGGGCACTTGTAGGTGAGCTCGGCCAGTAACCAAAGCGGGGCGCCGGGTTCAGACATCGAGCCAACCTTCGGCAGAAGCGCCGGCTATGAAGTCGAGTACATCTTTCGCGAGTTCGACGTCGGGGAATTTTTCTTCAAGGCTTTTAATGATAGCGGCAACGTTTTGCTCACCGGTACATTGCTGCACAATTTCACTGGCGCTGCCACTGAGTACTTTCATGCCCTCGGGGTACAGCACGACAAAGCTGTCTTGTGCGGGCTCCCATTGCAGTCGGTAGCCATTGGCGAGTTTCGGTACCTGCGTTAGCTGTGCGCTTTGCTCTGTGTTACTCATGATGGCAGGGTGTCCGTTGCAGGTGTTGCAACGTTAAAGTACGGTGGCATGTTGTGTACATAAGCCATGTGCATGGCATCCAGCATGCTCCAAAGCACATCAAGTTTAAACTGCAGAATCTGCATGGCACGATCTTGTTGTTCACGTGATGTAAAGTGTTGCAACGTGATAGAAAGCCCGTGCTCTACATCTCTGTGCGCTTCTTTTATGCGGTTTTTAAAGTAGTCGAGCCCCTGGCTTTCTATCCATGGGTACTTTTCAGGCCAGCTTGATATGCGTTGTTTGTGTATGGTGGGTGCAAACATTTCTGTCAGTGATGAGCATGCGGCCTCCTGCCAACTGGCTCCGGCAACAAAGTTAATGTAGGCATCTACGGCGAATCGCACACCGGGCAGTACCATCTTTTCGTCAATGACGTCCTGCCGGTCAAGTCCGGTTGCTTCCGCCAGCCGCAGCCAGACCTCAATACCGCCGTCACTGCCATCGGTACCATCGTGATCAATAATGCGCTGAACCCACTGCTGACGAATCAGCCGGTCAGGGCAGTTGGCGAGTACCGTGGCGTCTTTTCGAGGAATGGTTATCTGGTAGTAATAGCGATTGGCCACCCAGCCTTGTATCTGTTCGCGCGTCAGTGTGCCTTCATACATCATTTGTTGAAACGGATGATGTATATGATATTGTGCACCGAGTGATCGCAGTTGCTGTTCAAACAGCGCTGGCGACCAGGCTTTGTCTCTGTTGCCGGTCATTTTACTAACTTCCCCGCGGGGTCATGGAAGGTCATCGTCACAGGGTAATCTCCATGGAGTCTTCGGCAACCTCAATACCGAGCTCATGCAATTGTTTACGCTGAGCAGATTCATTGTCGAGTATCGGGTTGGTGTTGTTAATGTGAATCAGTATCTTACGGGCGTTACAGGCAGACAGCTCTTCTATCATGCCGCCGCTGCCAGACTGTGCCAGATGGCCCATCTCCGAGGCGAGCTTGCTGCCAACACCTCTGGTTTGCATTTCGTCATTGGTCCATGTCGTACCGTCTACCAGCAGGCAGTCGGCTTGCTGCATGGCCGAGCGAGTTGAGTCCTGCAGGCCCCCCAGGCCGGGTGAGTAAAATACCGAGCGACCGGTTTTTAAATCGCGGATAGTAATAGCGATGTTGTCTCCCGGATGCGGGTCGTGCCGGTGCGGAGAGTAGGGCGGTGCCTTGCTGTCTATCAACAGTGGTGAAAATTCCAGATCAGCAATGCCGGGGACAGTAAATGCCGGCTTGCTGCAATCGATCTCGTTCCAGTCGACGCCGCAATAGTGCTCGAGCATGTTAAACACCGGAAAACCGGTGGTCAGGTCGTTGTGGACCATTTTGCTGCAGTAAACGGGTAGCCGTTGATGGTGTTCGCGCAGGCTCAATAAGCCGGTTGTGTGATCAATTTGGCTGTCCATCAGCATGACTGCCGTGATGCCGGTGTCGCGCAGCTGTCGGCCCGGTTGCAGTTGCGGGCAGTGACGGATCTGCTGGCCGATGTCGGGAGAGGCGTTGACCAGTAACCAGTGAATACCATCGCTCGATACAGCGATGGATGACTGGGTTCTTGCCGTTGAGTTAATGCTTTTTTCGCGGTGCCCTCTGCAGGTTTCGCAGTTGCAGTTCCACTGTGGGTATCCGCCCCCGGCGGCCGAACCCAGTACGAGTATTTTCAGCATTAATTTTTATTCAGAATTGTCAGTTCTGCCCAATGTGTTGACCAGGACAGCAACAAACATCAGTGGTAAACCGGAGAAAAACGGCACTCCAGAGACGACAAAGACGATCCGGAGATCGTCTTTGTGTTACCGAAAATCCTAAGGATTAGCGGCTGTAGCAGTACATTGTGACCTCGAAACCGAGACGAATGTCTTTAACAGTAGGTGTTGACCACATGGTAAATCCTCCTCATTTGCAAATAAGATGGCTCAAATAAAAATGAGCAAAACCAGTGTACACAGGAAGCACAATCGAAACTAGTGTTATTTTAGGGTGCTACCGGGAGAGCCTTTTGTGAAAGGCAGTAAACCGCTGTGTCAGTCCAGAAACTCGAATATTTCTCTCAAGACGCGTTCCGGCTTTTTGCGTTTGACGAAATACCTGGTGTCTTCCCCGACATCGCGAGGGCCCTCATAGATGATTTCGTAGTCTTCCTCTTTCTGGCTGGTGACTGAGGGTATCTGTACGCTGTTGGTTTCTGACCGGGTGCGCGAGATTATTTTGTCCAGCTCACCACGGTCAAGCCACACTCCTCGGCACGTTGGGCAATAATCTATTTCTATTCTCTGCTTTTCGGTGATAACCAGAGCAACGTCACTGCATATCGGACAATTCATCGTACTACATCTCCGCTAAAAGCGCTGTCGGATTGTTGATCGGGTAGTTTCTACCCTAGCCTGGGATTACTCAGAAGCGTTAAGGTTCAACAATAACAGCAGCGCGATGCTTTGCGTATCAGTGAGTATTTGAATTGGTAATAATTTTACGATCTGGACGTGAATGGCAACCGCTTATTGGTATTAATATGAGGAATAGCAGATACATCAACCGTTAGCCAGTTCTGTTGTGTTGCTCCACAGTGCTGCGTCGATATCTACCGCACTTTTGTTCTGCCTTTTAGAGCCTGGCAGCCGCGCACCGGGTTGTTGATCGACAGCGTCGGCCAGTGCATCAAGGCGTTGCCAGAACATGTCGTCGGAGTACGTGGTTGGATCAATCAGCATATAGAACTGCCCGAGATGATGTGGCGGCCCGTCCGCTAACTTCAGACCGCTTACGTTTAATGACGAGACACTGCCCGTCAGTGCCGAGGCCAGTATTTCTGTCATTAAGCCGAAGCCGTAGCCTTTGTAACCGCCAGTGGATACCAGTGAACCTTTCAATGCGGCTTTTGGATCGGTGGTAGGTTCACCGTTTTCATCGACTGCCCAGCCTGGCGGGATAGATTCACCTGCACTTGCGGCCATGGTGATTTTGCCAAGTGCCACTGCACTGGTGCTTTGATCAAACTGAAAAGACACGCCACCGGCTTTGGCCGGTACGGCCATAGCAATAGGATTGGTACCGAGTAAAGCGCGCTTGCCACCCGGTGGAGAGACCACTGCAGATGCATTGGTAAAACCTATACCAATAAAACCTGCTGCAGCGAGCTGTTCAGTAAAAAATCCCAGTGAGGTACAAGTGTGCGCGTGCTTAACGGCAAACGCACAAGTGCCTGCCTCGCGTGCGGTATCAATTGCCAGTGGTAATCCGCGTGTGAATGCAGGTTGAGCAAAGCCGGATTGTGCATCGACCAGCACACTGGCTGTTCGTGGCTGAGTAACTACTGGTTCGACTGACCCATTAACCCTGCCGCTTTGCAGTTGCTTGCAATAACTCTCCAGATAATACAAGCCGCAAATCAGGTTACCATTGGCTTCTGCAACGCGAATGGCGCGCGCAACTTCTGCGGCGATCCATGATTCAGCGCCGTGAGCAACCAGTGCTTTGGTGCTGGTCGATTCAATATCATCAAGTGAAACGCGTGTGGTGCTCATAGAAGTTCGGCCTTTCCGGAAATATTCAGATCAGTTCTTTTTCTTCGAGTACCTTGCGTGCCACTCTGAAACATTCCAGAGACTGAGGTACACCGCAGTAGATACCGATGACGTGAATGATGGCACGAATCTCTTCGACACTGACACCATTGTTGATCGCTCCGCGACAGTGAATTTCCCATTCGTGCATTTTGCCGAGCGCACCAATCATAGACAGATTCATCATCGAGCGTGTTTTCGCATCAATAGTATCGTCACCCCAGCCGAACCCCCAGCACCATGCAGTCATGGCTTCCTGGAATGGGCGGGTAAAATCATCAGCAGCGGCGAGATTTTTTTCTACGTATTCTGCACCGAGTGTTGCTTTGCGTTGCTCAAGTCCGGTATCAAAAAGATTGTCGTCCATTGTGTTGTTCCCCTTTGTGTTGGTGCAGGCAAGAAAATGCGTGTTGTTATCGCTTGCGGGTTAGATGTGTTAGTAAAAATACTGACCGTCAGTGTGACGCATCCATTGTTGCAGGGTGGCGATAGAGTGTTCAGAGTCGACACCGCCAGCCGGGTCGATGACCAGTGGCCCGGGTCGGTAGCCGCGACTTTTGAGCCCTTGTTGCACTGCCTCTACCAGGCCAATATCTTCGGCAACGGTGGTGTCCATATCCTGTGTGGCCAGTGTGTCAATCACTTCATTTGCCTGACCGTTTTCACTATACCAGCCGCGCCAAAGCAACACATTGTTAGCATCCAGTGCGCGCCAGTGATAGGTGTTAAGAATGTTGCCCGGGTACACCTGAAAAGAAAACAGTGGCCATAAAAACCACGACGAATAATCGCCTGCATGCTCGTTAGAGGCGAGATCTATCGGGTAGGTCATTTTGTCGAGGTTCTGGCATTCTGTGGTGTGCCTTAGGCAGTAGCCCTGTGGCTGTATGTCATAGGTTTCGGGTTTAACCACACCGGTTGCAAAGGTACGGTGGTTGAGTTTGCAGTGATAACATTCGGAATAGTTTTCTACCGAAACTTTCCAGTTGCAGACTTCCGGTACTTCAATCCAGCGCACCGGTTTAAGTTTATTGATATGTGGAACGTAGCTCTTAAGTTGGTTGCGAACCTCTGGGAACCAGTCGTCCATTGGCTTGGCTTCCATGTCGAGGTTAACAAAAACAAAGCCATGAAAATCTTCGACTCGGACACTGCTCAGGCAAATTTTGTTAACGTCAAAGCCGGGTACCACCTTGATGTTTGGTCCTGCGCGCAGCTTGCCGGATAAGTGATAGTTCCATGCATGGTACGGACAGGTGATCAGGCGGGTGTTGCCGCTACCTTCCAGTAATCGATGCGCCCGGTGCTGACATACATTATAAAAACACTTGAGCTCATGGTTATCATCGCGAATACAAAATAAGGATTCTCCGGCAATCTCGACCGTAAAGTAGTCACCGGTTTGTTCCAGCTGCGAGGCGTGGCCGGCGAACTGCCAGGTGCGTGCCAGCAGCCCTTGTTGCTCTGCTTTAAAGATCTTTTCGTCAGTGTAGTAACTCGCATCAAGTGACAGTAGAGGGGTGTCAGTCATGAGATTGGCTCCGCATAATAAATACCGAGTTCATGGCGTCTTTCATGGAAATGTTTGATGTTGTTAATGACTTCGGCAGGAGCATCTGCAATGACAAAGGCCATCAGTGTTTCCAATAGGGCCGCGGCTGCGACAACAGAGGTGAAAAACTGGGGTGTTTCGGTGCACACAACAAAGCCGTGATCGGAACCTGCAATAACCGGCGACGCTGCGCTATCTGATACACCGACTATTTTCATGTGCTGTTGGCGTGCAACGTCTACCGCCTCTACCACTTCGGTACGATAAGGTTTAAATGTGATGGCCAGTAGTACGTCCTGGTCATCTGCACGTGCAAGTTCATCAATCGCCAGGGTACCGTCCCGCGGTATAGAGGTAACGTTATCAAGCGCCATCTCTGCGAGATAACTGAAGTTGCGCGCCAGTGCATGGTTCAGTCCTACACCAAGTACATATACACGTCTGGCAGCGACAATAGCATCGGCAGCGCTTTTTAACTGGTCTGCATTGGTATTGGCGAGAGTGGTTTCGATATTCGCCAGCGTGGTGTCTGCCATGTCTGCGTACAGTGACCCCAGATTACCGGTGCGGGAAAGGCTTTGCAGCCAGGCAGCGCGGTCCTGAAAGTTGCTGGTGCCGCGCCGCACTTCCTCCCTGAATGGTTCGCGGAACTCGTCGTATCCGTCAAACCCGCAGGTGCGAGCCATTCGCACCAGCGTGTTGGGCTTTACGTTGGCGGCTTTTGCCAGTTCGTTAATTGAGCTAATACTGATATCGCTTGGATGTTCCAGCAGCCAACTGGCGGCTTTGTGCAGCTGCGGCGTCATCTCGTGCAGGCGGGTCGACAGCAAGGCGAGTATCTGAGGTGCTTCAGTTGGCGTTGGTACAGTCATGCTATTTTATGTTTGATTTTGTATGGTTGTACAATATACTCGCCTCAACTGCAAACGAGGCAACCCAGTGGCTGAGCCTACAGCACAAATTCCTTCCACCGCACGGGTGGTCATTGTTGGTGGTGGTGTGATGGGATGTGGCATCGCTTATCATCTGGCGCATGAGGGCTGGAACGATATTGTTCTGCTGGAAAAAGCAGAGCTGACATCCGGTTCTACCTGGCATGCTGCAGGGCAGATAACGCACTCAACATCGAGTTTTAGCCTCGGTAAATGTGTGGACTACAACATTGGTCTGTATCGCGGAGCGCTGGAAGAGGAAACCGGTCAGTCCGTGACGTGGCACGGCTGCGGGTCTTTCAGGGTAGCCTACACTGATGACGAGATGGATTGGCTGCGCCATACCTTAAGTGTTGCTAAAGCTCTGGGTTTTAATATTGAGTTGGTCGGGCCGCAGCGCATTGCCGAGCTGCATCCTTTCTACAACATAGAAGGTATAAAAGGCGCACTGCACACGCCGGATGATGGTCATGTTGATCCTTCCGGTGTTACCCAGGCAATGGCTACCGGTGCGCGGCTGCTGGGTGCAAAAATTATTCGTCGCTGCCGTGCCACCAATATTGTGCAGCTGAATTCAGGTGAATGGCAGGTGAGCACTGAACATGGCGACATTGTTTGCGAACATGTGGTGAATGCCGGCGGCACTTATGCACGGCAGATGGGGGAGTGGAGTAATCTGCAACTGCCAATGACATCAATGACGCATCATTACTTTGTCACTGACACGGTTGCTGAATTCCAGCAACTCGATACCGAGTTGCCGGTGATTCGCGATGACAAACTGGTGTCCGGTTATATCCGCATGGAACAAAAATCCGGATTGATCGGTATTTATGAAAAGGCCAATCCCAACACCGTGTGGGAAGATCACTGTCCGTGGGATGCAGAAAACGAATTGTTTGCCCCTGACTATGATCGCGTTATGCCATGGCTTGAAAACGCACTGCAACGAATGCCGGTATTGGCGGGGTACGGGATTAAACGCGATGTGCACGGCGCAATATCTCACCCGCCAGACGGCAATCCTTTAATTGGCCCCGCACCCGGAGTAAACAATTACTGGTGTTGTTGTGGAACACAAATTGGTATTGGCTGGGGGCCGGGTTTAACACGTGAACTGGCACGCTGGATGGTGCACGGTGCCGCAGATGTTTCGATGCGTGAGTACGACCCGCGTCGCTTTGGTGCCTATGCCGATAAGAAATTCCAGATCATTAAGGCCAAAGAAGACTATTGCCTGCGACATGAGATACCGTTTCCACATTTTAACCGGTTGCAGGGTCGTCCGGTAAAGCCCGGGCCTCTCTATCAGACACTTAAAAACAAAGGAGCGGTGTTTGAAGAAGTATACGGCCATGAACGACCGAGATGGTTTGCACCCGATGGCGTAGATGCACAGGATCAGTATTCGTTTAAACGCAACGCTGTGCATGACATTGTACAGCGTGAAGTCGCAGCAGTGCGTGCATCTGTCGGCGTGATGGATGTCACGGCGTTCACCAAGGTGGAGGTGAGTGGCAGCGATGCGTCAGTTTTCCTTGACGGTTTAATTGCCAACCGCATGCCGTCACGCGACGGGTCAGTGATTCTTACGCACTTTTTGAATGAGCGCGGGCGCATTGAAGTTGAAACAACCATCGTGCGTCTTGAAGCGCAGCGGTTTTATCTGGTGTGTGCTGCCTTCTTTGAGCAACGTCTGCTTGATCACCTGAATCGTTATCTTGGTTCGTTCAATGTGGTAATAGAAAACTGTTCTTCCACGCGTTCTGCACTGGCGCTCCAAGGGCCTAAGGCGCGAGATGTACTGGCAGGTTGCACTGATTCACCGCTTGGCAATGACGACTTCCGGTGGTTATCTGCGCAGCATATTAACGTGGCCGGTCACCCGGTGATGGCTGTCAGAATGTCTTATAGTGGTGAACTCGGGTGGGAACTCCATACCAGCAATGAAGCCATGGGCGATGTTTACCGGGCGTTGTGTGTCGCGGGTGCTGCGTATGGCATAGTCGATTACGGATCTTTTGCGATGAACGTGATGCGGATGGAAAAAGGCTTTAAGGGAGCTGGTGAGCTCACCAACGAAGTGACTTTGCCAGAGGCGGATGTCATGCGTTTTGTCGCCATGGATAAAGGTGAGTTTGTTGGCAGACAGCAAACGCAGATAAGCCTGGATAACCCGTTGCCCTGGATCTGTGCTTATCTTGAAATAGAACCGGATGGCAACAGTGACGGTCACGGCGGTGAGGCTGTGTTGTATAACGGGGAAGTCGTAGGCACAACAAGCTCGGTGGTTTACGGTGGTAGTGTGGGTACCGGGTTGGCATTCGCTTACATAAAACCGTGTGCGGCAGCAGCAGATACCCGTTTACAAGTACTGATAATGGGTGAACCGCGCAACGCCAGAGTGCTTGCTCAGGCAGCCTACGATCCGCTTAGTAAACTGCCCCGACAATAATCAACAACGGATCATCAGAGCCATGACAATACCTGAAACAATGCGTGCCTTTGTGCTGAAAGGCCATGGTGAGTTTGATCAGCTGCAATATCATAAAGACTGGCCGGTACCTGTGCCGAAGCCACATGAAGTGCTGATTCAGGTGCATGCGTGTGGGTGCAACAATACGGATATCAACACCCGTACCGCGTGGTACTCAAAAGGGGTGACTGAAAATACCACTGGTGGTGCCTTTGAAGACGCCGACGATGATGATGCGGCATGGGGCGGATCACCGATATCGTTTCCTCGCATACAAGGTGCTGATGTCGCCGGTACGGTAGTCGCAGCCGGTGCAAATGCCGATCAGTCAATGATTGGCCGTCGTGTGATGATAGAAACGTGGCTGCGTAACTGGGACAACCCCGGTGATTACTCGCAAACCGGTTACTATGGCTCTGAGTATGATGGCGGTTTTGCAGAATATACCGTTGCAGATCATCGCAACGTGCACGTGGTTGACTCTGATCTCACCCATACAGAAATCGCGAGTTTTGCCACTGCGTATGTCACCGCAGAAAATATGCTCAACAAAGCAAAAGTGGCCGACGGTGATACGGTATTGATTACCGGTTCATCCGGTGGCGTGGGTTCAGCGCTAATCCAATTGGCTAATCGTCGGGGGGCGACCACAGTTGCACTGTGTGGAAAAGATAAACATACCGACCTTCAGGCGCTGAATCCTGCTGTCATACTGGACCGTGAGCCGCAGGATCTTAAAGGTCAATTGAACAAGACGACCGGCAGAAGCGATGTCGATGTTGTCGCTGATGTTGTTGGCGGGAGTTACTGGAGTACATTGATCGATACGCTGGTGCGTGGTGGTCGCTACACTTGCGCCGGTGCAATCGCAGGGCCCATTGTAGAGTTTGATCTACGAACTTTTTATTTGCGTGATCTTGTATTTACCGGTGCGACTGTGGCACCACCCGGCGTATTCGGTGATCTGGTGGGATACATTGAGCGGGGTGAAATAAAGCCCGTCGTTGCCGCCACTTTTGATCTCAAGCAACTTCATGATGCACAGCGGATGTTTATTGCCAAGCGTCATATCGGCAACATAGTTGTCACTGTCGATACATGAAAATAACCCGTATCAGTGTCTGGCAGGTTGACCTGCCACTGCTTAAGCCGTACACACTTTCCGGTGGCAGGCTGCGCTTTGAAAAGCTCGACAGCACTTTTATAAAAGTTGATACCGATGAAGGCGTGGCAGGTTGGGGAGAGTCTTGCCCCTGGGGCCATACTTATCTGCCGGCACACGGGCCCGGTGTGCGGGCAGGGCTTGAAACCATTGCACCGGATCTAATCGGTTGTGATCCCCGTGCACTACGCGCTATCAATCAAAGAATGGATATTCGCCTGCCGGGGCATCCGTATGTAAAGTCAGGTATTGATATGGCCTGCTGGGACATCCTCGGTAAGGCGACCGGTATGCCCCTGTGGCGGCTGTTTGGTGCAGAACGCGCAGTACCGGTTGCGGTGAATTCATCAATCTCTACAGGCACACCGGATGAGATGATGGCACTTATTCTTAAAGCCAGTGCAGATGGTTATAAAACACATTCTGCAAAAATAGGCGGCAATGAGATCTCCCTCGATATTCAACGTATAGAGGCAATCAGTAGCGCTTTGCCTGACGGTGAGAGTGTGACGTTCGATGTGAATCGTGCATGGACTCCGGCGGTTGCAGTTCAGGTGCTTAATTCTGTGTCGTCACGTGACTGGATTGAACAACCCTGCGAAACGTTATCGCAATGCGCTCATGTAAAAACAAGAGTGCCCCAACCGATTATGCTTGATGAATGTTTGCATACGGCCAGTGATCACCTGCAGGCATGGCGCAGCAGTGCCTGTGAAGGGGTAAAGGTAAAACCGAATCGACTTGGCGGTCTGACACGGGCGCGGCAGATTATTGATCTTGCCGTTGAGTTTGGCTGGTCGGTGCATGTTGAGGACGTAGGTGGATCGGCACTGGCCGACACTGCGGCCATTCATCTGGCAGCAAGTGCACCAGACAATATTCGACTGGCCAGCTGGTTGTGTCATTATCATTTGGCGGTTGATCCGGTGCCGGGGCAGGGTGCCCGAAATATCAGTGGCAGGGCGACACCGCCGGCGTTGCCGGGTATCGGGGTGGTGCCGGCGTTCGACTTTCCACCGGAGGCGGTTTATCAATGAAGCATCAACAGCAATGGATTGAGCGCGCACGCCAGGTATTGCCGGCTGGCGGGTTTGGAAACTTTGATGCCAGCGTTGTCATCAGTCACGGTGAAGGCGTTAATGTCTGGGACGAAGACGGTAATAAATACATTGATTATCTGATCGGTTCCGGTCCGATGATACTGGGGCATGGTCATCCGGAAGTGACCGAAGCTATTGTTAGGCAGCTTTCAAAAGGCGTTACTTTTTTTGCCAACAATGCCAAAGGGATCGAGCTTGCAGAAGAGATTGTGGCAGCGGTGCCCTGTGCTGAGCAGTTGCGCTATGTCAGTACCGGTGGTGAGGCAGACATGTATGCCATGCGGCTTGCCAGAGCGTTTACCGGTAAAGACAAGATATTAAAATTTGAAGGTGGCTATCATGGTATGTCCGCGGAAGCACTGATGAGCCTGGCGCCGGCGCAACTGGTTAATTTTCCACAGGCAGTTCCGGATTCGGCCGGTATTCCTGCAAGCGTTGCCGAACATATGGTTATAGCGCCCTTCAACGATATCGATGCCGTCCGTTCACTCCTCGATGAAAACGAAGGTGATGTTGCCGCCATTATTGTAGAGCCGTTACAACGCCTGATTCCTCCACAACCGGGTTTTTTGCAGGCACTTCGCGCTGAAGCAACAAAGCGTGGAATCGTTTTGATTTTTGATGAAGTGGTCACTGGTTTTCGTTTTTCATACGGAGGTGCACAGGAGTATTACGGTGTAACCCCTGATCTTTGTACGCTGGGTAAAATTATCGGCGGTGGTTTGCCGCTCGCGGCGATTGCCGGTAGAAAAGATATTATGAGTCACTTCGACCAGTCAGTTGTCGGAAGTGCCGGATTCACCTATCAAATTGGCACCCTGAGCGGTAACCCTCTTGCTGCGGTGGCGGGGTTAAAAACCCTTGAATTACTGCGACGTGGTGACAGCTATGAACAACTGAAGCTACATGGTGAGCGGCTAATGGCGGCAATTACTACCGCAATGAATCACAACGGGGTAGAGCACCGCATAGTCGGCGAGCCGATGTTGTTTGATGTGTTGTTTACCGGTAGTGAAGTACGTAATTACCGCGATGTTATCGTCGCAAACAGCGAGCATTCGGCAAAATATAATCAGTCACTACGTGAGCAGGGAATTTTAAAAGCCGGTGCAAAAATGTATCCGAGTCTGGCTCTGCGAGAAGAAGATCTGCAGTTAACCGAGCAAGCAGTGAACGTTGCAGTGGCCGCATTGTGTTCGTGACCGACTACGGAACCTGACTTCGTTTGATGCTATTTGATTCGTGACCGATAGTAAATAAACGGTTGTCCCAGATCGATAGCGTGGCAATTGTGCTCTGCCAGATCAAAAGCCAGTACTGTTCCCGCCATTCCCTGACTGATCAGGATCATTTTTTTTTCAACATCAGGGTGTGACAATATTTGTTTGAGTATATCGTCGTAGTGATCACTGAGTGCGTTTTCTGTTACGGTTTCTATTATTTGCAGTGATTTTGCGTCGTCGAACATAGTCTCAACAGAGACGCCGTGCGCTTCCGACGTTTTGGCCGAGCCGGTCACATAGAGTACGTCTTTGTCCTGCCAGATTTCTACGTGCTTTTGCTGGCCGCGGTTTCTGAACAAACCTGCTTCCACTATTCTTTCTGACTGATCAGTGAGTGCGCGGTACGCTTCGAGGATATCGTTGTCGTATTCGGAGAATATGGGCATTCTCGGTTTTATCCAGGTTGCCGGGTGCTTCTTCAGCAAGCTCATGGCATTGGCAAAAGTCAATTGTCTGGAGATGACATCTGAATGTATAAGCCCCAATAGATGCTTTTGATTGGTACTTCGAAGTACCCGCATCAAACGGTCTTTCCCATCGGCGGTAACACGGTCAAAGTAAACACGCTGACCAACGGGCGCTTTTAGTATGGCAAACTCACCATCGCCAAACCTGCTGAGGCTATAACCATCGCGAAGTTTTTCGACATACTGATCGTACTCACGGGAAATTTCCGGGTAGCCATGACTGGCTAACAGGTGGGCGCATTTATCGATGAGCCTTTTTCCGTTGCGAAAGTAAAACTCATGCCTTTCATTGTAGACTTTTGGGTCGTAAGCGTTGGAGGCGATGTATCGCGCTCTTAGTTGTCGACGGAACAGTTTCAGAAAAATGACCAGACCCAGTAACTGGCCCTTGTCTATCGCGTTAAACGGTGCTGTCTTGCTGAAACATGACATGAGAAAAGTGTGGTTACCGATGACTTTGCGGTGGTGTGAGTGATACCAGCGAAAAGGGGCCGGAAAGCCGGCGCTGAACTCGTCAGCAGTGCAGTATTCAGGCCATATTATTAACAGCGCCACCCGCAGGGCCAATCATTCGCGACGAGATTTTTCCTTAAGACTTAGGCCTTTTCAGCAATAAGGCCCGCTGCAGGCGAAGTAAGAGCGGGCCGCTGCAGGCGCATCAAAATAAAAATCTGTTGCCTGCGCTGCCTGGTTTAAGCGCTGTATCAGTTGGCAATCGATACCGTGCTGTCGTTGCCTGCGGTCTCATTACCGATAATGGGCTGGTTCAGTGCATTGCGCACTCGTGAAGAGATTACTATAGAGCCGCCAGTGACTGACCGTACGGTGTTGTAGTCGTCTTTGATTCTGATTTTCGCATTGCCTGTGAGCGTTACGTTTTCTATGGTATTAAATTCAGCATCGTCCATGACATACTTGCCGTCGAGAATGTAG
>CALHCI010000106.1 GCA_937931165.1 uncultured Granulosicoccaceae bacterium
GCAGAAGCAACCTACGGACCGGTAGACTGCCTGTTTAATAATGCCGGTATAGCCAGACTTTCCGATATCGGAGAACAAGATCCGCAGGAATGGGATGAGACAATCGACATTAACATTAAAGGGGTAATGAACGCCCTGCACCCTTTTATAAACAGCATGAAAGCCCGAAAGGGCGGCACCATTGTCAATATGAGTTCGATTGCCGGGCGCAAAGTTTACCCGGACCACACGGTATACTGCGGCAGTAAGTACTTTGTACATGCGATTTCAGAAAGCCTGAGAGGTTATCTGGCACCACACGACGTGCGTGTCATCGTTATTTCACCAGGCATTATAGAGACAGAAGTGCTCGATCACGTAAATGATCCGAATACCCTTAAAGCCTACAAAGACAACAAAGTACGTATAGGTGGTGGCATTTCCGCAGACCACGTCGCCGACATGATTTTGTTTGCGTACCAGATGCCGCAGAACGTTTTGATTCAGGAAATGGTCGTTACTCCCACAAGGCAGGAGTACTAGTTGTGGCTGATGACTGCCCACTTGTTATAGGTTTAGACAGCTCAACGCAAAGCACCAAGGCAATTGCGTGGACGCCCACCGGTGAGCCGGTTGCTGAAGGGCGTGCAGACATCCCGATGAGCAACCCCAAAATGGGGCACTTTGAACAAGACCCGAATGACTGGTGGCAATCTGCCATAACAGCGCTAACTCAGTGCGTAGAAAACCTGCGGGGAAAACAACAATTCATTCAGGGGCTGGCAATATCTAATCAACGCGAGACGCTGGGTTTTGTTGACGACAATGATGAGCCATCGACGCCAGCAATGGTTTGGCTGGACGAACGCAGCCGTCAGCAGATCACTGAGTTTTCAGAGTCATTTGGCGCAGATAACATACATCGAATCACCGGCCGCCCACCAGATCTGACACCGGCGCTGTATCGTTTTATCTGGCTGCGTGAGAATAATCGTGAAGCATGGGACAACACTGCCTGCTTTGTTGATGTGCAGTCCTACCTGGTAAAAAAGCTTTGTGGTGGCGAGTATCGCAATGGCTGGATCAGTGCAGACCCGATGGGTATTGTTGATATGCAGGCCCACTGCTGGTCTGCGGAAATGCTTGATGCCATTGGACTTGAAGAATCGCGACTGCCGCAGATGAATCCACCGGGCACAAAGCTCGGTACGCTTTTGCAATCAGTGAGTCAGGAAACCGGCCTGCCGCCAAACCTGCCGGTATTTGCTGCCGGTGGTGATGGCCAGTGTGCCGGTCTCGGTACCAACTGCACCATCCCGGACCGCGCGTATATAAACCTTGGTACTGCGGTGGTCTCGGGAATCTGGTCTGCGGAATATCGATACAACAGCTCGTGGCGAACTGAACTTGCTGCACAGGGTGAAGGTTATATTTACGAAAACTGCCTGCGCTCCGGTGCATTCCTGATGAACTGGTTTGTTGATCAGTTTGTGGCCCACGGTAAAGCAGATGCGGCTGTGTTCGAACGTTTGGAAGCAGCTGCCACTGACATTCCGATCGGTTCGGAAGGATTATTAATCCAACCCTATTTCTCCGGGGCCATGGACCCGCACTGGGACTCATTTGCACGTGGCGTTTTTCTTGGCTTAACTGCCAGCCATACCGAGGCACATATTTATCGTGCACTGATAGAAAGCATTACCCTCGATCAGGTAATGCGCACGAAAGACATGGAACAGGCGGTGGGCTATCCGATCAGTCATTTCGTGGCAATAGGTGGTGGCGCTAACAGTCCGTTATGGCGTCAGATGCTGGCAGATGCATCCGGAAAACCGGTGCACGTCAGTACCACAGTCGAAGCATCGGCGCTTGGTGCAGGTATGATCGCAGCTTACGGTGCCGGCTGGTTTCACAGCATTACCGAGGCCGCAGAAGCGATGTCAGGTGAAACGACTGCGGTGCAACCAAACAGTAATCGCACCGTGGTGTATGAAGAGCTACTTGGAATTTACCGGCAGCTTTACCATGCCACCACTGAGATCAATCATGCCATGGTTGCCTTTGCCTCTAAACAGGAAACGACTAACGCATGAAGGACTATAGCGGTGTACTCAGTGATCTGGTGGACGGCACCTGGGAGGAACCAGGCACCGGAAAACACTATGACATCGGTATTAAGTCGATGGTCATACGTGACACGCTGGAAGGTGAAGAAGCCGCACTGGTAGCCGCACTCCACCATGGCAAAAAAATCACTGTTATCTCTGATCCTTTTACCCACGATGCCATGGGGCACCGGATCTACAACACACTGAAAGCCGACGGCCAGCAGGTTAACGAATACGTTTGGAAAACCCCGCAATGCTCAGATACGGGTGTCGAACAGATTCGTGAAGCCACACCTGACTGCGATGTACGCATCGCCGTTGGCTCCGGTACCGTAAACGACACGGTAAAATACGCGTGTTACCTCGATGATAAAAGGTATTCGGTATTTGCCACTTCACCGATGAACGCCTTTACCACCGGAACCGCGTCAGTATCGTTTGGCGGATTTAAAAAATCCATTACCTGCCGTGGCGCTGAAGGTGTATTTTTTGATTTATCAGTATTGGCAAAGTGCCCGCCAAAATTAATCTCAGCAGCATTTGCTGATGTTATTTGCAGAACCACCGCTCAGGTTGACTGGCTGTTATCTCACCTGTTGTTTAATACGCCCTATTCCGAAACGCCCTACACGCTTTTAGCGTACGATGAAGCCAGTATGATAGACAACGCCAGCCGCATGTTAGCCGGTGATATCGACGCGCTGGGTATGTTAACGCGCATCTCTGCCATTATGGGGCTTGGCACGCGCTTTACCGAAACCACCCACAGTGGCAGCATGGCAGAACACCAGATCTCCCACTATGTCGATATGTTTGCCGGTAACGACCATCCCGGTTCCTCTCATGGTGAACAGGTCGGGGTTGGCACCATCACAATGTCAGCGCTACAAAACCGGATTCTTCATAGCGACTCACCACCGGTAATGAAACCAACTGTCATACCTGAAGCAGATCTTCACCAGCGCTTCGGTGCAGATACCACCAATAACATGACTGGTGAAACGCGTAAAAAAGCACTGGATGCAGCATCTGCAGATGCACTGAACCGTAAACTACAAACAGAGTGGCCGGCAATATCACAACAGCTTAAAGAGGTGATGCTGCCTTTTGATCATTTGCAAGGCGCTATGCGTAACGCAGGTTGTGCACTAACCGCGACAGACCTTGGGCTACAAGCAGACTTCTACCGTGATGCGGTCACCTACGCCAGATATATCAGAGACCGGTTCAGTATGCTTGATCTGGTCGATGACAGCACCGGGCTTGAGTCTTTCGTCAACACAATGCCAGTCTAAGCCTGACTGAAACAGCAGATCCGAAATGGCAAACATCACAATTCTCGGCGCGGGGGTCATGGGCAGCGCACTGGCGGTTACTGCCGCAAGCCACAATGATAACAACGTCTGGCTGGTCGGTTCACCGCTGGACAACAACATTATCGATTCAATCGATCACAATCGCTGGCACCCCGGATTAAATATCGACATACCAGAGGGAATTACAGCACTGCATGATCAGTCGCTGAGTACCGGAGTTGCACAGCAGGCAGATATCATTGTGATCGGAGTAAGCAGTCCGGGTGTCGACTGGGCAGTACAGACTATTAAAGAACTTGGCGCTAACCCGCATTGCGTGGCACTGGTAACAAAAGGACTGGTGGCATCAGTCAACGAAGGTCAGCCGCCGTCAACTTATGCAACTGCCCTTACCTCTGAATTACCTGCTGATAAACTGCTTGGTATCGCTGGTCCGTGCATCGCTCGCGAATTGTCACTGGGTATTCCTACCGCAGTTACTTTCGCCGCCACACAGATAGATGTTGCGCAACAGGTGCGACAGCACTTTCAGACTGACTACTACCGTATTGCATTGCATGCGGACTTTATTGGTCTTGAAGCCTGCGCTGCATTAAAGAACTTTTATTGTATCGGTGTCTCTGCAATGCTTGGCGCATGGCAGGTAGAAGGTGTCAGTGCGAAAAATCCCGTCGCAGCACTGTTTAATCAGGCAGTTATTGAAATGGGTATTCTATGCGAGTGGATACGCCAACCGGCAGATTCCTGCGAACCATCACAGGCTCGTGATCCATACAATGTACCCGCATTTGATCTGCCAGGTATGGGGGATCTGCATGTGACCGTCGGAGGTGGCCGTAACAGCAGGCTTGGCATGCTTCTGGGCCAGGGCAACACACTTAGCGAGATCGTTTCAGGGCCAATGCAAGGCGTTACCGTGGAAGGCCTTGATACCGGCAGACAACTGTTACGCGGGTTCAACCATGCATTGGCTACAGACACTTTGCCGGCCGAAAAACTGCCACTGACGAGAAGTATTCTCGCTTCCATCGAGCACGATCAACTTTTTGAGTTTGATTTTACCGGGCTTCCAGTGTTGTCATAGATCAGTATTATACCACTAACACCTAACATACAGGGCTGACTTCACTTGCGCTCGGGTATATCAACCAGCTTGCCGCGAGGTATTTCTGCGAGTTTGTCATAAAACGGCATCTCTACCAGTTCGGCGCTGCATTGCGTGCCGTCTTTACATCCAACGCTAACGATAGCGCCTGCTTCTCGCTCTGCTTTATCGAGCCTGACAATGCCAACACCGCACTTAAGATACGGTGATGTCGCACCTGCGGTCACTTTGCCAATAACTTTGCCATCCGCCTCAACTTTTGCATTAATCAGCGGCTCACCATCAGGACATTTAACGCCAAACAACCGCAGTTCTTTTGAAGCACTCTCAAGCGCTGCCTTACCAATAAAATCCCCTTTATCTGCATCGACAAATCTTCCAAAACCGACATCATACGGTGTAGTAGTCGCATCAAAGTCAGAACCGGCATTAAGAATACCGGCTTCTATGCGCCTGATATTCATCGCATCAAGTCCGAAGATCTGCAACCCGTATGGCTCTCCAACTTTTTTTAAGTGCTGCCAGATAGCATCAGCATTATGGTGCGGCTCGGTATAAAACTCCCACCCCAGCTCATTCGTATAGCCGGTACGGGTAACGACAACTTCCTGACCATCGAGATTCACACGGGCGATAGCAAAGTACCCGAACGGATCAGGCAATTGCCCATCATTTGCTGCTTGCAGAATTTTTAATGCGTTTGGTCCCTGGATCTGCGACACGTACACTTGCGGGTCACTGATCTCGACATCCATTCCAACGGAATGCGCTCGCGCCCAGCTGTAGAAGTCGCCATCGGCCTGGGCATACCAGAAACAGTCGTCGGTCAACCTCAGTAAAATACCATCCACCAGCAAACCACCATCTTCATAACAGGCAACGCCATAACCGCATCGCCCGGGCTTCAGTCGGGTGATGTCTTTGGTGAATAATTTGTCCAGCAACGCCTCGGCATCCGGCCCTTTGAACTGCAATGGAAACTCACCGGTATTGAGCAGCGCTGCCTTCTGTCGCAGCAACCAGTATTCATCTTCAAGACTGGTGGCATCAAAACAGCAGGCCATGAGCCTGCGGTTGTACACACAGTAGTGTGGCCCCAGCGGGCGCTCGATCTCGTGGTACGGATGCCGAGACAGGCTGTAGTCCCAGCCCGCACCCGGAATGCTTGACACCAGGTCTCTGGTTTTACCGTCACTTGAATTCATAGCGCGCCTTAGAATTAACTTCTTCTGTGAGTGAATTTTCTAGAAACACATGGTAGCTTAGGTATTACCGTGGTCAAAACCATTTGATCTATCCATTAAAGTTAGATTTAATTACTTTTATGCCTGCCCCGCTCCCTTCACTCAATGCGCTGCGAGCCTTTGAATCTATCGCTCGCCACCTCCACTACCCGAGTGCCGCAGCCGAACTCAATGTCAGCCCGGCCGCGGTCAAGCAGCTGGTCAGCAAACTGGAATCGACTGTCGGTGTACCACTAATTAAACGACGGGGAAAAGGACTGGCGTTAACGGCAAACGGAGAGGCAAGTCAGTCTGAATTAACCGCGGCGATGAACCTGCTGGCAGCTGCCGTTCAGAAAATGCAGGCACCGACGCAGAAGAAACAACTTATCGTTTCAGTCGAGTCATCCCTGGCAGCCACCTGGCTGGTACCGAAACTGGCCGATTTCAAAAAACATTTTCCTGATGTAAACGTGCTGATCGATTCAACACAGGAGGTTGTAGACTTACACCGCACTGATGTCGATGTTGCGATTCGCTATGGCGTTAACAGTGATGAAAGTCTGGTGGCAAACCGCCTGTTTGAGGATTTGATCTTCCCGGTCTGTAGCCCATCAATGATGACCAATACCAAACTCACCACAGTCAATGATCTCAACAACGTTCCACTTATACACTGGGATATTTCGAGGTTACCGTGGGCAAAGCAGACTCAGCGCTGGTTTAACTGGAAGAGCTGGTTAAATAAGATTGGTGCAAGTAATGTGAGCTCCAATGACGGGCTTTACTTTAGCGATTACGGACTTGCTGTCCAATCTGCCATTGCCGGTCAGGGCGTAGTGCTGGCAAGCTGGCCAATACTGAAAAACGTGGTCGATGCGGGCCTGCTGGTACAGCCTTTAAAAGAAACGGTATCAACTGACATCGGATACGATATCGTCACAACACACGCTGCCCGTGAAAGCGCTGAAGTCGGCATGTTTGTCTCGTGGATTTTACAGGCGTCAGCAGGCTGATACTTTTACTACGCGAGCGTTAACCCGCCATCCACCACTATCGTCTGGCCGGTAATGTAAGACGCACCGGCACAGAGAAACAGTATGGTCTCTGCATAATCCTCTGGTAAACCACTACGTTTAAGTGGAATGCTGTTAGCGACCTCACCCTGATCATCGAATGTACACGCCCAGTTTGATTCTACCAGGCCCGGGGCAATGGCATTAACGCGAACTTCAGGGCCAAACGCTCTGGCGTGGTCTCGAGTCAGATTGATAAGCGCAGCTTTTGAAGCAGAATAGGCCGAGCTTGATCCAGCACCAACGATTCCCGCCACCGATGCTGTATTGACTATTGCACCGCGCGACGCCTTAAGGCTTGTAATTGCCGCTGCAGTACACCTGAATGCACCAAGCAGATTCACCGATAGTATCTTCTCCCAGAACTCACTGGTTTGCTCAGCGAGATTTTCTGCAGGGATCGGCGATTTGGTGGCAGGCGTACCCGCGTTATTAATCAGATAATCAAGGCCACCCATGCGGGTAATCGATGCTGCCACCATTGCGATGATCTCTTGTTCATTACTTATGTCCGCAGCCTGGGCATGGACATCATAACCGGCACTTTGCAGACGTGAGACCTGTTTGCACAGATTGACGCTGCCGGGCAGATCATTAATCACCACGCTGGCACCACACATCGCAAATCGCTCCGCTGTTGACAGCCCGATTCCTGATGCCCCGCCGGTCACCAGAACTCGTTTGCCGGTTAAGTCTGCTGTAATCATAAAAGTGCATCGGTGCTGGAATGGTCCGCCGCACGATACCTGCATTACAGCCGATAAACCAGCAACGAATTTGCAGCATCGATGAGATTTACCGGTCCTCAGGTAAACTTATTTGGCAAAAGCACTGATCACATACGAGGGTACGCAGTGATGCTCACGGTATATCTCTTGTAAACCGGCATCATCAAGATGATCGTTTATCCCTGTGCGCACCAGCACTGTGTCTGTACCCTGATTACTGCCACCAGCAATGTCATGTTCTACGCTGTCACCAATGCAAACGACTTGCTTTTTATCTACTACATTTTCAACGCTGAAAATATACTCATAAATTTCAGGATAGGGTTTGCCAAGCCAGATTACCTCTCCCCCCTGAGACTCATACCACTCGGCTACCGTGCCAGAAGAGAATACCTTGCCACACTCCGCATAGGCGATTTTGTCGGGGTTGGTGCAAATACAGGGCACATGATTTTGTACCGCAACCACAAGCTGTTTACAAAGTGCAGTGAGACCTTGAGCATCAAGATGCTGGCCGGACAGTAGTATTAACTCTGCAGTATTTACAGAGTCTGTTTCGGTGATATCCAGTCCATCGACAGCACCCCGGTCGCTGTTGTTTGACAGAAAAAAACAATTCACACCCGGTTTAAATCGCTTGCCGATAATTTGCTTTTTTAGTAGATGCCACGCGACCTCACCCGAGCTTACCAGTCGATCAAAGCAATCATCGCCAAACTCGAGACTGTTCATACGGGCTATATTTGATGAAGCACGTTTACCCGAGTTAGAAATTATAATGACTCTGCCGCCTGCTTTCTTAACAGATCGCAGCGCATTGGCAGCGCCATCATAAGCAGTAAAACCATTGTGTAAAACACCAAACTGATCAACCAGAAAATACCGATAACGCTCCAGCAGATAGTCGATGTCAGTGATTTTGATTGCAGAATCTTTCAAGTCTGTTTATCACTTGTCTAATTGTCACTGGCGCAGGCATCACGCGCCAGCAGCGCCACCCCGTACGCCGCCTCTGTTGACACGGAGTGGCTAAAGCCCACATTCAGACAACGTTGACGAATGGCAGTCCATGCCGGATTAACCGCACCACCGCCAACCGTTCTCATCGATTGCATTGCAGGAGCGCCCAGCTCTGCCAGCCGTTGATAACCCAGCGACTCGATGTGTGCCATGCCTTCTAATAAACAGTGCAGAAATTCGCTATCGTTTTGTGGCCTGGGACTGACCACCGGTTGCTTAGTGGCATCGTTGTGCGGAAAACGTTCACCCGGCTTCAATAAAGGGTAAAACCGGTGCGTAGCCGCCTTATCGGCGTTGATGTGATCAGACAGGGTTTGTATATCTTTTGCGCTGAAATAATGCGCCAGCACATTACCACCGGAGTTTGATGCACCGCCCGCCAGCCAGCGATCCCCAATTCGATGACTGTATACGCCATACTCGGGATTAAACAGCGGCTTATCACAGAGCATTTTCATGGTGATGGTGGTGCCCAGTGCGGTTACACAATCACCAATATCAGTAGCACCGGTCGCAAGAAACGAGGCACAGCCGTCAGTCACACCAGCCACAACCAGAGTGTTTTGGTTAAGTCCAAATCGGGCCGCGATGCCAGAGGTGACGTTGCCGGTGATTGCACCGGCAGGTACCACCACGGGCAACATGCTAAGGCTAATACCGCAATCAGCCAGCCAGTCCGGCCAACGGCGCTGTACCGGGTCGTAGCCGGTTTTTAACGCGTTGCTTTCATCACTGTGGATAAAGTTTCCCGATAACTTACCGGCTATCCAGTCTGCCTGATGGATAATACGGACAGCACCAGCGGTGTGTTGCAAAGTAATCGCTCTGGCCAGTGCGGATGACGCACCGTGCACGGCACTTTCCGGTGGCGCGTTGTCTGCAATATTGCCAAGAATCGCCGTATCGGTGATTTGATCGTTATACATTAAAGCGTCAGATAACGGGTTACCGTCATCGTCTATTGGCAATACGGTGCCAGATGTGGCATCAACACTGACTGCTGTCACCGGACTTTCGATCTTAAGCGCATGCAGTACGTGTTCGGTTGCCGCCCACCAGACTACAGGGTCCCGTTGGTTGCTGCCATGATCTGACATCGGCGAGCTGGCCGTCTTTAAAATATCCCCCTGTTCATCAACCAACACTGCGCGCGCACCGGAAGTACCAACATCAATCCCCAGAAATGTATCACTCATACTGAAGGTTGTCCGGCAGGTTTCTTCCGATTGCTTTGCTTATTCAGTTTTTGTCGGTACTGCTCTGCGTCCCAGTTAAGCAATTCATCATTCTGTTCTGCGGTCAGGTAGTTCACTGCACGCGCTTCGGACACCCGTACACACACATCAGAAAGGCATCTGGCCATCGCATGTGCACCTTTGCTACAGCTTTTTTTCATTAATACCCCATGGCCAGGAAAAACTATAGATACCGGTGGGGGCTGATTAGCGCCTGCAAGCCGCTGCACTACCTGATCGGGAGTTTCACCAGGTTGTGCAATCACAGAACCTTCCCCCAGAAATATCACATGATCCGGATACAAACTGCCCTTGCGGGCGATAGCAAGCGCCGTTTCGTCGAGCGCAACAGCATGTGACTGAATATCCGCAGGCAACTCGTAGTCGCTGCCTTCCGACAATTGCTGCAATTTCGCTACGTTAGCCTCAGGCGCTGATCTTACCGGTTGCCGTAGCGCCTGACAGACACTGGATAGCAGATCAGATACCTGCGTTACTGTTTCTCCAGCGACGACCAGTCCGTGATTGCCCAACACAGCAACATCAGCAGGTTGATTGTTCTGATACAGCGATGCACTGATTGCTCGTGACAAATTCAGTCCGGGCTTTGCGTAAGGTATAAACCGCCAGTTAAATCCGTTGAGTAATGGTGTCAGTATTTCTTTAGCATTAGATTTAATCGCCAGCGCAATTGTCTCCACACAATGCACGTGCACTACCACCCGCTGCGGGAATACGGCATGTACTGTCGTTTCGATAGACGGGCGCAATTTTTCGGGGTTTTGACGAGCGACTACAAATGATTGCGCTTTTTCGGCGGCCGGGTCATTACGTTGCAGTGCTTCGAGCAACGGGCTCAACTGCACCGGCACCATGATGTTCTGTTTTAAGGCGTTCATCAGCCAGGTGCCCGATGCTTTTATCCACAGAACATCACCCAGCTTTATTGACGTATTACCACCGGCCGCCTGTACCAGCGCAGGATCAGAGCCGACTTTGGCAGACAACTTCAACAACGCATTAAACTCGGCAGAACCACTACTCAAGTTCGGTTTCCTCTACAGGCTTTGTTGGTTTAGCTGCCGCGACCTGAGCAATCTCATCAATGGAGTCAGTACTCAGATGGCGGTGCCACCAACGTTCGAAATCCGCTTTTTGATCAGATGTCATGTGCAGCCCGTGTTTTGTGCGACGGCTAAGTATGTCATCCGGACAACGCGCCCACTCATGCTCCACCAGGTAACGTGCCTCACGTTCGAAAAAGTATGGCGCAAACTTTTTACCCAGATCATCCAACGATGCAGCGTCGCCCAGAACTTTATGCACCAGAGTTCCATAACACCGTACCAGGTGCTCGGTGGTGCCGGTATCGAGCCACGCATAGTGCTGCAACATGGCTTGAAGAAACAACGCATAGTCTGCCTCTGGAATGTCACCGCCAGGTAAAACCGCCGAACTGGTCCATGCTTGTCCCATTGACGGAAACCACGGTTGCAGCTGGTTGACCAGATGTTCTGAAAGCTTGCGAAACGTCGTAATCTTGCCACCGAAAACAGAAATCAACGGCGCCACACCAGGAGCGTCGTCAATATCAAATACGTAATCTCGAGTGACTGCACTCGGGTTATCAGAATTATCGTCGTACAGCGGCCTGACGCCGGCAAAAGCGTGTACAACATCGTTTGCACAGAGCTTATGCCGGAAGTACCGGTTGACAGTATTAATCAGATATTCAATTTCGTTATCGTCTACGGTAACTGAATCAGCAGACTCCTGCTGCGGAATATCTGTAGTACCAATTAGTGCGAATTCGGTTTCATACGGGTTAACAAAGATGACACGCTTATCGACATTCTGTAAAAGAAAGGCGTGATCACCGTGCCAGAATTTCTTAACCACAATATGGCTGCCTTTCACCAGTCGCACACGACGAGAGGAAGATGCACTTGCTACGTCGTCAAGTATCTGATTAACCCATGGTCCGGCGGCATTGACAATGGCGCGTGCGCTTACAGTCTGATGTCTACCCTGCTGATCTATCAGCTCGGCCTGCCAGTAATCATTTACGCGTTTTGCCTTGTGAAAACATGTGCCGGTCAACACTGTGGCCCCGTAATGACAGGCATCGAGGGCGTTTAACACCACCAGTCTGGAATCGTCTACCCAGCAGTCGGAATATTCAAACCCTTTGGTATATTGCTCCAGCAGTGATTTACCTTCAATACAATCACGAAGTTTGAGTAGTCGGGTTGGTGGCAGTTTCTTACGCCCGCCAAGATGATCGTACAGAAACAGGCCGGCACGAATTAGCCAGGCGGGCCTGTCCTGCGGGCTATGCGGTAACACAAACCGCATGGGCCAGATAATGTGCGGTGCAGAGGCCAGCAGCACTTCACGTTCAATCAAGGCCTCACGAACCAACCGGAATTCGTAGTATTCGAGATACCGCAAGCCACCATGTACCAGCTTGCCCGAGCGTGAGCTGGTGCCTCCGGCCAAATCACCTTTTTCACACAACAACACCGACAGCCCGCGACCGGCAGCATCTCGCGCTATGCCAGCGCCGTTTACCCCGCCACCAATAACCAGCACATCTACTGTGGCATCACTACTCATGTGGTGGCGGTGCTGCTTATGGCGCAATGCATAGCCAGATTATCACGTGCTGCGATTAACACGGATTTAACGGTGGCTGGTCGTTGATATAACGTTTTACTTCTTCCGCTGCCATGCGTGCTGCTTTGGTCACGGTGTAAACACTCGCACCTGCAATGTGCGGTGTTAAGGTCACGTTTGGCAGTGTCAGCAGTTCGGAGTCAGCAGGCGGTGGTTCAACATCAAAGGTTTCCAGCATCGCACCACCAATCACACCGGTCTTTAATGCATGCAACAGTGCCGGATAATCGACCAGAGGACCGCGTGCGGTATTGATCAGAATGGCGTCACTGCGCATCAGTGCCAGAGATTCTGCATTAATCATGTGGGTAGTCTCTGCAGTGACGCGAGGGTGTAATGTGACCACATCTGAATCAGTCAGTAATGTCTTAAAAGATACCTGCTTGACGCCATCGGCAAGATCTTCGGGGCTGAGTTGAATGTACGGGTCTGCAACCAGAATTGTTGATCCGAACGCCCGCAGCAATTTCACCAGACGGGTACCAATTTGCCCGTAGCCAACGACACCAATCGTCATTTCATGCATTTCACGACCAGTGAGGTCAGCACGATACAAGTCACCGCGCCACTCTCCGCGCCGCAGACTTTCATGCCCTGCCCGTATACGGCGTGACTCCGCCAG
>CALHCI010000107.1 GCA_937931165.1 uncultured Granulosicoccaceae bacterium
GGCGATGGCACAGACGGTGGCGATGGCACAGACGGTGGCAATGGCACAGACGGTAGCGATGGCACAGACGGTGGCGATGGCACAGACGGTGGCAATGGCACAGACGGTGGCGACGGCACAGACGGTGGCGACGGCACTGACGGTGGTGATAACACCACTGTAAGTCCTCCGAGTGGTTTGCTCGATACCGCACAACCCGAGTTCAGCTGGCCTGCAGTAGCGGGTGCCGAGCAGTATAAGATTATTGTCAAGGACGCCGGCGGCAGTGGCTATGCAAGATCTGTTGATCCGGTAACTGCTAATTGCCAAACGGGCGATGGTATGTGTAATGCGACAACTGCACTGGCGTACTACGACAACGATCTGAACTGGTATGTAGAGTCTACCGTCAATGGTGCGCCTGGGCCGGTGTCTGATACCTATTCAATCACAACGCCGTTATCAGTGAACATGCAGCCGATCAAGTCGAACACCGATGATAACTGCGAGGCGTGGGCGGCAGTGGCCTATGACAAGTACGTGGTCTTAAACAACGCATGGAACGCTAAAATTATGTCCAGAGATGACTGGTCGCAAGTGATTAACGTGACGGAAAACGCAAACGGTACGGTGACACCGGCGTGGGCATACGACTGGAAGGGGCAGTTCGATACCAACGTAGAATTCGGTGAGTTCCAGGTCAGAGCCTACCCTGAGGTTTTGTATGGCCCGAAGCTGGGTACCCATGTTTCCGGTACCAAAGAGGAAACCGGCTTACCAGAACTGGTGTCTGATCTGCCGGAATTTGTAGTGACATACGACTACAGCGAAACTTTTGGCGAGGAAGCCGAACGCAATGTGGCACTTGAATCCTTCTTTCACGATTCCTCTGATATTCGTGGTCCCTGTGACTATGATGAGAACGGTAATAAAATCGATAACCGCGTCTATGAAATGATGATCTGGGTAAACAATCCGACTATCAGAACGCCTGGTTCCCCCACGCTCACCGGGGTAATGATCGACAACCAGTTGTGGGATGTTTACACCAAACCCATCGAAACCGCGCCTTACATCGCTTTCACCGCGCAAAACCCCAGTACCAGCGGCACGCTGAACTGGAAACGATTTGTAGACTGGACCGTCCAGTGGACTGCTGAAAACGCCGAAGCGCTTAATATCGCGCAACTCAAACCGGAGTTTCACATGGGTGCGATAGAAATCGGTACAGAGATGTGGTGGGGATCAGGTACCTTTACGCTGAATGAGTTTGAGGTGACTTTCTAGCCTGAAGTTGAAAACTATTGCGCTTCGCTCATCATGTTTACAATACCTTGCCGGGTGAGGGTTGGTTGCTCGCGGCTGGCTGATTGCGGATTGTCTGCCATCAACAGCCGCCGCTGTGACACGCGGAAATACCGACCGTGGCTATTGTAAATTCCACAAATGCCGCCATAATGTATTGGTAAGAGTTTTGGGGGCGACCTGGCTTCGACGCGGGTGGCAAAACCCAAGGAGCATGCCGAGGGGCAAATACCTCGTTAAACCAGTTGCAAACACTTTAGTTGCCAACGACGACAACTACGCAATGGCTGCATAACTAGACATTAACCTCTAGTTGTACAGTTCTACCCCGGGTTAGTTTTGCCTGTGACTCGAACCCGGGGGCACTAGCCGCAGGATCGTGAGGGAGGGGCGCCTTGACCCAAACCACTAAATAATCAAAGGATCGCTGATTCAGCCCCTGTTCGTCGGGTCGATGATGCAAAACTTAAAGACGAAACTAAGCATGTAGCGCCAAGGGCGGAGTGCTTGCGGACGCGGGTTCGATTCCCGCCGCCTCCACCAAAACAGCAACGAAGGTCGCCACGAGCGGCCTTTTTTGCGCGTGTGTGAATTTGGTTGACAAGGCATCTTTTGCTTGTGTTAGTCAGCAAAACACTCAATACTGCCTTTTGGGGTAGATTGGAGTATTAGCGAAATGACAAAAAAGAGTGTGACTGCGAAAGCTGAAAAACGAGTTGCGTCTAATGGCGCCGGTGGGTCATATAAATTCACTAAGTCAGGCGTGGCTGTGGTTTCGAGCGGTGACTTTGTTCGTAGTCAAAAAGTGCAAGACGGCATTCAGCAATTTCGCGCGTTGAGTAAAGGAAAAACTGGCAACTCCGGCAGTTGATGTTAACTGCTGTAGACGCTGTGGTTTGTGCTGGACTTGGGTACTTTTTCTATCAACATGACAAAGAAGAGAATTTCAATCTCTCAAGACAAACCGGACATAAGTTATACCTTCATTTTTTGATTAGAGGTGCCGGCTTCTATCTCCCTTGCTGGGTTCTCGCTTCTGTGCTTTCTGATGTTTCCGTTCCTGAATATGCACCATTTGTCTTAGCACTCACATTGTCAGTGATTCTTACCAGTACGGTATTGCTATGGCGTAAGTTCTGGGGGCCCCTGGAGAGTACTTTAGCGCTAAGGGCATTCAAGCAAAGCGGCGACGACCTGGACTACATCTGTGCAACAGCCATTGAAGACGAATCGCCAATCCAGGTAACCCTGAAAAATGGTAAGTCCTATATTGGTTACATCGGTAGATCTATTGAACCAAATAACGAAAACTCGTATTTATCAATTATCCCAATGGGAAGTGGATTTAGAGATGGAAATGGTAAGTTGCGTATCACCCACTGGTACACGAAAACCCAAGTAACCATACAGGAATCCGGTGCTCAAGACTCGATGGAGTCAACCCCAAACCTTGACAGGTTTTTGATGGCTATCCCGCGAACAGAGATAGTTACCTGTCACATCTTTGATTTCGATATTTACCTCGATATCCAATCTCAGCTTGAGCCGGAAAGTGAGTCTAATACGAATTCAATTGGCTGAACCTACTTCATGTCGGTAGCTGAATGCTGTTAGCCACTGAGCTGTTACGATTTTATAGACGTGGCGCGTTGTGACATTATTGAGCGGTTCACACGCAAACAAATAAGGCCGCTCGAGGCTATCTACACGTAACGGCAACGAAAACGCGAGAGCGTTCCCCGCAGCGTGTTGATAGGTCTTGAGTGTTGTAGGTCCAACGGGTAAAAGCGGTATGGATGCCAGCGTTAGCGCAGCAGCACAGGGAAGTGCGTCTGCGCGGCCCGTTGGAGCAGCGGCAATACTCAAATGGCGCATAGTCTCCGAGGTCAGATCGCTGTCTCAATGCTATTCCTGTGAAAAGTACACTGAGCTATCCGCCAAGAGCGCTACCCGCAGGGCCAAACATTCGTGAAAAAGACTTTTGTTACTTTAGTCTTTTTAAAGTAACACTCGTTGCAGGGGCACACCACACAGCACATCCAAAAGAAAAATAACCAAACGGGAAATAACCCAGCCTCCCCTCCCCAAAATTACGCGTTTGAGAAATATCCATTGCATTTCCAAAATATCTCTACGGCCCGTTGGCACATATTGCTGAGTCATAGAGTTACGCTGTTAGCTGACTTTAAAAAGCTTGGCCAGCCAGTAAATGGCACCACCTGAACCGGATATCAATTCCGCTTCTCATTCAGATCTTGAATAGTTGCCGTCGAATTTTGACATCTCGTCGATTCCATTGACTGATCATGTGATTCAATCAGGTTGCTGACAGTTATTTAAAGTGTCCGAGTGAGTTCGCTAATTGTTATTGCAGGCCCTGTTATCAAGGGCTTGCAAACCACTGCGAACAAACTGGTAAAGCAATTGCTCATTCCGCCGTAGTTAACGTGAACACCATCACACAGGAATGGACTTATGGGATCGATTCCCACCTTATATGTGACCCAGGGCTCCGGCAATAACATCAAACCGGTTCTGGTCGCACATCAACTCGGTCTGGATTGCCACCTGAAATACATCAATGTACTGGCTGGTGAGACGCGTCAGCCGGAATTTCTCGACATCAATCCGCTTGGTGTTGTGCCATACATGGCACTCCCGGACGGGACCGGGCTTGGCGAATCCAATGCGATTGCCTGGTATCTTGCAGAAGGGTCGGCACTAATGCCCGACACCGCGCTTGCGCGTGCGCAGGCAGTTGCGTGGATGAACTTCGAGCAAACGAAACTCGAGGCGAATATTTCACCGGTAAGATTTTTTACCTACATTGTTCCCGATCTCGAAGCCGAACATGCGGACATGATCCCTGTGTGGCGAGAGCGTGGTAATGCAGGGCTTGCGTTGTTAAACGATCACCTTACCGGTCGCGAGTTTATTACTGACTACGGCTACAGCGTTGCCGATATTGCTGTGTTCGGGTACACGCATCTGGCTAATGAAGGCGGCTTTGATCTCGGTGCTTACCCGGCGGTAAGTCAGTGGATTAACCGAGTAGAGAATCAACCAGGATACAAAACAATCAATGATCTGCTTGATGGCAAAGACAGCGGTCTGAGTCAGGCAGCTTAGTTATTGATTTATGGAAAATACACGCAGTAAAAAAATGAGTGCCCTGTCACTCGAAGACCGGTTAGGTGCCATCAACCGTCTCAGGCAGCCTGTGTGGGTGTATGATTTTGATAATGCCACCGTGGCGTGGAGCAATCAGGGTGCGTTGGAGTTGTGGCAGTCAGACTCTCTGGCAGCACTTCAGGCGAGAGATCTTAAAAGTGATATGACAGAAACCGTCTCAAAGCGGTTACGTCAGTATCAAACAGATTTTCTGCGTGATGAAACGATACAGTTTCGCGAGATCTGGACACTCTATCCTAATGGACAACCCTCTACGGTAGAGGTGGTGTTTGGCGCTTTGTGGCTGGACGATGGTCGCATGGGTATGATTTGCGAAGCATTGCCGGAAGCTCAGTTTGACAATGAAGCACTGCGCAGTTCTGAAGCGTTGTTGCACACCTCTGTGATGATTACGCTCTACAGCGCTGAGGGAATTCCTCTGTACAGAAACCCTGCAGCTCGAAGTGCTGCTCGAAACTTTGCCGAGACATTGCAGGATCACTTTGCCTGTGAAGAATCGATGCAATTATTGCAGTCTTCAGAGGAAGAGGAAGTCAACACAGTTGCCAGTGTACATACATCTGATGGTAAGCGATGGCACGATATCACGGCGCGGCGTTGCCACGATGCGGTTTCCGGAGATTCCGCATGGCTCATCAGTGAGGTAGACGTATCACGCCTTAAAGCCACAGAAGAACGCGCACAGTTTCTCGCTGAGCACGACACCCTGACCGGGCTCCCCAACCGGAACTATGTTTCTATGGTGTTTAAAAGCCACATAGAGCAAATACAGGCCAAAGGTGGAAAGGGTGCTTTGATCTTTATCGATCTTGATCATTTTAAAGATATAAATGACTCACTTGGCCATGATGCCGGTGACACGCTATTGATTAAGGTGGCCAGCCGTCTGAAGAGTCTTGCACTGGGTAACGATAATGTAGCGCGACTGGGTGGCGATGAGTTTTTGCTATTGCTGGGGCCTATTAATAGCGGTAGTGATGCACGAAAGGTGGCAAGAGAAGTCAAAAAACAGTTATCGAAACCTTTTACGCTGCAAGGTCGCAAGGTACGGGTGACACCATCAATTGGTATCAGTGTGTTTCCTGCAGACGGGCGCAATATTAACGACCTTATGCGACATGCAGACCTTGCGATGTATCACTCTAAAGACAACGGACGCAATGACTTTTCATTTTTTACTAAAGAACTCAGTGAGGCGGTTGAGTCACGAATAAACCTTGAATCCGAGCTGATGGTGGCGTTGCACGAAGGGCAATTTGTTACCTACTTTCAACCAAGGGTAGATGTGCAAACCAATACCATTACCGGTGCCGAAGCGTTGGTACGATGGATCCACCCCGACCGCGGGCTTGTCAGTCCTGCGGCGTTTATTCCTGCATGCGAAGCATCCGGTCTGATCGGTACGCTGGGCAAGTTTGTTCTCAGTCAGTCGGTAATGGCGCAAAAAGAATGGGCAAAGCAAGGACACAATGTCAGGGTATCTGTGAATTTGTCACCGCTGCAGTTTGGTGAAGATTCCCTGGTAAATGATCTGTTAAGTATCGTTAAAGACAATGGCGGTCACCCGGAAAATCTTGAGCTTGAGATCACGGAATCTGTGTTGCTTGGTCATGATCAGGGTACGATAGATAAACTGCATGCACTGGTTGACTCCGGGTTTCGAATTGCCATCGATGATTTTGGTACGGGTTATTCAAATCTTGCCTATCTGCATCGCTATCCGATTCGTTGTCTGAAAATAGACCGGTCGTTTATATCCCAACTCGACACGGCGCAACCGATTGTAGAATTGATTGTATCCATGGCGCGGCTGTTTAAACTTGATGTGGTAGCAGAAGGTGTGGAGACGCAGGAACAGCTTCAGGCGTTGCGGAATTACGATTGTCAGGAATATCAGGGTTTTTTGTTTGAGCGACCAATAGATTTCAATTCGTTTACTGCCTTGCTGAATCAACACGAAGAATCCGTCGCCGCATAATTTTTACGGTGATTTGGTTGGTGATTTCCAATTAGGCTGTTGAAATAGCAGGTGATTGACAATAAGTCGTGTGGGTTATCGTTGCAGGTGCAAAAAGGTTGATCACTAAACTTCTGCTATTCATCGCTGGAACGCTTGTCGGGGCTGGTGTCATTCTCGCTGCTAACCGCACCACAGGGCCTGACGACATCACTCCCCAACCCACTGTCGAACAGCCGGCTGCAACCGCGGTGTCTCCGCTGGCAGTTGTGAATGAAAACACTGACGGTACTACTGACGTCGGTCCTGCCGTCAGCACAACATTACTACAACCGCTGATCAACAGAATAGAGCTGGCGGAGGCCAGAATATCCGAGCTTGAATTAGCGCTTGCGTCAGTGGGAGCCCGGTCTGAAGCGGTGACGCAACCGCCACCGGTACCGGAAGTAACCTCTACCGATGAATTACTGGGTGCCGGGTTTGATCCTTTTACCGTTGAAGAAATACAAAACATTCGAAATGAAGTGCAACTACAGCGGCTCGACTTGCGTGATCTTGCTACCCGTGAAGGATGGGTAAACACAGACAGATTTCGCGAGTCTATTCGTGAACTGAATCGCGATGACCGGCTCCGGCAATCACTGGGAGATGAAAACTATGACAAGCTGCTGCTTGCTGAAGGGCGAAACAACCGCGTTCGAATAGAAAGTATTATCGCCAATTCGGCAGCCGAAACTGCCGGTGTGGTCAGTGGTGACATTCTGCTTCGCTACGCCGATGACAGGATTTTTACTTTCGGTGATCTCCGGAGTGCTACCACTTCCGGGCAGCGCGACGAGCCGGTTAGTATTCAGGTGCTGAGAAACGGCGAGGCTATAGATTTTGTGGTACCTCGCGGGCCGCTGGGCGTAACAATCTCGGGCATCAGCAGCGAATAGTGCTGTGGTTGGCAGAAGGGCAGGTGGCCCTTGCTGCATCTTGTCATTTGTTTTTTGTCGTTGGTTTTCGGGTGCTTTTGATTGTGCGCTGACAGGTAAAGGCAATATGATAGCGTTTCGACAAACAACTGGCGGATATCATGCCCAAAGCCTACTGGATTGCTCACATCACCGTTACCGATGAAGAAAACTACCCGGACTACCTGAAAGCCGGAGCTCCGGTATACGAAAAATACGGTGCGAACTTTGTCGTTCGTGGCGGTAAGTGCGAGGGTATGGAAGGTAATACCCACAAAAGAAATGTCGTCATCGAGTGGCCGGACTATGAAACTGCGCTGGCAGCCTACCACAGCCCGGAATATCAGGCGGCGAAGGCAATTCGCAATCGATGTGCGGACTCTGACGTGGTGATTGTTGAAGGAGTTGAGTAAGTCGTGATGACCGTTTACACAGTCTGTGTTTACGGTACACGGCGATGAGTAAGGAGGCAGCCCTTCAATTCGATCTAAACTCCATTGACCGGGATTTTATTGATAACCCCTATCCAGTGCTGGCTAATCTGCGAAAGCACGATCCGGTACATTTCAATAGTGACGGATCACTGTACCTGACGCGTTTTGAAGACGTAAAGGCGGTGTATCAGGATCGCAGTATGATCTCTGACAAAACGGTAGCGTTTAAAGAAAAGTTTGCCGATGGTCCGTTGTACAAGCACCATACAACCAGCCTTATCTTTAATGATCCGCCGTATCACACAACCGTTAGAAAGCTGTTGGCGCATGCATTTACGCCGCGTAAACTCGCCGAAATGGAACCGCTGATTTCAGAGATTGTCGATCGGTTACTCGACGATCTTAGAGGCGCTGGTGATGTGGATTTTGTTACCGCATTTGCGATGCGGCTGCCCACCGAAGTGATTTCTTTTATGTTGGGTGTGCCCCAACAGCACAGACACAAGCTGCGTGGCTATTCTCTGGCAATACTGGGAGCGCTTGACCCGGTGATCTCACAACAGCGCCTGGACAACGGCAATCATGCGGTGGCTGAGTTCAGTGAGCTGCTTAATGATCTGATCAATCATCGCCGTAACAACCCGGAAGGCGCAGGCCAGGGTGAGGTACTTGAGGCGCTGATCTTCGGGGAGTTTGAAGGCCGCAGGCTGACGCAGGAAGAGTTGATTCAGAATTGTATTTTTCTGCTAAATGCCGGCCACGAAACCACCACCAGCCTGATGGCTAACGGGGCGGGCATGTTGTTGCAGGCACCGGATCAATACCAATTGTTGCGCGATAACCCGGATCTTACTGACAGCGCGGTTGAGGAAATACTGCGATATGAAAGCCCGTTGCAAATTGGCAATCGCATGACAACCTCGGACACGGTGATCGGGGGTAAAACTATCCCGGCCGGTACTTACATTCATACCTCTATTGCCGGTGCCAACAGAGACCCTGACATTTTTGATCAGCCAGATAAGATAGATTTCACACGCAATCCCAATCGACACATTGCGTTTATTACCGGTATTCATGTTTGTCTGGGAGCAACCCTGGCGCGTTACGAAGGTAAAATTGCATTCAGGCGTTTAATTCAAAGGTATCCACAGATGCAGGCAGCCGGTGAACCCGAGCGCATGCCGCTGGCACGTTTTCGGGGTTACAGCAATCTACCGGTACGGTTCTGACATCATTAGATAGATTAGCCAACAACATCGACGTCGTAAGGCTAGGTGGGCATTCGTCTGCCGGGCAAAATAACAACAGTTTGTGACAAAGGCAGGTAAACTCCTTCATTGGTCTTTTACACCGGCATTGATACCGGTTTTGTTTTCCCGCTTTATTTTTTTGACTTTCATTACTCTGGATTGCTGCCTGCAAACATGCGTCTGCCCGTACTTTTTATCTTCATTACCATTGTGCTCGACTCCATGGGTATTGGCATCATCATGCCGGTGATGCCGGATTTGATTCAGGAGGTTGGTAACGTCGATCTCAGTAAAGCCGCACTGTGGGGCGGCATGCTGACGGTAGTCTTTGCGATTAACCAGTTTTTGTTTTCACCGATTATTGGTGGACTGTCTGATGCCTACGGTCGCAGGCCGGTGTTACTGGTAGCATTATTTGTAATGGCGCTTGACTACCTGGTGATGGGGGTAGCGCAGTCGTTATGGTTGCTGTTTATCGGGCGCTTTGTTGGCGGCATCACCGCGGCAACCCAGTCGACTGCATCGGCTTACATGGCAGATATTTCCACCAATGCAGACAAAGCCAAAAACTTCGGTCTGCTGGGGGCCGCGTTTGGCGTTGGTTTTGTATTGGGGCCGATGCTTGGTGGTCTGCTGGCAGAATTTGGCTCACGCGCACCATTTTATGCTGCTGCAGCATTGGCGTTTGCCAATATGTTATTCGGTTATTTTGTACTGCCGGAAACGGTTACCACCGCTAACAAACGCCCCTTTGAATGGAGGCGCGCTAACCCGTTCGGCGCATTCCGGCAAATGAAAAAGCTACCCGGTATGCTTCCAATGCTGATGGCATTTCTACTGTTGAGTATCGCGTTTTTTGTATACCCGTCTATCTGGGCATTTTTTGGTCGCGCTCAGTTTAACTGGGATGCTCGTATGGTAGGTTTGTCGCTGGCGGGTTACGGGTTTGGTATTGTAATTATCCAGGGTGTGTTGATCCGACCGATCCTGAAACGCTTCGGTGAACGGGTTACTGCCATCTTCGGTATGTGTATGCACTTACTGACTTTTCTGGTGTATCCGTTCATGACTGAAACGTGGCACGTATTTGCGTACCTGCCTATCAGCGTGTTCAGTGCGGTTGCCGTACCGGCACTGCAGGGTCTAATGAGTAACAGCGTGGCAGATAACGCACAGGGGGAGTTGCAGGGGGCGATGAGCTCACTCACTGCACTTGCTACCATTATCAGTCCGTTTGTAATGACACGAGTGTTCAGTTATTTCACCGCTGATGAGGCACCGGTATATTTGCCAGCTGCACCGTTCCTGGTTTCTGCGTTGGCGGTGGTAATGGCACTAGTGTTATTTAGCCGATGGAAAAGCACAAGTATTTAAACAATCCAGTGTTCCTTAGTCACTGGTGCAATGTTAACGCTGTGTGTCCGGGCACAAGCATCAGTGGCTGACAGCATGCCGGAAATTACTTATCAGCTTTTTATCCGTCTCACGGATAGTCAACAATTGCAGATAGGTAAACTGGGTTTGTTTGATTTTCCTGCAGGGTGCTATGTTTACACGGGGTCTGCTCGTGTGAACATTGATGCCAGAATTTCACGTCACCTGAGATCTGATAAAAAATTGCGCTGGCATATCGATTATCTGCTGGCCAGTCGTTATGCGACAGTCACGAAGGTCGTACGGTCTGTTAAAACAGAGTGCATAGTAAACCAGCATATCCAGGGACTTGTTGTGGCCCATGGATTTGGTGCCAGCGACTGCCGTCATGGCTGCGGCAGTCACCTGAAGTTACTGCCTTAATTCAGTGTCACGGCCTGAGTAGTAGATTCTGCAACGTACGGTTTATACCGGTACTGGTTTATGCAAGATCAAGGGCGGTTTGTATTTCATCACGCAACGTTTCAAAATCTGCCAGCTGTGATTCGTTATAGCCACTGAGCAGTGCGTGTCTCACACCTGATGTGGTTGTTAACTGCAGTACCGGTGCCTTCCAGGTGCGGTGTTCATCTCGACGCTCGACAGTGGTGATAAAAACTTCGCTTATCTCGTTTTTGTCGTAGCGTATGTTTTTGCGCCACGGCAATGGATAGTGTCGAATGCTAAGTGATTGCCTGCTGGCATGAATTGACGTTTTGTTAGTAAGCTTTACGATGGCATGCGCAAACAGAAAAAAACCGACTAATACCGGCAGCAACGGCACCGGGAATGTAGCCAGCGGGTCGGTTAGAAAAAGCTCTCCGCCCATTGACAGGGCAATGCCCATCCAGAACAGTGCGACCACAATCAGAAACCAGGACGAGCGGTTTCTCCAGCGCCAGCTGATCACGGTTTCGTTGTTTTTTCGGTTTACCTGGTACTTGGGTGCGAGTGCGCGATGCTGTTTCGGCTTTGCATTGGACTTTGCCGCTTCAACATAAAGCCTGCCACAATACTCACAGTTGGTGCCACGATTTCTGGCAACGCCACAAGACAGGCAAAATGCCTCCGCCTCGGTCACCATGCGTTTATTGCTCTGATCATTTTATTACCGGTGGCCTTTGCGGTTGCACTATCGGGTAGTCGTGTATGGTATCAAAAGATGCCCGTAGTGATCAGAGGTACTGATTGTCTAATGGCATACGATCAGTTCATACTTTGTTCGGAGCACCCGGCATTTTGCCGTACATGCCACTGGCAGTTAATACCTGAACGGTTAAAAACAATGACAGCTAACCCACCAAACATCGTCGTCATTGTCGCCGACCATGTTGCCTTTGCCGGGCATTACGGCGATTCTGGTTACCGCTACCGGTGGCCGGTTCTGGAACGACTGGCAGCACAGGGCGCATGGTTTGATCGCGCTTATGCAATAACGCCGGTTTGCACGCCGTCGCGTGCCAGTTTGCTCACCGGCAAGCGGCCGGATAAACATGGCATGCGCTGGAACTGCGAATACCCGATTCCGTACAATCGCACCGAGTTCCGTGATGATGAAGTGCTCTATTGTCAGGCGCTGGCAAAAGTCGGTTACGATAATCACTACGTAGGTAAGTGGCATGTCGGTACCGAACACGGGCCGCAGCACTACGGTCTGCATGGCTGGAGTCTGCCGGAGTATGGCAATGTCTATTCCTGTGATGCTTATCAGGAGTATCTGCAGCGCATCGGGCAACCCCGGCCGCGCTGTCATATCGAGCATCATCTGCTACAGCCCGAGCTTAGCGGTACCACAGTGCCGATGACTCCGGAGACGCCGTGGGACTTCATGGATGGTGCAGGTATATTGTCTGGCCCCGCAGAGGTGCACGAGCAGTTTTTTGTGGCCAACATGGCTGCAGACCAACTCCGGGATATTGCTGCAAATCCGTCTGAAAAACCGTTTTCAATGGTGGTGTCTCTCTGGGGGCCTCATCATCCATACTATCCGAGTCAGGAGTTTGCGGAACTGGTCAACCCTGCAGATATTCCGCAGTATCCAAGCTTCGATGAGACACTGGACGATAAACCGCTTCGCTACCGCATACAGCGCGATCTTCGATGTCAGCACCGCGCGTTTGAGCGCTGGCCGGACTGGAAAACCTGGCAAACAGTGCTGGCACGGTGCTACGCATCGGGATTACAGACTGATGCCGCCATCGGTCGCATTACCAGCTGCCTCACCGAGCTGGGGCTCGATGACAACACACTGCTGGTAGTCACGGCAGACCATGGAGACGGTATTGCTTCGCACGGTGCCGGCTGGGACAAATATTCCTCGTACACTGAAGAAGTCGGCCGGGTACCGCTCGTCATGCGTTGGCCTGGCCAGATCGAGCCACAGACGAAGGTGTCAGATCCGGTCAATCTGCTTGATGTCACTGCCACGGTGTTAAGCGCAGCCGGGGCGACGGTCTCCCATCCGCTATCGCTGGACGGTGAAGATCTGTTGCCTGTCATGCGCGGTGAACAGTCACGAGAACAGATGATTTGCGATCATTTCGGCCACTCCGGCGATGTGTGTTTTCAGAAAATTCTCTACGCGAATGGCTGGAAGTACGTGTCCGCCTTCAGTGCCGGAGATGAACTGTACAACCTCGAGCAAGATCCTTACGAGCTTAACAACGTAATTAGTGACGAATCGACTTTTGATCGTCAGCATGCAATGCGTGCGCAGCTGATCGTCCACTATGAAGAAAGACGCGCTGAGCGGGAGGCCTGGCATGCGCAGGAATTCTGGGAGAAGGGGGTGGTGTATTCATCTGCCGAATGGCCACGCGATGAAACACTGCATCTCTATCAGTTGCAGGTACAGCAAGGGCTTGTTTAAGACGTTGTTTTTGTTGCAACTGTTGTGTAAGTGGCACAAACGGGGGGAGGCCAGAGATTCTGTATTATCTTGATTTTCAGGGTGGCTGCTTTTACTCTGCAATCAGGTTTCACGGGTGACTAAACCAATGATCATTTCAAAAAGGCTGCTGGCAGCTTCTCTACTTACCGGCACTATGCTCGCCGGGTCGTCTGTCATGGCAGCAGAATGCGCTGATGGCAAAACACTGAATGACGGGCGACTAACCATCGCCACCGGAAATCCGGCCTATGCACCTTGGGTCATGGACGATGATCCGGCCAGTGGCAAGGGCTTTGAAGCGGCCACCGCCTATGCCGTCGCCGGTGCGATGGGCTTTGAGGCCTCTGAAGTGGACTGGGTTCGCACATCATTTGATGAAGCCATTCAGCCCGGTGAAAAAGATTTTGACTTCAATATACAACAGTATTCGATTAACGCTGACCGTGAAAAAGTGATCGACTTCTCTGCACCGTACTACACCACTGCCGTGGCAGTGGTTGTAAAAGAGGGTAGCAGCGCAGAAAATGTTGAACCCACGGGCAGTGCATTGCGCAAGCTTCGTTTCGGGGCCGCAGCGGGTACCACCAGTCAGACTTTCCTTAACGATGTAGTCAAACCCGAGCAAGACCTTTTACTTTATGACGATAACGCGAACGTCATTGCTGCAATCAGTGCGAATCAGATTGACGCGCTGGTGTTTGATCTGCCTTCCGCATTGTTTGCAACGGCGGTGCAGATTGATGGCGGAAAAATTGTTGGTCAGTTTCCGGTTGAAGCTTCTATAGAGCCCGATAACTTTGGCCTGTTAATGGCTGAAGGTAACCCGTTAAAAGACTGTGTCGATGAAGCGATTGCAAGTTTAAAAGCCGATGGAAAGCTTGCTGAAATTGAATCTGAATGGCTTGGTGACGGTGCAGGCGTACCGGTAATAGATCTGGATAAGTAAGTCATCATCTCACAGGCTAATTGATACATAGAAACGCCGGTGACGGCGTTTCAACCGACGATAACCCCGCTGCAACTCACCAGACGACAACGCCACGATCGCCGCCTCAAGCGTCGCAGCCTTGTGGTGTCTTGCATATCTGTACTACTGGTTGCCTTGATCCTGGTATTGCTGGTGCCGAAAGCACCGGGCTGGGAGGCCGTAAAAAGCAGCTTTTTCAATTGGGATATTCTGGTTAAGACGTTCCCCAAATTGTTGTCTGCTTTTGTTGTCGATTTAAAAATATTTTTTTGGTCTGCGCCGTTAATTTTTATCTTGTCACTGGCCATTGCGCTTGCCAGAAACACCCGTCGTCCGGCGCTGTTTCCGTTGCGCTTGTTTGGTGCGGTGTATACCGATGTACTGCGCGGTGTGCCGGTAATTCTGCTGGTGTATCTGATTGGCTTTGGTATCCCCGGTCTGGGTCTGCCGCGGCCTTACAACTCTCCCTATATCTGGGGAACAGTTGCACTCGTACTGGGCTATTCCGCGTATGTAGCAGAGGTGTTTCGTGCCGGTATCGAGTCAGTGCACAGCAGTCAGAGTGCTGCAGCGCGTTCGTTGGGGTTAAGTGAGTCGGATACCATGCGCTATGTGGTATTGCCACAGGCAATACGCCGTCAGGTACCTGCCTTAATGAATTTTGTCATTGCACTGTTAAAGGATGTTGCGCTGTTGTCTTTTATCGGCCCGATAGAAATACTGCGCCAGGCCAATGTCTATAAATCATTAATGGCTAACTTCACGCCTTATGTTGGTGCTGCCATTATCTTTTTATGTGTGACTATTCCCGTCACCCGATATGCCGACTACCTGCTAGCACGGCAGCGCAACGAGCGCACGACATGAGTGTGAAACTCAAACTCAAGTCAGTGTCCAAGTCGTTTTCAGGTACAACCGTAATAGATAACTTTTCGCTTGATGTGGCCACTGGTGAAATGGTGTGTTTGATCGGTGCTTCGGGGTCTGGCAAATCTACGCTGTTGCGATGTATCAATTTGCTCGAACCTATCGACAATGGTGAAATATGGCTCGACGATTTCGACATCGCCGAACCCTCACTGGACCCTGACCCCATAAGACGTCGTATCGGGCTGGTGTTTCAGAGTTTTAATCTGTTTCCGCACCTGACCGTCATGGACAACGTTACCCTCGCACCGCGCAAGGTGCTGGGTAAAGGTAAATTGCAGGCGCAGGCGCAGGCCATGGAGCTGCTGGAAAGATTCGGGCTGTCAGATAAGGCACGTGCCTACCCTGATCACCTGTCCGGTGGTCAACAACAACGCGTTGCTATTGTAAGAACTCTGGCCATGCAACCGGAGTTATTGTTACTTGATGAAATTACGTCGGCACTTGACCCGGAATTAGTCGGAGAAGTGCTCGATGTGGTTCGAGCGCTCAAAGCATCACGGATGACTATGCTGCTTGCGACACATGAAATGGCATTCGCAAGGGAGGTTGCAGACCGTGTGTGTTTTCTGGATGAAGGGCGGCTGATTGAAACTGCACCACCGTCGGCGTTGTTTACGGCACCGCAAGAGCAACGTACGCGTGAATTTCTTTCCCGTGTGCTGTAACTGCTAAATTGGCTGCTATCGTTGAGGCATTATCGCCGGGTGACGTGTTGCTGTGGTTATTTTTTCTGGCAGCATTCTTTGTCGGACTATCCAAGGGCGGGTTGCCGGGTATCGGAGCGCTGAGCGTACCGCTGCTATCGTTGAGTATTTCACCACTTGCCGCTGCGGCTATTTTGTTGCCAATCTTTATTCTTTCTGACGTGGCGGGTGTCTGGTTGTACAGAAGGGAGTTCAGCCTGCGCAATCTTAAAATTCTGATTCCTGCCGGAATAGCAGGCGTTGTGGTCGGCTGGCTTACCGCAGCAATTGTCTCTGATCAAATGGTGGCAGTGCTGGTGGGTATTACCGGTATTGGCTTTTGTCTAAAGACCTGGTTGCTCTCGGAGGATAAAGGGCAGCGGTCGCAAGGTGGACTATTGCCCGGGTTGTTCTGGGGAACAGTTTCAGGGTTTACCAGCTTTGTCTCGCATGCCGGTGCTCCGCCTTATCAGGTGTATGTGTTGCCTCAGCGGTTACCGAAAAATGTATTTGCGGGTACGACAACGATTGTTTTCGCCGTAATAAACCTTGCTAAAGTGGTTCCGTATTCAGCGTTACAAACTTACACCTCGTCAGTTTTTCTGTTCTGTGCATGGTTGCTGCCGGTGGCGCTGGTCGGCACCTTTATCGGAAAGCTGCTTACCCAGCTTATGCCGGAGAAATGGTTTTTTCTTGCCGTGCAGATTGTGTTATTTGTCATTTCAATCCGGCTGGTTATTAACGGATTGAGTTAGCGGCAGAGATAATTTGTCCCAGGTAAAGCGCATGGTGCCTGTAATCAAAGACGAGGATTGATGTGCTGTGTTTCTGGTGGTCAAAAAAATGACGTGCCATACACGATTATGCAGCTCAAAAGCACAAAGGCTATTCGCCTGATGCGACTGTTACTGCGGTTTTGGTGGTACAGATATTGTGGTGAAGGTGGTATAGGCCCGAAACCGAGGGCTACCTCAGAGACCTACGTTGACGCCACCGGATACCCAATCCGAAACCGAACTGACGCAGATTGGCATCGCAATCGAGGCTGTGTATAACGCTGCCTCCAGCACAGAGCTCTACCAGTCAATCGTAGAAATCATTCCGCAGTTTTTTAACGCTGACCGCACCAGTGTCAGTATTTATGATGCAGACAGTCAGGCGATTGAATTTGTCGCATTACACGGGCTGGTTGATCCAGACCGGCAAATGCAGCATGGCAAGAGGATGCCAATCAATAAATCGTACGAAGAGTACTACGACAGTGTTTGCTCGCCCGGTATCTGGAGTCCTGAAGACGAGGTTGATAACAATGGTAAAACGGTCAAGGGCTCGTTGCGTGAGTTGGGGCTGATATCCGTCATGAACGTGCCGATTTATGATCGGGAAAAAATCGTTGGTACGATCAATCTCGGCTCACAGTCGCAGCACTATACGAGACGCAACCTGGCGCTACTGATACAGATTTCATCGTTGATAGGAATAGCAGCCGAAAGAATCAGAAATTCACAGATGCAGGCGGCGACGACCAAGCGACATCGTCTTTATGCTGAGCATTTGGAATTACTCAATAATCTTGGTGAAAAGCTCTCTGTTATCAGTGAAACTTACCAGGCATTCGAACTTATCTCTGAATGTTCGAAAGAACTCGTTAATGCAGAGCGTGTTAGCTACTGTGTGATGGAACCCGACGGCAAGCATATTCGCATTATGGGGCTGGTGGGAGATACATCTGATAAAACGGGCCAGGTGCTGACGCTGGAGCGTTCCGGTCTGGCTGAAATTCTTGTTGCCGGTAAACAGCGCTACAGCACTGATCTTTCGCAGTCTGCAACCGCTTCGCAGAGGTCTCTGGGTGAAAGTGGCTACAACCATTTGTGGTCAATGCCAATTGTCAGTGCAGATTCGATCAAGGGTGCGTTGAATATCAGCTCTAAGTCGATGAGTCTTGATGCGGCAGATGCGACATCTGTAATAGCGACTTTGTCACGTTTTCTGGGCTCTACGTTGCAGCGTATTGAAGCGCAAAAGCAAACGCTGCGAATGATGGATGAGGTAGAGCATCGTGCGCGTACAGACATGCTGACAGGGTTGCCCAACCGTACAGAGTTTCATCAGCAGTTGCAGAAATCGATGCTCGAAGCTGATAAAAACAGTACTCGTATCGGCGTATTGTTCTTAGACCTTGATCTATTTAAAAATGTGAATGATACATTGGGTCATGCAGTTGGTGATCAGCTGTTATGTCATATTGCCAGACGCCTCGAACTGCTGGCTGGTGACTCGAATACGGTCGCCCGCATCGGTGGTGATGAATTCCTAATGCTGTTTCCCGATCTGGCTTCACGCGCACAATTACAACAGATTAGCGTGGCGTTGATTGACACGATTAGACAACCACTGCTCATTGCAGAACGGACGCTGGAAGTGGGTGTCAGTATAGGCGCAGTGTGCTATCCGCAAGACGGTACTAATATCGAAGACTTAATTAAAAATGCAGATATAGCGATGTATCACGCCAAAGCGCTGGGTCGTAACCAGTGCCAGGTGTTTAACGATGCTCTGGCCGCTTCAGTTGATCGTCGGGTCAGATTGGAATCGCTGTTGCGGCACGCAATACAAAACGATGAGTTTTCGCTGGTATTCCAACCACAGTACGACTTTGCCAGCGGCACTACGGTGGCCGTCGAGGCGTTGATACGCTGGCATCAACCACAGGAAGGGTTTATTCCACCGGATGAGTTTATTTCTATTGCAGAACAATGCGGCGTAGTGGCAGATTTGACCGACTGGGTTATTCAGGAAAGCCTTGCGGCGTTGAAAGAGTTCCGCCGCACGGTGCCGCATCTGAGAGTCTCAGTAAATGTCAGTGCAAGTGATTTTTCCAGTCATAGCGATCTCTTTGCGCGCGTAACCAGCGCGTTAAGTGAATCCGGATTAGCCCCTGATGCACTGGAAATTGAGCTTACTGAAACTGCGCTGTTATCTCATCCCGATCATGCCAGTGAGTTGATTCAGCAGTTGAGTGCTGAAGGTATTCACATTGCGATTGATGATTTCGGCACCGGATACGCGTCGTTGAGTTATCTGATCCAGTTGCCGATTAACACAATAAAAATCGATCGATCATTTGTTGATGGTGTTGAGTCCGACTCGCGTAAGCAGTCGGTGGTCGAGGGCATAATGGCGATAGCCAACGGTATGGGGTTGTATAGCGTGGGTGAGGGCGCTGAGACACTTGAGCAACTTGACTGGCTTAAGTCGAATGGTTGCCAGTCGGTTCAGGGGTACTACCTTAGCCGGCCGGTCCCCGCGGCGCAGATTCCGCAAACGTTGCTTAAACTGTCGGGGCTCGACAAAGCAGCCTGACCGCGCCAGCCGGTAGCACTAATACAATAACCCTGAAATCCGGTCCGGGTGTCGTTCAGGCCGGGTAGACGCTTCCATTTTATTCAATCGGCAGACGGTGCAATCAAACGTTGCTTCCGAAAGCGGTTTCGGGATACGATTGTGTCTCTCGAAAGCGCTTTCGGCAACTTATCCGGTTACGCTCCATTGAAAAGAGTCACTCTGAAAAGTCTTGCAAAGTCGCTTGGGCTCACCGAAAGCACGGTGTCCCGGGCGTTAAATGGCTATTCGGATATCAACGAAAATACCGTAGAGCGCGTGCGCAAGGCGGCGTTGGAACTGGGTTATAAACCAAACCAGAACGCTCGCCGGCTTGCCACCGGAATCGCTGAAGCGGTTGCCTTTGTCATTCCGCAGAACCATAGCTCACTGGCCGAACCATTTGTCGCTCAGTTGCTGCAGGGGCTGGATGAGTCACTCGCCAGACGCGGCTGGGACTTGCTGGTGTCTCACTCGTTATCTGCAGAAGATGAGTCCAACACCATTCATCGGTTGATCACTTCGGGCCGTGTCAGCGGGGTGGTGCTGTCCCGACCTTTTCGCCACGATGCCAGAATCGATTTACTGCAGGCAGCCAAATTTCCTTTTGTAGTGCACGGTCGTTCAGCGTCGTGTGACAGCTATGCCTGGTATGACATCGATAACGAACTGGCGTTTGATACCGCAGTAAAACACCTGGTTGATCTGGGTCACCGGCGTATCGGGTTTATTGGCGCGCCATTGTATTTTAACTTCGCACACCAGCGACTGCAGGGCTACCGCAGTGGATTAAAAAGTGCCGGCATTGGCTATGACGAGTCGCTGGTGCAAATTGCCGAGCTCACCGACGATGCCGGTGAGCGCGCAGCTGCAGATCTGCTCAACACGCCAAAACCGCCTACGGCATTTTTGTGTGTGTCTGATACGCAAGCCTTCGGTGTGCTGGCAGCGGTGCGCGCGCGGGGGCTGGTTGCCGGAAGTGATGTATCCGTGATCGGGTACGACGGTTTAAAGACCGGGCGTCATACTAATCCACCACTCACCACTATGTCGCAACCGCTGACGCAATCAGGTCGTGAGCTGGGCGATATGTTACTCGCCATCATTGATGGCGATGACCCTGCCAATCATCAGATTTTAAAGCGTGCGAAATTACTCGTGCGCAATTCAGACGGTCCCGTGTGGACACACCACCAATAATCTCCTGGAGAGGATATTCAATGTTTAGAAAAAGTGCATTATCAGCGGCCGTCCTGGCCTCCGTACTGGCGGCACCGCTAGTCAGCGCAGACACTATTAAGTTCTGGACCATGGAAATTCAGCCGGATCGTATGGAACGGCAGGAAAAGATGGCTGCAGATTTCAAAGCTGCGACCGGTCACACCGTAGAAGTAATTCCAGTTGAAGAGGCAGAAATTGCGACCAGAACCACAGCAGCATTTGCTGCGGGTGATCTGCCAGACGTTTTAAACCATACCGTTCAGCATTTATTGCCTTTTGCTGATGCCGGTATTCTTGATACTGCCGCTGCAACTGATGTGGTTGAAAATCTCGGCGCCGACACTTATGCCGCTGGTCCGTTGAACATGGCCAAGTCAAAAGGTGAAATTGTATCGGTACCTACAGATGGCTGGACTCAGCTGGTGGTCTACCGTTCGGATCTTTTCGCAGATGCCGGTTTAAACCCGCCAAAAACCTTTGCAGATATTCAGGCTGCAATTGAAAAGTTGCATAACCCGCCGGAAATGTACGGTTTTGTTGCTGCCACTAAAATTGATGAAACCTACATGATGCAGCTGATCGAGCACATCTCTCTGGCAGCGGGTTATTCACCGGTCAATGATGATGGTTCTATCAACGAAGATACTGACGCGCTGAAAGATGTTTTACAGTTCTACAAGCTGATTGCCGATGCGTCACCAAAAGGTGAACTGTTCTGGAAGCAATCACGTGAACAGTACCTTGATGGTAAAGCTGCAATGATCATTTGGTCACCGTCTTTGCTTGATGAGCTGGGCGGACTGCGTGACAGCGCGCCAGTGACTTATGTTGAAGATCCGACTTCAAAAGAGCTTGCCGAGAAAACCGGGTTTGTGACGGTATTCTCCGGTCCCGGAAATGAAGCAGGTGCCGCTTACGCCGATGTGAGATATCTGGGTATTACAGCCGACGCTAACACCGATGTCGCTTCCGAGTTTGTTCAGTTTGTGGTGTCAGAAGGCTATGGTGACTGGTTAAGTCAGGCACCTGAAGGCAAGTTCCCGGTACGTCGTGGTCCGTCTGCAGGCAGCAACGATTATGAAGCTCTGTGGGCAACACTTCCGGTTGGTGTAGATCGTAAAGCACCACTTGGCGATATTTATCCCGAGTCTGTGATTAATGACATTGTTGCAGGTTTGTCAGTTGGAGATCGTTGGGGTGTCGAGTCCGGTAATCTTGCCACTGCTTCCAAGATCGTGAACGCACGCGTGATGTCACAAGTTATCCGTCAGTACATTGATGGTGATTTGTCTCTGGACGATGCGGCAGCCGCGATTGTAGAGAAGCATAAGGCTCTATAAGCAGGTAGCTAATACAGAGTGGCGTGATTCGCCACTCTGTATCTTTCCATTGAAAAGGCACCAATGAACACAGGCACACCACCCAAAGGGCGCGGTCCGCTCGGCAAATCGGAAATGCTACTGGCTTATTCGATGATTCTGCCGACGCTGCTTATTGTGCTGTCCATCGTATTGCTGCCGTTGCTGGCTAATTTCTGGATCAGCTTTAAGCCGGTGCAACTGGGTGATCTGCGAGCACCCTCTGTGATTTCTAATGAACGGATAAGGCCAACACCGGAAGCGGTTGGTGATACCGCCGAAATCAGTTACCGGTTAAGGAACTCTTCGCAAAAAGGCGCCATCACCGGTATCGAACTCTCTGATGATTTTCCGGCGGGTTTGTCACTTGCCGGTGAGTTGGACAGTCGTTGCCAGTTGCAGGAAAACAGTCTGCGCTGTGAGCTTGGTGAGTATGAGCCGGGTTACAGAGAAACGCTCAAGATACCGGTACGTGCAGAGCAGGGTTATATTGATCAGCCGGTCAATCCGCGCGACAGCAAGCCACAGATTGCAGGTACAGCAGACAACATTCTGACCAACAACAAGTTTACGCTGGAAAACTTCCGCAAAGTGTTTTCAGCCAGTGAGTTCTGGACGGTGCTGAGGGTGTCGTTGTACTACACCGTATTCGGTACACTGGGGGCGCTGATATTCGGGTTGTTTGCAGCGCAACTACTGTCAACCACCTTTCCGGGCCGGGGATTGTTGCGGGGGTTCTTTTTGTTTCCGTATGTCGCTCCGGTTATTGCTGTAGCGTTTGCCTGGGTATTACTGCTTGATGCCGGACCAGGCGGTACCCTGAATGCAATATTACTTAAAATTGGTGCTGTTGACGGCCCGATCAACTTTCTTGGCCAGCGTGCGGTGCCGATCAGTTTCTTCGGTATGACGCTTGAGTTTCCGGTGGCACTGACCACTGTAATTTCGTTTGAAGTATGGCGTTACTTTCCACTGTCTTTTCTTTTTATCCTGGCGCGTATGCAGTCAATGTCCAGTGAAACCTATGAAGCGGCAGAAATAGATGGTGCTTCACCGCTACAGCAATTCTGGTATATATCGCTGCCGCAACTGGCAGGCATACTCGCGGTATTGTTTTTATTGCGGTTTATCTGGACGTTTAACAAGTTTGACGACATTTTTCTGCTTACCGGTGGTGCAGCGGGCACACGCACACTCACCGTCGATGTCTATGAACAGGCCTTTGCTGTGTCCAACCTTGGGGCAGGCGCTGCCGTGGCAGTAGTGGTGTTTATCGTTTTGCTGTTGTCAGCATTGTTATTTTTTAAATATTCGCCACAGGATGACGGCTAATGAAAATCGGTAACACGTTTTTCATTGGATTGGTCGTCGGTGCGTTGTGGGCGTTGATCTATAGCGTCGTACTCAGTGTGTTTGCGATGCTGGTGACCGGTGATGTCATTGTACCGGACATTGGCAATGCGATGGCGGGTGGTGCAGTGGGTGCGGGTTTTTACCTGCTGACTCCCGTTGCGCGCCGTGAAGAACTGTGGTTACCGGTCAGTGCAGTAATCGCGTTTGTGGTGTTCTGGTTAATGCAAAAAGCAACCGGCGTTAGCGTTGTCGCAACATCGGTTCAGGTGCTGACCTGGGTTGGTATATTTTTAACAAGTGCTGTCAGCTGGCACTTATGCTTTCATGATATGCGCGCAGAGCGCCAGGGACGGTATCAGCTTGAAGTGATACTTATTCGGGTAATGAAAGGCTTTGGTTTTGTTTTTTTTACCATTATTGTCATGTTACCGTTTTACGTGATGCTGATGACCAGCCTGAAGAGCCAGCAATCATTGCTTGCCAATCCGCTGGATTTATCCATCAATATCTGGCAAGACCCGAAAACCTTATTCAGAAGTTACATTGAATTATTTACCGATTATCGTTTCGGTCTGTTCTTACTGAATTCAGCCATGGTGTCCGTTGCTACTGTGGTTATTACGCTGCTGTTCTCAATACCCGGTGCGTATGCGGTGTCACGATTGAAGTTTCCGGGGCAGGCAGTACTTTCCCGGTCAATATTATTAATATACATGGTGCCGGCAATCGTACTGGTCATTCCGTTGTATGCGGTATTTTCCCAGTTAGGGTTGCGTAATACCTTAATAGGTTTAATTGTTGTTTACCCCGCGACTACCATCCCGGTCGCGGTATATATGCTGCAGGGGTACTTTCGCGGGTTACCGTACGAGCTTGAAGAGGCTGGATTAATGGACGGCTTGTCGCGACTGGGCGTGATACTGAAAATCACGCTGCCGCTATCTTTGCCGGCGATTGCTTCTGTTTCACTGTATATATTCATGATTGCCTGGAACGAGTTTTTGTTCGCGTTTATGTTTCTCGATGATCCGGATATTTTTACGCTGTCGCGTGGGGTGCAATCGTTGAACTCTTCGGAAATTCCGCGGCAGCATTTAATGGCCGGTGCTGTCATTGCAACCGTTCCGGTGCTGGTTTTGTTTTTATGGTTTGAACGATTCTTGGTTGCCGGCCTGACCGCCGGCAGTGTTAAAGGTTGATACTGATGTCAGACGATTTAGACACTCAGGCAATAGAGATACTGCAGAAGAACGACCGTGGTGGATACACTGTACCCACGGCGCGATTGTACCCGTATCAGTGGAACTGGGATTCTGCGTTTGTTGCATTGGGTTTTGGTACATTTGATCGGGCACGTGCCTGGACTGAGCTTGCCTATCTTCTGGAAGGGCAATGGGATAACGGCATGGTGCCGAGCATCTTGTTTCGCCACGATGACCCGGACTACTTCCCGGGTCCATCTGTGTGGCAAACACAATCGGCACATACACCGCAGCCCCCCATGCCATCAACCGGTGTATCGCAGCCACCCATTCTGGCCTGTGTTATGCGGCAACTGGTAGAGACCGGAGGTGCCAAAGACCTTAAATTTGCCGAAGAGTTGTTTGAAAAAACTTTAAAATGGCATCGCTGGTATCAGACAGAACGAGGCAGTAACGGTGTGGTTGCAACGGTACATCCTTGGGAAACCGGCAGAGACAATTGCCCTGACTGGGAACCTGGTCTTACTGCAATGGAAATTGACAGCGAGCTTGAGCCCTACCAACGTATGGATACCAAGCATGCCAATCCGGAACAACGCCCGAGTAAAGAACAGTATGACAAATTTTTGTCTATTGTTAAGTTTGGACGTGAGTCGCTATGGAATCAGAGAAAGCTGACCGATGAAGGCCCCTTTTTGATGGCAGATCCGGGCATTCACTTTATTCTGCTTCGAGCTAACAAAGATCTACTGGAAATCGCGCAAAGACTTCACAAGACAGAAGCAGCCGCAGAACTGAAATCACTGATTGAACAGGGTGAGCAGGCGACGAACTATTTCTGGAACAATGATATTGGTGCGTTCACCGCCCGTAATGTGAAGACCGGTAAGTTTTCAAATGGCCTCAGCAATGCCAGTGTGTTGTGTTTTTTTGCAGATACCGGAACCCCGCAGCAACAGCAAAAAACCATAGAACACATTCAGCGGGTGCAACAACAGGTTAAATTTCTAATGCCAAGCTGGGATCCGACTGCCGACATGTTTGACCCGCAACGCTACTGGTGTGGTCCGGTTTGGCCACAAATGAATTACCTGATTTCTATGGGGCTTGCCGAACAAGGTCACAACGCACTTGCCGATGCCATTCGTGACGATATGGCATCACTGATTCAACAATCCGGTTTCTATGAGTGCTTTAACCCGGTGTCGGGTGACGGCTGCATCGGTGTAGATTTTTCGTGGACTGCGGCAATCTGGCTCGCATGGGCTTCTCCTAACAGACAACGGCTGGCAGCGTAATCTTATGGGTTCGATACAACTTTCCGGCGTTGAAAAATGGTTTGGTGACTTGCAGGTCATCAAAGGGGTTGATATTCAGATCGACGATGGTGAGTTTGTCGTGTTTGTCGGGCCGTCGGGTTGTGGTAAGTCCACATTGTTGCGAATGATTGCCGGTCTTGAAGATACCAGTCGCGGGTCTATCTGGCTCGACGACAGAGACGTTACCGCGTTACCTCCGTCCGGTCGCAGGCTATCCATGGTGTTTCAATCTTATGCGTTATATCCGCACATGTCGGTTGGCGAGAACATGGGCTTTGGATTAAAAACAGCCGGTACACCAAAGACCGAGATTGCTGAGAAAGTAGGGCAGGCGGCAAAAATTCTTGAGCTTGAACCCTACCTCGAACGCAGGCCTAAAGAATTATCCGGCGGGCAGAGGCAGCGAGTGGCCATTGGCCGCGCCATTGTCAGAGAGCCGGAAGGGTTTCTGTTTGATGAGCCGTTATCGAACCTTGATGCTGCTTTGCGTGTACAGATGCGATTTGAAATTGCCAAGCTGCACAGCACGCTTAACACCACCATGATCTATGTGACGCACGATCAGGTCGAAGCGATGACACTGGCTGACCGGATTGTTGTTTTAAAAGACGGGCTGGTCATGCAGATGGGGACCCCGGTAGAGCTCTACGAGAGGCCCGGTAATCTGTTTGTGGCCGAGTTTATCGGCAGTCCGAAAATGAATGTCATGCCGTGCCAGTGTGATGGACGGGGTGTTCGGCTGTCAGGGCATAACGGCATTGACTGTGAGTTGCCGGCTGACTTTGCCGCGCAGGTGTCAAAGCTCGGCATAAGACCGGAACATATCATCCCCTGTGAAATAGACAATTCACATTGCCAGGGGGTGGTGGAGTTTGCCGAATATCTGGGCTCCGATACCTTTTTATACGTTAAGTGCGATAATCTGGGCACCCTGACTGTCAGAACACAGGGTGCTGTGTCCGGACTTAAGGGGCAGCCAATCGGTTTGCAGTTTTCACAAGCTAACGTGCATCTGTTCGACAAAGAAGACTATACGATTACGTTTTAGTGGCGAGCTACATTCTTTCTGTGTTTTCACATAAACGCGGTGAGCTAAGCCGTCATATCATAAAGTGATAATAGATTAACCAGGGAAACGTCCAATGAAGCGCTCCGAAATCAATGCCATCATGCAGGAAGCTGACGCTTTTATTCGATCTTTCGGATTTATACTGCCGCCGTTCGCATACTGGACGCCAACCGAAATGAAACAACGGCGCGCCGATATCGATGGAATTATCGGTGCACGTCTTGGCTGGGATATCACCGACTACGGACAGGGAAGGTTCAAAGAGATGGGCTTGTTCCTGTTTACCGTTCGCAACGGCTCACAGGATGATCTGGCCCGTGGTGGTGGTATGTGTTACGCCGAAAAGATCATGATCTCCAAAGCAGATCAATTATCGCCGATGCATCGTCACATCGTAAAAGCAGAAGACATTATTAACCGTGGCGGCGGTACGCTGGTGTTAGAGCTCTTTAACTCCGATGAAAACGGTGATGTCGATGAAAAAACCGATGTAACGGTAATGACAGACGGCGTTGCCCGCACTCAGCCTGCCGGTGCGCATCTGAAACTGAACCCCGGTGAAAGCGTGACGTTAATGCCCGGCAACTGGCATGCGTTCTGGGGTGAGGGTGACGATGTACTGATTGGTGAAGTATCGACTGTGAATGATGATGTGACTGATAATGTTTTTCGTGAGCCGATAGGAAGGTTTTCAGATATTGACGAGGATGTTGAGCCGTTGCATTTGCTGGTGTCTGATTATGATGAGGCGCTTGCAGCGGGCGTACTTTGAAAAGACCGTCGTGCCCAAAGTCTTTTTCGCGAATGATTGGTCGTGCGGGTGGCGCTCTTTGCGGTTGGCCCGGGTTACTTTAACCTGTATTGGGGTGAGGTCAGTTCCTGTCGTCGTAGGTATTGCGCTATTTTGAGTGTTGCCGCTCCAACGGGCCGCGCAGACTTGCATCCATGCACCGCTGCGCTAACGCGGGCATCCTGCCGCTTTTATCCGTTGGATCGACGCTACTCAAAACTGATTAAAACGCTGGTGAAAACGCCTTCGCGTTTTAGTGGTTGTGCCTGTTTGCTGCCAGTGGTTTCCTCAATTCTTGCTCGTTACATGGTCAACTGCTGAGCGCATCCACAAATGTTCAATCTGTAGTTACGCCTGCAAATCTGTGTGCCGCACAGACGCTCAAGTCAAGGTACCATGCTCAACACACTCAGCGAAACGCAGGAGACTATCAGTGGAGTATAACGAACGTAAAGTAGATGAAGCAGCGCTGGCGTTGCTGTACTTGACTTCATTCTCAGAGCACGGAACTACGAGAGCGTGGCGTAACATAGCCTGGGAAGTTACTGATAGGCTCTACGAAAAAGGATTGATTCACGATCCGAAAGGAAAAGCTAAATCCATCGCTTTTACGGAAGAGGGTGAGAAGCAGTGCGAAGCGTTGTTTAATGAACTGTTTGCCAGGTAGGAATGCAACACCTGCTCTGACAGTACTTTGAAGTAAGAAATTACGTCATCATTCCAGGCTTTGCAAGATTGATCGCTATGATAGGATCTCAACTTCACTTGAGGTCAGGAGGTGACGACGGGAAATGTCGGCAAACAAGCTAATGACTATTGGAAGCCTGGCGAAGCGCACTGGCACCACGGTTTCCACTTTGCGCTTTTATAGCGATAGAAAATTAATCGACTGTATAAGAGGGCCGGGTGGCAACCGGTTATTTAAAAAAGAAGTGGTGCGCCGTGTATCTTTTATATTGATTGCCCAGCAGCTGGGGTACACGCTTGAAGAGATTCAGCACCAAATGTCTTGTCTGCCCGCCAACCGAACGCCGACAAAACGCGACTGGGAGAAGCTAAGCAGTCACTTCAAGTCTGATTTAAACAAAAAAATTGATCAACTGACAACGCTTAGGGATTCATTGTCTTCGTGTATCGGGTGTGGGTGTCTGTCACTGAAGAGTTGTAAGTTGTACAACGCTGACGATGCTGCTGCTATGAAAGGTGCAGGGCCCAGGTATTTGCTTGGTGACCGGCCCGGGGTGGATTA
>CALHCI010000108.1 GCA_937931165.1 uncultured Granulosicoccaceae bacterium
ACAGCGCATCCGAAAGGTCTGCTTTCATGGTGGATATGACAAGCAGATAAGTCTAGCAATGCCGTTAACGACCGGCAGGATTGGGCACTTTGCTGCCGGCCAGTATTTTCTTAATGAGTAGAAAATCGCGAAAGCGTTTTAAGTGCGTGTTGATCAGTTTTGAGTATTGTCGATCCACCGGGTAAAAGCGGCATGGATGCCAGCGTTAGCGCAGTTGCGCAAGGACGCGCATCTGCGCGGCCCGGTGGAGCGGCAATACTCAAAATGGCGCACTATCAACGGAGACAAAAACCAAGTCTCCCCCAAGAATAAAGTGAAGTAGAAATACCATCACTAATGAGCGCCACCCGCAGGGCCAATCATTCGCAAAAAAGCCTTTGGTTACTTTGGGCTTTTCAAAGTGACGCCCGCTGCAGGCGACACCCAACCAGCCCGCTGCAGGCGCATCCCAACTGCGCCGCAGGCAATAAAAAACCTACTCCGGATTCATACTCTTCAAATACTTAAAAGCCTCGCTCTCAGTAGAAAGCATCAGCGTCGTATTATTCTTAATTACAGATTTATACATATCCATGGTCTTCTGGAACTCATAAAATTCTCTGGCGTCCTGGCTCTGATTATAAGCCTCAGCATAGATCTCTGTTGCTTTAGCGTCAGCGGCACCACGAATCTCTTCGACTTCTCTATACGCTTCTGATTGAATTTTGTTGAGATCACGCTCTTTAAAGCCGTTGATTCTGGCAGCTTCACCATTTCCTTCAGAACGAAACCGTTCTGCAATCTGACGACGTTCACTGATCATACGGTCGTAGATTTTCGGTCTTACGCTTTCGTTGTAGTTAATTCTTTTAAAGCGTATATCGAGCAGTTCTATGCCAAACCCCTCGAGTTTGGGTGCAGCGGCGTTGAATATTTCCTGCTCAACCAGTTTGCGGCCTTTGCTTATAGGGACCAATGTGCCCAGTGTGTCGAGATCTTCTTCGGTGAGTGATGCATCCAACAATGGCTTTCTGTCTTTAGTAGTGCGTATAAGCTCGATAAGTTCATGCTTGGCAACAGCGTTGCGGGTTTCACTGCCGAGGATGTCATCGAGCCGTGACTGTGCGCTTCTTTCATCCCGGAGTCTTAGAAAGTAGGGTAGTGGTTCAACAATTCTCCAGCGTGCAAACAGATCTACTGCGATATAGAGTTTGTCTTTGGTAGGCATGTTACTGGGGCTGCCGTCCCACTCCAGAATGCGTTTTTCAATCGGGTTAACCTGTTGGATAAACGGTACTTTAAATTTGAGGCCTGCCGTGGTGACTGCCTCGCCAACCGGTTTGCCGAATTGGGTAATAATAACTTGCTCTGTTTCGCGGACTTTATAGACCGAGGTAGTTAGCAGAAGTACGACAAAGGCAATAATGATGGCTGTTAGAATTCTCATTGTGTTAGCCCTTTGGTGCCTGATGCGTTATTTCCCAATGGAAGTAACGGCAGTACCTGTTGTGATTTTTCATCCATGATAATTTTTGAGTCCAGGTCCGGTAGTACCTCTTGCAGCGTTTCTATATAGATACGCCTGCGTGTCACTTCCGGTGCTTTTAAGTACTCGGTAAGTACCGCGTTAAATCTGGCGGCGTCACCTTCGGCTTCGTTAATTCTTTTAAGTCGATAACCGTCTGCAGCACGGATTCTTTGATCTTTTTCACCTTCGGCCAGTGGTACCAGCTTGTTGTACTCGCGGCGCGCGGCGTTGATTAGACTTTCTTTTTCCTGCTGTGCCTGGTTCACTTCGTTAAATGATTCCTGTACCGGGCGAGGCGGGTTGATGTTTTTGAGTTGCACCTGGTCAATGCTCACACCAATGCCGTACTTGGCAGTGAGCTCTCGCATTTTTTCTAATGCTTCGACTTCAATTTCCTGACGACCGATAGTAATCACCTCATCAACGGTGCGATCTCCTACAACTTCTCTCATCACAGATTCTGATAAGTCACGTAGTGTCTCACCGGGGTTTCTGACATCAAACAGATATTTACGCGGGTCTTCGATACGGTATTGCACTACCCATTCAACCAGTGCTGCATTGAGATCACCGGTGACCATCTGGCTTTGTGCCAATGTGTCATTGCGTACCTGGGTAGGATTCGTGGCGCCGGCGGTACCGAACCCGAACTCCTGCTTTAGCTGACGTTTGACCGGCACAATGGTGACTTCATCAGCGCCCCACGGAATTTTAAAGTGCAGGCCGGAAGATTCTACCTTTAAGAATTTACCGAAACGGGTGACCACGCCAACGGAGTCACTGGGTACCGTATAAACACCGGTGTAAATAAAAAGCCCTGCTGCAACCAGCAGGATCAACGGCGCGATGCCCAATAGCCCTTTCGGTAGTTTCAGGTTGGGTCCGCCGCCTCCGCCAAATCCACCGCCTTTGCCTTTGGCATTTCCCCACGGGTTGCCCTTGCCGTTATTGACCTGGTCCAGCTCTATTATTGACATAGTGTTATCGCGTAGTGAGGCGTCAGGCCAAGTATATGCTATTGGGCGCTATAAGCTAATTTTGCGTTTGTGCTGACAGCCTGTGGACATGCATTCTTAACGGCTTGTGTACTGATTGAAGGTGTTTTGATCAATGTTGCTGCCGCACAGAATCAGCGCAACGTTACGTCCGGGAAGCTTTTCTTTTAGCGGGTGTAACAGCGCTGTCATGGCAGCGGCGCAGGCGGGTTCTACGGCAAGCTGCAAATCGGTGAACATGTGTTTCATGACATCGGCGAGCTGTTGGTCTGTCACGCGGACAATATCATCGACATAATGCTGTACCAGTGCAAAAGACTTTGGCATATGCATAGGCGCACCCAGGCTGTCTGCAATCGTTGAAACATTAACGGTATCAGCAGGCGTACCAGCCGCAAGGCTTTGCGTCATACCTTGTGCACCCTCAGGTTCTACACCGTAAACCTTACAGTCAGGTTGCTTTTGTTTGACCGCTGCAGCAATGCCCGAGATCAGCCCGCCGCCGCCCACTGGTACAATAACCGCATCAAGATCCGGTACATCGTTGATGAGTTCAAGCCCCACTGTTGCTGTGCCTTCAAAGGTGTGATCACCCTCGAACGGGTGGACTAATGTACGACCTTCCTGCGCCTGCAATGTACCGACAATGTCGATAAGTTCGCTGATAGTGTTACCGAATAGAATCTCAGCCCCCAGTTTTTCGCAACAACTCACGCGGAATGGATTAGCCGTTTTTGGCATCACTACTTTGGCGCTGATGTTATTGGCTTTTGCTGCGTATGCCGCAGCGATTGCGTGATTGCCAGCCGAAAAAGCAGTAATGCCTTTGGCGCGCTGCTGATCGGTCAGGTGGAGAACGTTGTTAATTGCACCCCGCGCTTTAAAGCTGCCGGTACGCTGGAACAATTCCATTTTTAACCAGACATTGGTATTGCCAAACAGGCTATCGCCATCGAGTCCGTAGTAGGGAAGCGTTGGTGTGCGAATAACAAAATCTTTGAGTCGCGTGGCGGTGGCGTTGATTGATTCTATTGTTGGATGCATGAAGACGCCTGTTTTCGACAGTTATATCAGACCGGGTGTTGTTCATTGAGGGCGCGTTGAGATTTGCGCCTGAGGTAGTTGCCAACCAGAAATAACAAATAAACGCCGGCAAGTAAAAACGGTAACCCGAATACCGTTGAGATCTGGATAGACCAGCCGCCGCTGATGGCACCGAGCAGCGCACCAAGGCCCCAGACTACAGAAAAAGTGGCAGAGCCTGTGATCAGTTCCTGCCCCTGAAAGCGATCACCCAGTGACTTTAATGAAACTGTATAAACGCCGTACCCGGCAGACCCTGCGATGACCAGCGCCGGCCAGAATAGCCAGGTGTGCAGCACCCATGGCAGAGCAGCGGTGGCAACAATGGTAATTGCCGATAACATCATAAACATGTTGCGTGCAGGTATTCGATCTGCCAGCCAGCCGATGGGTGGCTGCAAAAATATGTTGCCAATAATCAGTGCTGTCAATGCGAACGCGGCCTCACTCTGTGTGAGGTTGTTTTCGATCCCGTAGACGGGCAACAGTGAAATGGCGGCGGAATCGAGGATCGCAAAGCACCCGACAGCAGCTACCAGAATTGGTGCTTTACGGGTAAACGCCAGCGGGCCCGATAATTTGTGTTCGTGTGTTGAAGACGGCGGGATATCACGTATTCCAAAGATTGGAAGCGTGCCAATGGTGATGGCCACAGCGCCGACAATAAACGGTGCCCAGCCGTTGACCCCGATAATACCAATGAGAAACGGGCCGGCCGCAAAACTGGCAGACAGTATACTGGCGTAGATTGCCACGACTTTGCCGCGATGTTTTGACCCGGCGGCACCGACTATCCAGGCTTCACTCAGTACAAATAAAGTTGCGATAGACATGCCGTTAATGGTGCGCAGCAAAAACCACGCACCAAGATGATCAAACACTTTATACGCAATGATCAGTATGGCAGTGGTAATGGCGGCGACAATGGCAACCTGTCTGGCACCAAACTTTTCGGCAAAGTAGGGAATAACAGGAGAAAACAGCAGAATACCCAGCGGCATCATCGCGGAGTTAAGGCCGATAATATTTGAAGGTACGTCGCGCTCCGCAAGAATCAGAGAGAGTAACGGCGCGGTCATGCCGAAAGCCAGTCCGAAAACGGTGATTGCAGCACAGGCGGCAATCAGATTGCGCAGATCTGATGATTCCGCCGGGCGATTGTTGGGAGTGTTGTTGCTGCTGGACATGTCCGGACCGTTTGAGGAATCTTCAAGTGCACTTCCAATTCGATGATCGGCGGCCAGGAGACGAAGCGGCAAGTGTACGCCTGACGTTGAGTCACTGCTATCAGGATTACCGCGTTCATGATTGCAGTTAGACAAGCCGGGGTAGTTTGCTTAAAATATGCGGCGGCTCCGGCCATCACTCCTCCTTTCCCCAACAGTAGAGATAAAACCATTGCGTAAACACGCAATACTTACGCTTGCGGACGGCACTGAATTCGAAGGGATATCAATCGGTGCAGAGGGCGTTGCCGTTGGCGAAGTTGTTTTTAACACCGCCATGACCGGCTATCAGGAAATTCTCACAGATCCTTCCTATGCCCAGCAGATAGTAACGTTGACGGTGCCGCATGTTGGCAATACCGGCGTTAATCACTTTGATGAAGAGTCTGCCGGTGTACACGCAGCGGGTCTTATTATTCGCGATGCACCACTTCAAACCAGCAGCTTTCGCAGTGAGCAAAGCCTTGAAGAATACCTGGCAGCGCATGCAACGGTTGCCATTGCCGGTATTGATACGCGCAGACTGACCCGCCACCTGCGTGAGCACGGTGCTCAGACCGGTGTGATCAGTTGCGGTGCAACCGCCGCTGAAATAGATGAAAAGATTGCCGGGTTCGGTAGTCTGGTCGGTCGTGATCTGGCGCGCGAGGTTTCGGTTAAAAAGCCCTATCAGTGGGAAGAAGGCACGTGGAACCTTGGTGATCAGTTCATCGCGCCTGAGCAAACCTCGCGGCATATTGTCGCCTATGACTTTGGTGTAAAACGCAATATTCTCAGAATGTTGGTGGATCAGGGGTGTCGAGTCACCGTGGTGCCCGCGCAGACACCGGCAAGTGAAGTGATGGCCATGGACCCGGACGGGGTGTTTTTGTCTAACGGTCCCGGTGATCCTGAGCCCTGCGATTACGCAATAGACGCCATTAAAACACTGTTGGAAAAACGCGTTCCTTTGTTTGGCATTTGCCTGGGTCATCAGCTGTTGGCGCTTGCCAGTGGTGCATCGACCATGAAAATGAAATTCGGTCATCACGGGGCCAATCACCCGGTGGTTGATCTGGACACCCGCAGCGTTATGATCAGCAGTCAGAATCACGGCTTTGCGGTTGATGAAAACAGCTTGCCGAAATCTTTGCGTGCCACGCACCGGTCGTTGTTTGATCAGACACTGCAAGGGGTCGAACACACCGAAGCACCGGCATTCGGATTTCAGGGGCATCCGGAGGCGAGCCCCGGGCCACATGATGTGGCCGCACTGTTCGAACGTTTTATCACCCTGATCGAAACACACAAAAATGCCTAGACGTAACGATATCAAGAACATTCTGGTTATCGGTGCCGGGCCGATAGTGATTGGTCAGGCATGCGAGTTTGACTACTCTGGTGCCCAGGCATGCAAGGCACTCAGAGAAGAGGGTTATCGGGTCATACTGGTTAACTCGAATCCGGCAACCATCATGACCGACCCGGCTACCGCCGATGCCATCTACATTGAGCCGGTTGAGTGGCGCACAGTAGAAAAGATTATTGCCAGAGAAAAACCCGATGCGATTCTGCCAACGATGGGCGGGCAAACCGGCCTTAACTGTGCGCTTGATCTGGACCGCGAAGGGGTACTTGAAAAGTATGGCGTTGAGCTGATTGGTGCACGACCGGAATCGATTGATCTGGCTGAAGACAGAGACAAATTCCGTCACGCTATGACCGAAATCGGCCTGGCAACGCCTGCGGCACAGATTGCTCACAGCATGGAAGAAGCCTATGCCGGGCTTGAGAAACTCGGGTTTCCGGTGATTATCCGGCCATCCTTTACCATGGGCGGCAGTGGCGGTGGTATTGCCTATAACCGTGATGAGTTTTCAGAGATTTGTCAGCGCGGGTTGTCGTTATCGCCAACCACTGAAATTCTGATGGAAGAGTCAGTGCTTGGCTGGAAAGAATATGAAATGGAGGTGGTCAGAGACAAAGCTGACAACTGCATTATTGTCTGTTCGATTGAAAACCTTGATCCGATGGGCGTGCACACCGGTGACTCTATTACCGTAGCGCCGGCGCAAACCCTCACCGACAAGGAATACCAGATCATGCGTAACGCATCGATTGCGGTATTGCGTAAAGTGGGTGTAGAAACCGGTGGCTCTAACGTGCAGTTTGCGGTTAACCCGGATAACGGTGACTTGATCGTTATTGAAATGAACCCGCGGGTGTCGCGGTCATCGGCGCTCGCATCCAAGGCCACCGGCTTTCCTATTGCCAAAGTTGCCGCCAAGCTTGCGGTTGGCTTTACACTCGATGAACTGCGTAACGATATTACCGGTGGTGCAACGCCCGCATCGTTTGAGCCTGCTATCGATTACGTTGTCACCAAAATGCCGCGTTTTGCATTTGAAAAATTCCCGACCGCCGATGCCCGGCTGACCACGCAAATGAAATCGGTGGGTGAAGTGATGGCGATCGGGCGTAATCAACAGGAGTCTTTGCAAAAGGCGCTGCGGGGTCTTGAGATTGGCGTGTGTGGCTTTGATGAAATCCTGCCTGAAGGGCTTGATGAAGAAGAGCGAAAAAAGGAGCTGGAGTTGCAAATGAGCCAGCCTTCAGATCAGCGTATCTGGTACGTGGCAGATGCGTTCAGAGCCGGTTATACGCTCGAAGAAATATTCGCAATTACCAAAATAGACCGCTGGTTTCTGGCGCAAATTGACGACATTATCGTTACCGAAAACAGCTTGAAAGGCGCTGCACTAAGCAGCATCGATAGAACTCAAATGCAGCAGTTAAAGCGCAAAGGGTTTGCCGATCAGCGGCTCGCCAATGTGATGGACGTGAGTGAAGATGACGTTCGAAATCATCGCCACGCGTTGCAAGTACACCCGGTGTACAAGCGTGTTGATACTTGTGCGGCCGAGTTCTCGACCAATACCGCTTACCTGTATTCAACCTACGATGAAGAGTGCGAGGCGGCGCCTACCGATAATAAAAAGATTGTCGTGCTTGGCGGTGGCCCCAATCGCATAGGGCAGGGTATTGAATTCGACTATTGCTGTGTGCACGCGGCGCTTGCGTTGCGAGAAGATGGTTATGAAACCATTATGATCAACTGCAACCCGGAAACGGTGTCCACCGATTACGACACCTCTGACCGATTGTACTTTGAGCCGTTAACGTTTGAAGACGTCAGCGAAGTGCTGCGTATTGAGGCACCGGCTGGCGTTATTGTGCAATACGGTGGACAAACGCCGCTTAAGCTTGCTGAAAAACTCTGGCAGAACGGTGCACCGGTTATCGGTACCTCACCCGATGCCATTGATCTTGCCGAAGACCGTGAGCGCTTTAAGCACCTGCTTGAAAAAATCGGCTTGCAACAACCGCCTAATCAAACCTGCACAACTGAAGCTGCTGCCATTGAGGCGGCGCAGGAAATCGGTTACCCGCTTGTGGTTCGGCCTTCTTATGTGTTGGGCGGGCGTGCCATGGAGATTGTATACGGCGACGATGAACTGAAAACCTATATGTCGACAGCAGTGTCTGTGTCGAATGATGCGCCGGTATTACTCGATCGATTTCTTGACGACGCTACCGAGGTAGACGTCGATGCGATCTGCGATGGTGAGCAGGTGATGATCGGCGGCATTATGGAACACATTGAACAGGCGGGTGTGCACTCCGGTGATTCCGGCTGTTCATTGCCGCCATATAGTTTGTCTGAAGAAATACAGGAAACACTGCGAACGCAGATGACACAGCTATCGCTTGAGCTTGGTGTGTGTGGGCTGGTAAACGCGCAGGTCGCTATTAAAGACAATCAGGTTTTCGTGATCGAAGTGAACCCCCGGGCCTCGCGCACCGTACCCTTTGTGTCAAAGGCTACCGGTATGCCGCTGGCAGCAATCGCTGCACGCTGCATGAGCGGCCGGTCACTGCGTGATCAGGGTATTGATGCAGCCAGAAAGTCACCGTTTTACGCGGTTAAAGAATCGGTCTTTCCTTTTAACAAGTTTCCGGGTGTTGACCCGTTGCTTGGTCCTGAAATGAAATCCACGGGTGAGGTAATGGGCAGCGGGC
>CALHCI010000109.1 GCA_937931165.1 uncultured Granulosicoccaceae bacterium
TTTGTTGTATTTGTCGGTTACGGGTTGCTGGCCAATCAGGTACGTCATCTCATTGTAAATTCACCGCGTGTTGTTGCCGGGTCGCAAAAAGTATTCGCAGGGTTGTTTGCAGCGATGGGGCTAAAGCTGGCTCTCGCCGAATGGTAGGTAAAGAGACATCAGGTGTGGTTCAGATTCTAATGATCCTGATCTTGATGGTACCCGTTCAATCTCTGCAACCGCACTGACCGATGTTGACATAAATGGTGGTACTTGCGGTGACGGTTCCGGAGAGATGACAGTCACAGATGGTGTGCTGGGTGGCAGTGTTCTCAGTACTAACGGCAATCTATACGAGATCAGCGGTTCTGTGTCTTCTGCCGGCGAAATAACCGGCGGTTTTGCACAAAGTGGTCAATTGGTCGTTGACGTCATTGGTACTTTAAACGGTAGCGAAGGTTCCGGTACCTGGGTAGATGCGCTTGAGTGCGAAGGGACCTGGGTATCGACTAAGACTGATTAGTGTGTTGTGTGGGAGCCCGCAAACTTTCCGTCGATATCGTACCTGCGTCGATAGGCCGATATGGCGGCAGCGGTGAAGGTAGAGTATTGCGGAAAGTTTGGTAGCAAACCACACGTTGGAGATTAGTTAATCACCCTAAAATATTCATAGATGATTTCTCTGCCACAGTCTCCGTAAACCTGCCCGCAGTTGGTGTCGCGGGTGCGAAGTTTATAGGATATATGGTTTAGTGTTAAAACCTCGTACACATGGGTGTGCGCTGGCCCGTATGCATTCAATGAGTTTATTGAGATCGTGAGGTTAGTCCCATCGCACGCCCATGTGCCCTGATTCTCCTTTTCACTCAAATTATCTTCACTACTGTAAATAAACCTTACCCAAAAGCCTCCGTCAGCATTGAGTGTTGCAATGGTTCGGCGTTCTTTATTAAGCGTTTTATCGAAACGCTCATTTGACCAGGAGCCGATCAGATCCTCGCAATTGTAACTAGCATGGGAAGGGCCGGCAAAGCATGCGAAAAGAAAAAGAAAAGAGATGCAGATCAGATTTATTTGTTGTCTGCTGCTTATCGGTAACCTCACCATTCGGGCTTCTCTTTGTTGGATTGATAGATATTGCATGACAAGGCTACCAGTATTTGTTGCATGGTGTTGTTTTCAGTTTGAATCCCATGTGTTTACAGATCGCCAAAGGAGGGGTGTGCCCAATCTATATGGCGCTTATAGAAAAATGGTTTTGTGGTGCATTTACCCTGCGATGACTGCCCAATGATTTGAATTTCCATTCCGTGATCCGGTTTATGTCTGATGTAATAGCAAATGTTTGATTCGGTATTTCCTGCTACTAAGTGATCAGTCTTTTTGTTGAACTATCGGGCAGGATAACAGTTCACTGGCTTCAACCTGGAAATCCCCACTGTTGCGCTCGCGAAGGGGTATCAATGGAATACCGTGGCCAGGAAAAAAGCGTTGTGAGTATCACTGGTGTCTTACTGATACCCATGTCTTTTCTCCACACTGCAGATTTCTCTACTGGTCAGCGGTGATCAGTGAGCCGTCTGGTTGACTACGGTGATTTGAATTGTGTGGCTGTGGGTTGATGGTAAGATTACGATAGGCAATAACACTAGCGGAGCAGGTTATGGCGGATCCTTTATTTGAGAATTTTGCGGTTGGCGGCGTTGCGTTCCCGGTCTTACTGGCTGTGCTCAATATTATTGTAAGAATTGTATTTTCAGTTGGTGTGTACCTGGACTCAAATGATCGAAGCACGGTGCTTGTCCCGGGAGTATTCTGGACACTGGCAACCCTTGCTGGTGGTGTGTTTGTGGCGGTGGCGTATTGGTTGGTTCACCACTCTGTGCTGGGCCACCGGGATTTCAGAGAGTCCTGATATTTTGCTTTACGGTTTTTCACTGCCAGGCGGCCTCACAGATAACATAAAGGGAGTCTGCTCTATGATGCAGGTCAGATAAGATCATAAGAATACACAGGAAGGACGAATGGAAATATCACTCAGGGCGATTACAAAGGAAAACTATGAGGCAGTCTGTGAACTTGAAATCCCTGATGAACAGCAACAGAATCTGTCTGAGAATGTGTACTCATTGGTAGAGGCTCACTATCATTCAGACACGCACAGGCCGAGAGCCATCTACCAGGGTGAACAATTAGCCGGTTTTATGATGTGGGGTATATTCCCGCAGGAATCCGGAGCAAGCGAAGCGCTGATCTTTCGCTTTATGGTTGCTTATGAATATCAGCGTAGGGGAATAGGCAGGTTGGCGCTGATAAAGACTATAGATGAGATAAGGTCGCTTAATAAGGTAGATACGGTTGTCATTTGTTATAGCCCTTCAAACACAGTGGCAAAAGACCTTTACACCAGCGTCGGGTTTATAGAAAGAGGCATGTCTGATAATGACGACGATATGCTTGCTTATTTAGATGTTTCTGGAAAGTGAGTCAAAGAACCCGCACTGCGTCAATGGAGAAAGATCATGAATCTGAATGAATTCTGGGACATCCTGGAACCGGCAAAGCATGCCGATGAGCCAGAGATCAATCTCAGGGCTGCATTGGAAAACTTTCACCTGAGGACATAGTTTCCTTTCAGCAGCATTTCGATAATCTTGTCGATAATGCGTACCAATGGAAGCTCTGGGGTGCCGCTTATCTGATACACGGCGGGTGTTCAGATGACGTGTTTATTGACTTCAGATATTCGCTAATTTGTAAAGGAAGGGTGATCTATGAAAATGCGCTCACAGATCCCGATAGCCTGGCGTCTCCGGGGACTGATCTGGAAATGGAAAACGAATTGTTCGGGTATGTAGCCGGGGAAGTTTTTGAAGAAAAAACCAACGGGGAAATACCGCGCAGTGATTCAACTGCTCCCGATGACCCGGCCGGGGAAGCATGGGTTTTTGATGATGATGCAGAAAATAAAAGCCGGTTGCCAAAGCTGCATGCGCTGTATCAATGCGTGCTTGCGGCACCGGTTTTTTGCCGGTGCCGCTGCAAGTTTTAGTAACTGCGTTTGATCTGATAGTAGTCTAAATCAAAGTTACCTTCGCCCCACCATATTTCCGAACCAAACAATATATTGGCCAGACACCAGTTTTCATCAATCGCTCTAACACCATAGGTGCTGCTATTGTCTTTGGCATCGGTGAAAAACTCATTCCAGTTAAGGGTGCCCGAAGTTACCGGTTGCTGCGCGACGTACGCAATGTAACCCGGGTCTGCGTCACCTTTGACATAGACATCATAGTTTCTGTTTTCAGTGTCTGTGTAAACGGCCACCGGTGGACTGCCGGACGGAAGTCTTTCATTGCCGCGCTCAAGCCAGACCATTAATTCGAATTCGCGGTTTGAATTGGCACCACGCTGAATCTCGCAGGAAGAATGCAGAAAGGATTCAACAGCGATATTTCTGTCGCCGCCGTTGACTACCACAGACTCACCATCAATGTTAAATCCATCGCCGACCCGGTTATCGGTTTCGGTAGCGCGGTAGCTGTAGGTGATGTCTATGGTTGGCAAAGATTTATACGGTACTGGTAAACCGGTGGTTGCACAGGGTGCGGATATTTCGTTTGCAGACTTAACACCATAGATAATTTCCGGATAGGATTTGACTTCCCATTCTTCAAAACCTGCTTTTAAGTCATCTTCATTGCCCCAGTCATAGTCCCATGAGGGGGATACTGAGCCGTCATTTTTTGCGTTAAGCGATATGCACTGTGTCCAGTCCCAGGTCGATTTATCTCCGTTCCATGCGTTGTTAAGTAAAAGAAAATCACCGAAACCAAGCCCCGGTCCATTAAACTGATTATCCGGTACGACGCATTGCGGGCCGTTGTCAGGGTAGTATGGATTACCGGTGGAACGTATCGGGCCTGTTGTACTTACCACAGTGGTACCAGACGCAGGCGGGGCGCAGCTGCCCGGTACAATCGGATCAGAGTCGTTGCCGTTCGGGTCACAGGTTGTAGTGCCGTTCCAGCCATAACCGTCGCCATCGTCATCAACACACGCGGTTGGCAACTCGCCTACGCGACAACTGGCGGTGCCATCCCATCCCCAACCATCGCCGTCTGCATCGATGCAATTGTTGTCTGGTGTCGGGTTGTCGGTGTCGACAATACAGCTTGCATTGTTTTCCCAGCCCCAGCCGTCTCCATCGGGATCAGCACCGGGCAGCGTACAAACCGGGACACCGGATATAAAGTCGCGATCGTCGTTGTTGGTTTTATAGCTGGAGTTATCGTGTGCGTAACCGTTTTGTACTGTGGCGGTATCAACCGGTGGACAACTTTCTGAGAGATCCGTGCTCCAGCCCCATCCATTGTATTGATCTGCCGCGCTGTAGTCGCAACCGGATACGTCGTTAACGGTGACATTGTCTGCGGTACCGGGATCTGCTGAATGGCAGGAAATGCAGTTGGCATCTTGTTGGGGTAAAACAATGTTTTGCGCTAACACTGCCGGGGAAGCCAGAAGCGTGGTCATTAGAAACTGACGCAATAGCTTTGCTGCGGGGAGTTTTATCATCGGGAACTGTCTCTTGCTGCGAATAATTGCTGAACAACCGCAATACCGTAAAGGTATTATAACGTCATGACAAATGCAAGATCTGCGTCATGGTTGGTTGTGGTCGGTGCAATAGTATTCGTTTACCACCATTTTTTTGTTAAGAACTGTCTCCTGAATTATCCCACTGACAGACCGGTGTCGGAGTTGGTGCCAATAGTTTCAGGTGTTGTCGAGTGAGTAGGTGGCGACTGACGTCATTTTGAACAATGCCGGGGATTGGTGTGCCGACTTTCTGGCGGTGAATTTCGGACCGTATTTGATGCATTTTTTGTTAATTGATTTGTCTTTTGCCGTGGTTGTTTATTTTGGATAGCGATATTGCGCTATTGCGGGCAGTCCGGCGCGGAATGTGCCAAATATTGGTTACTTAAAACGCAGGGTCGTCAAGGCGCACCTGTGTCTGATGCAAACGTCAGTGCGATTTCCGGCACACGCTAAGCGGGCGTGAGTCACAGGGTAACTTAACTTACAGGCCAGATATGATGAAGTGTGATGAAGTACCTGGGCAGGCATTCCAGTATTTATCGGTAACCAGTTTTCCAGTCATCAGGCGTTTGCCGGTTTGGTTGCTGGCAAGTCTGATGCTGACTGGTGTTGCCAGTGCCAATGATACAGACGGTGATGGAATAACAGACGACACTGAAGGGCACGTTGAAGGATATCCGACCGGGTTGCTGTTCAACCGTGGCTTTGAGTCACCGGAAATTGGCAGCGGTTACAGCATTGTTGATTCATCCAAGGTGTCTAACTGGTCGACCTCTTCGGCCTGTGATTGTATTGAGCTTTGGACCAGTGGTTACAACGGCGTCCCTGCCGGGCAGGGTGATCAGTTTATTGAATTGAATGCGCGCAGTGCTTCCAATATATTTCAGGAGATTGCAGTTTCCGGTGCCAAAACGGCGATTGAGTGGTCGTTTTCGCATCGGGGACGTAATGCGGTCGATACTATGGAAGTTTATGTCGGTGCCGATGCGGCGTCGAAAGTACTGGTAGATACGGTATCGACCGGTCCTACCTCATGGGCAACTTACTCTGGCGAGTGGGTTAAGCCCGCCGGTGTTAACAAGGTTTATATAGAATTTAATTCCGTCGGCGGTGGCAGTGTGGGAAATTTTGTTGATGACATCGAAGTCAACGCGATTTCACTTGATACCGATGACGACGGAACACCGGACTATCTGGATACTGACTCGGATGATGACGGCGTCGCAGACAGCATTGAATTGTCAGTTGATAGCGATACTGATGGTATTCCCGATTTTCAGGACCCTGACTCAACCGGTGCTGCGGAGCTGGATAACGATGGTGACGGTCTTACTAATATCACTGAAATCACATCCACCAACACCGATCCGGCTAACCCTGACTCCGATGGCGACACGTTAAGTGACGGAGATGAGGTTAACAACCACAATACTGATCCGAATAACCCTGATACCGATGGTGGCGGTACCAATGATGGTGCTGAAATCGCTAACGGATCAAACCCGGTAGACGATGCCTCTGATGATATCGTAGATACCGACAACGACGGTTTAAGCGATGCTGATGAAACCGCCGCGGGCACTGACCCTGCCAACCCGGACAGTGATGGTGATGGTCTTGCAGACGGCACTGAAGTTACTACAACCAATACCGACCCGACCAATCCCGACTCCGACAACGACGGTTTGTTTGATGGTGAGGAAGTCAACACTCACAACACTAATCCAAACGTCGCAGACACCGATGGTGGCGGCACTAACGACGCGGTAGAAGTCGACAACGGCACTGATCCGGTCAATGATGCCGGTGATGATATTCCGGATTCAGACGGTGATGGTTTAAGCGATGCAGATGAAATCGCTGCACGTACCGATCCTGCCAACCCTGATACTGACGGTGACGGACTATCCGATGGTGTAGAAATTAATGACAGCGGCTCTGATCCGAACAACCCGGATACCGATGCTGATGGTTTGGATGATGCGGCTGAGGTCAACGATTACGGTACCGATCCGTCTTTGCGTGATACTGACAGCGATGGACTGGAAGACGGTGATGAAGTCAATACCATTGGTACTGATCCGGCACTCGCCGACACCGACGGTGATCAATTAAACGATGGTGATGAACATAACACGCTCAACACCAACCCGACGCTTGCAGATACCGATGGTGACGGCCTTGAAGACGGTGCCGAAATTAACATCAACCAGACCGATCCTCTGCTTGCTGACACTGACGCCGATGGATTGTCCGATGGTGCAGAAGTAAACACGTACGCCACTGATCCGAACAACCCTGACAGCGATGCCGGTGGTGCCCCCGATGGTGATGAAATACTGACCGGAACCAACCCTGCAATACCGGAAGACGATGTCGTAGATCTTGATGCTGACGATGATGGTATCCCGAATAGCATTGAAGGGGGTGGTGATCAGGACAATGATGGTGTGCCAAACTACCTGGATCTTGACAGCGACAATGACGGCATTCCGGATACGCTTGAAGCAGGTGGCGCTGATACTGACGGCAATGGCGTCATTGATGGCTTTACCGATGAGAATAACGACGGTCTGGCTGATCAGGTTGCCGATAACCCGCTACCGGTTGCCGATACTGATGGTGACGGTCTTGCAGACTACCTTGACGTAGACTCTGATCAGGATGGTTTGTCAGACTTGTTTGAGGCCGGTGGTACCGACAGCGACAACAATGCGGTTGTTGACAGCTTTACTGACGAAGATGGTAACGGTTTTGATGATGCCACGGTGGCAACTCCTCTGGCAGTGCCGGATACCGACAGCGACGGTCGTCCTAATTACCTCGATCTCGACAGCGACAGCGACGGCACCAATGATCTTCTGGAAAGCGGTGGTACAGATGCCGATGGCGATGGCAGAGTTGATTTGTTTCTCGACAGCGACGCTGACGGCATTCCGGATTTAGCAGATGTCACTGCTACCGGTGGTACGGACACCGACGGTGACGGCATTGATGACGCCGCTGATATTGATCAGACTGCAGGCGCAGACGTTAACGCAAACGGTATAGATGATCAGTTTGAAGCCGACCCTGATGGTGACGGCCGTGCCACACTCGTTGCTAACGATGGCAGTGTACTGCCGGATACCGATGGCGATGGCACACCGGATGTTCTTGATGTAGACGGTGCGTTGCTGCTGACTGGTTTAAATGGCTCAGCGGCTGGTTGCACACTGGTTGCAGGACAACCGGAACGGCTCGATCTGTTGTTTCCATTAATGCTTCTGTTGCTGTCGGTCGGACTGACGCGGCGTCGCCGAAAACACGGTTGAGCGATTTGAAAAATGGCTGCTTCGGCAGCCTTTTTTTTATGCGTATGCACACATCCGGGTATGCCAACAGCGGTTGATACCTTTACTGGAAAAACAGATTCCACAGAACAGGCAAAAGGATAGCGGTGGCCAGTGCATTGAGCCCCATCGCAAGCCCTGAAAACGCGCCGGCTGTTTCGTTAACCTGCAGCGCGCGTGCTGTACCAATTCCATGACTGGCTGTACCAATAGCCATGCCGCGAACTGACCAGTCTTTAATGCGCATCAGATTTAATATCAGTGGCCCGAGCATCGCACCGATAATCCCCGTCAGTATTACTATAACGGCGGTCAGTGAAGGCAGGCCACCGAGCTGTTCGGATATACCCATTGCCACCGGTGCTGTCACCGACTTAGGTGCAATGGAAATGACCGAGGCGGCTCCGGCACCCAGCGCCCGGGCAATGCCGACAGCGGTGACCGCCGAGGTTATAGACCCGCACAGCAAACTGATTAATATTGCCGCAGCAGATTGCCGCACCTTTGAAAATTGTCGGTACAGCGGTACCGCCAGTGCCACCGTGGCCGGACCCAGTAAAAAGTGAACAAACTGTGCGCCTTCAAAATAAGTGCTATAGCTGGTTTGAGTTTTGTGCAGTATAAAAACAATCGCAATAACGCTGAGCAACACCGGGTTTAACAGCGGGTGCATACCGAGTTTTTTATACACCTGTGAGGCCACAACAAAAGCGGACAATGTCAGTGTCAGGTGTAGTAGCGGGGATGCGCTCAGATAAACCCAGATATTCTGCAGCTCATTCATTGGCTGTCCCGGCTGTGTTGGTATCGATTTACCATCGTCATCACCGTGGCCGTCACAATAATAGTCAGTACAGTACTTATTATCAGCGCAGCAGATAGTGGTATCGCATCGGTGCCCAGTAACTCGAAGTGCACCATAACACCAACACCAGCCGGGACAAACAGCAGTGAAAGGTTGTTAAGCAACGACCCGGCAACGTTTGTCAGATCGTCAGGTACGCTGCCTTTGATCAGTAGAAAGATAAATAACAGCAGCATGCCGGCAACCGGCCCGGGAAATGGCAGGCCCGCAGCGCTTACGGTGAATTCTCCAATGAGCTGGCACGCGAGAATCAGGGTCAGGTATTCGAGCATGTCGCTCCTTCAATGAGTGATGTTCACTTGTACGATGAACTGATTATCGTGGAAATTTCGTCAAAACCCAATGAGTTGTCTATTCGTATCCGAATAATTAAAAGAAGTATCTCGTAGTCACCACCGAATAGATCGAACGGAAAGAGGGTATTGATATGTATACCAGCAATCAGATGCGAAACAGAAACCTGATACGAAAATGGCTCAGCCTTATGGCGATAATGTTATTTCCATACACGGTGCAGGCGCAGGATGAAGCATGGAAAAAAGCACAGCTGGCTGATGCGTTGCAGGCAGCGCCCACGGTGGTCACCGATGCTGCAAAGATATATGCATGGAACGATGATGCAGAAATGGTTCTTATCAGAGAGGGTGATGGACCTTTTGTCTGTGTGGCCAGTGGTCTGCTTTCAACCAGAGTGGGCAAACCCGAGTTGCCGTTTCCAGACCCCGCATGCTTTGATCAGAATGCCTGGGCGTTTTTTCAGGCGTTCTGGGCAGAGAAAAATCCCATGAAACCTTCAAAGCCATACCCCACCGCTCCGGGTTTAGTGTGGATGCTCGGTGGTATGGCTGTGGCTGACGGTATGGTTCAGGTGGGCTCTGACGAAGATGCGGAATTTGAAGTAATGGACTCCGGTCAAAAGATTGTACGGTTGTCGCCACACCTGATGATCATGCCATTACCGATCAAAGACGGTGAGGATATATTGATTGGGAAGTATCAAACAGATCACCCGCATGCAAGCTGGACAATGTTTGCCAACACGCCGCTTGAACATTTAATGGTGCACTTTACGGATGAAGAAACCGGCCGCATCATGCAGCATTAGTTAATTCGAGTTTGGCAAGCGCATGACGCTTACCGGCGTCGCGCGCCCGGCAGATTCAGACCGGGTTTTTTGACCGCCACTCACTCGGGCTGA
>CALHCI010000110.1 GCA_937931165.1 uncultured Granulosicoccaceae bacterium
GCAACCAATGGCATTATTCACGTGATTGACGCAGTGCTGACACCGCCGAATACTGACACGACACCTGCCACCGTTGATCTGGCTGCAACACTTGCCGGTAAAGCAGACTACAGCACCCTGCTCGCTAATCTGCAAAGCACCGGTCTTGATGCAGTACTTGCCGACGGCTCAAAGACGTACACAATCTTTGCTCCTAACAATGCTGCATTCGAAGCGGCCAGTACTGATATTCAAGCCGCACTTGCTGCTAACCCAGATGCACTTGAGGCGGTACTACTTGGACATGTACTGCCAGACTCAATCGTACCGGCAGCCACTGCTCTAACACTCAACAATACTGAAATCACCATGTCTAACGGCGCAGTACGAACAATCACTGTTGCAGACAGTGCGGTGATGATTGATGGTGCGACAGTGGTTGAAACTGATATCGAAGCCAGCAATGGTGTTATTCATGGTATCGATACCGTATTGCTGGACGCAGCTACAGCTCAGTAGTTAAACAGTTGATCAAAGCGCAATTCATTAATTGCCCTTTTTAGAAGTAAACAGGTGTAGAAGTAAACAGGTGTAGACGTAAAAAGGCCGGTGCATTGCACCGGCCTTTTTTATTCCCCTTGCCCGGCCCTTCCCTGCCGAACACTTTACCGATTTATGTGACGTTAACCGGCCACACCAGACGAACTTAAGAAAGCCAATATGCCGTTGGTTTTGTCAAATATTCCGCGATAAAGCATTTCTGTTGCAACATAAATCAGTACAACAAGCCCAAGCCACGATATCCACGGATAACGGGTTAATAACTTCATTATCAATGTTGCAGCAAAAGCCATTAACAGAATCGCAAGCGCAAGCCCGAATATCAGCTTGTTGGTATCGCCGTCAGCAATCGCAGCTACCGCCAATACGTTATCCAATGACATGGACACATCGGCGATCGTTATAGAGATCAACGCCTGCTTTAGTGTGCGTCGCGGCTTGCCGGTGTAACCCTCTTCCGGATCTTCTGCTGCTTCCAGTTCGTGCAGCGCTTTTTCATCGGTATGCGCGCGGATCTCTTTGTATAAAGTCCAGCACACCCAGTAAAGCAACAGCGCACCAACCAATAGCAAACCAGGAATGCCGAGCAACTTGGTTGCTATTACTGCGAACACCACGCGCAACACGGCAGCTACTACCATGCCGTAGAGGATGGCTTTTTTACGCAGCTCAGGTGCAAGTCCGGCTGCAGCCATACCGATAATCAGCGCGTTGTCACCTGACAACACGATATCGGCAATAATAATCGATCCGAGATCTACAATATGTTCTAACATTTTATAATGGCGTTCATGACGTAAACGGAGCGGATGAATATTTCATCCGCTATGTAATTCAGACAATTCCGGGGACCGCGCTGTAATTTTGCACAGCAAACCTTCGAAGATTAAGCAGTCACTCAGCTGCAATACCGAAGGTACTACAAGCAGGTTACATGCGGTGCTTTACCCACCCATCACCTTAGGCAACCACAGCACGAGTTGCGGGAAGATAAAAATCAGAATCAACCCTACAAGCTGCACCAACATGAATTGCATCATGCCGAGGTAGATATCTTTCAAGTCCCAATTGGGCACCACACCCTTCAAAAAGTAAGCCGAGAGGGCTACCGGCGGTGACAGCCACGCTGTTTGCAGGTTTACCGCCACCAGAATGCCGAACCAGACCATCAGGTCATAGCGTTCCAGCCCGTGCACAGAGAGCGCCTCAACAGTTGGCAGTAAAATAGGAACAACGATCAGTACGATCGGTACCCACTCCAGCGGCCAGCCTAAAAGAAAAATGAGGCCCATCACCAGCAGCAGAATCAGATACGGCGACATATCAAGGCCCAGCAGCATTTCTGTCATCATCTTCGGTGTTCCAAGCGCGCTGAATTCAGCGCCAAAGAAGTTGGAAGCTGCAACCAGAAACATGATCAATACGGTGATTTCCAGCGCTTTGACCAGGCTGTCGAAAAAGCTGGAAAAACTGAATTTGCGATAACCGATTGACAGCAGAATTGCACCAAAAGCGCCCATGGCAGCGGCTTCGGCCGGGGTCGCAAAGCCAAGAAGGATCGAGCCCAACGCAAAAGAAATCAGGATAGTCGGCGGCATCAGGCCGGCAAAGAACTCACCCCAAAGCGCTGAGAAGTAGAATTCATGGCCATGTTCTTTGTCGTAGATCGGCCGGCCCAGATAGGCCAAAAGAACAATGAAAGCACCAAAGACCATGGACCAGATTGGCAAGCCGCCCTCACCCATGTTGGCGAAGATCATGTACAGGTGGAACAAGACGGCTATGGGCACTGCAATCCGCAAAATACCCGCTGATCGGAAGGCCGCATAGGCAAGCGCCAGGGCAGCCAGCATCACTACCAGACCACCAAACGGCATCAGGCCGGCAAATGCACCGCCGATGCCAAGGCCGAAAATGCGGCACAAGGTCAGAATGCCCAGGCAAATCAGCGCTACTTCAGCGCCGTAAAATCGGGATGTGTCGGGCTGATCTTTTTCTTCGAGAATAGGCCCCAGCTTCGGGTTAAGCCAGCAGCGACCCAGCGTATAGATTAAATAGAGCGAGGCCAGCAATGCACCGGGGATAAATGCGCCACGGAACAGATCAAGCGTTGAGACTTCCAGTACCGGCCCCATCACAATCAACATGATCGACGGCGGAATAAGAATACCCAGGGTGCCGCCTGCGGTGATGGTACCTGCCGCTAGCTTTACGTCGTAACCGGACCGGCTCATGGTTGCACCAGCCATAATACCCAGCAGTGTCACAGAGGCACCAACAATCCCGGTTGCAGCAGCAAAAATGGTTGAGACAATTAGCACCGCAATAAATAGCGCACCGCGCACACGGGCCATGATCATCTGGATCGACGCAAACAAACGCTCCATCAATCCGGCCGCTTCCATAACGATGCCCATCAGCACGAACAGCGGCACGGCCATCAGCTGATCGTTCAGCATGGTCGAGTTGGTATTCAGCGTCATGAGCAGCGTGGTGAGCTTGAAATTCGCCCCCCAAATGCCGAACACAAAAGCCAGAAAGATTAGTGTGAATGCGATGGGGAAGCCGATGAAAATCACAAACAGCATCGCCCCAAGCATGATCAAACCAATGATAGGTTTGGGCAGATTCGGACGTGCGCTCATGATATCGGTAAACCATGAGCCACCCGGCACAATGTCAGGTGTAAAGACCGCCAGCACCAGCCAAAGCAAAAAGATCAGGTAGACCGGCAGCGCCCGTAAAAACCAGCGTTCGCGTGCTTTGCCCATTTTGTGGAAAGCACGGAAAATTTCCGGAATACCCTGAAGCGTCAGCAGGAACGCACCGACCGGCATGGCTAAGCGTGCAGGCCATAGTAACGGCCCCCAGGCGCTGTCCACCTGCATGGTTTCACCGGTTGAAAAGGCCAGCCACCAGAATTTTGCTGAAACGATGGTAAAAAAGATCATCGACGGAATGAAAAACAACAGATACAGTGTGGCGTCGACCGTGGCCTGCGTTTTATTAGACCAGAATCGGTACAGGAAGTCGGCACGGATATGCACGCCGCGCATCAGTCCATAACCGGCAGCAGCCATAAACAGCACACCGGCGATCATTCGGCTGGTGTCGTAGACCCACAGGGTAGGCCCCAGGTTGAGAGAACGCGCTAAATCTTCGAAACCCGCGTTTTGCAGAATTGAGAAGGAATTACGCGAAATGACTTCAAAGACCACAACCGCAATCAAAGGCACTAGTAAAAGTGCAATGAGTTGGCCCGCGCGGTAGTTGAGTACGTCGATGGCAGCTGTGATGGGACGCTGCCAGGGCGTCATGTCTTCGGGCGTTTCACCAGGGGCTTCGGCGCGCCGTTCGGCGATAAGCTCGTCCGCGATTTCCAGGTCGTCTGGATTCGGTTCCTCGGCCATGTGCTGTGATGTTTCCTGGGCTAAAGGTGGATAGTAATCCGTATTATTTTTTTCGAAACGTCACTGGAACTGAATGGCGTTTGGAAAACAACAAAACAAGGGCTCCGTTAAGAACCCTTGTGAGCTGAATTACTTTGAATTTGCAGATGCAAGGGCTCCAAAAAGGAGCCCTGCCCAAAGCAGTATCAATTACTTGAGTGTGTCAGCGTGTGCTTTACCCAGACCTGCGTTTGAAGCCTGTGCACCAGCCCAGAATGGAACGGCAATGTCTGCGAAGTCTTTTTGTGACTGCCAGACTTCTGCAAAGAACTCGTTCTCATCAGCGGCTTTCTGCAGTGCATTCTGTGCAGCAGCCATGTACTCAGTGAAGTATTCCGCAGGAGTATCTTCCAGAATAACGCCATGGTTGTCAGTCAGATCTTTCAACGCCTTACCGTTTTCATAGATGCGGTAAGACATAGACTTGGACAGTGAAGCGTTAGCTGCAACTTCCAGCGCTTTCTTTTCGATATCTGTCAGGCCGTTGTAGACATCAAGGTTCAGGTACATATCTGCGTTTACAACCACCTGGTGCAGGCCCTGGAGGTAGTAGTGCTTAAGCACTTTCTGGAAACCAAACACAGAGTCAGGCTTCGGGCAGCACCATTCGGCCGCGTCGATTGTGCCTTTCTCAAGTGCTGGAAGGATGTCTCCACCACCCATTGCAACCGCTGGAACGCCGATGTCAGCATAAGCCGCACCAACCATGCCCGGAGGTGCACGGAAACGCATTTTGCGGAAGTCATCCATAGATTCGATAGGCTTAGTGAACCAGCCCAGTGCTTCAGGACCCACAGGCTGCAGCATGAAGCCTTTAACGTTTACGCCCATTTCTGACCACAGACGGTCATAAAGCTCTTTACCGCCGCCGTACTGGAACCAGCTCAAGAACGCGATGTTGTCCATGCCAACACCGGCACCGGCAACTGGCGCACCGAAAAGGTTAGCTGCCACGTGCTTGCCGCCCCAGTAGTGAGTCCAGGCAAAACCCGCTTCAACCAGACCGGCATCAACCGCGTCCATGATGTCGCGAGGTCCGACAACAGCACCAGCAGGCAGTACTTCGATCGCCAGAGAGCCACCAGTCAGTTCAGAGACGTCTTTGGCAAATTCTTTCAGCATGAACACTTCGTCTGCTGTATCCGACAGCACCGATTGCACGCGAATGGTGGTAGTCTCGGCGCTTACAGTGCCGGCTGCCATTACAGCGCTTAGGGCTGCTGTGCTAAGAAGTTTTTTAAATTTCATTGTTCCTCCAGGGAATTTATCTAGCGAGAGAGGCTTGTTGTTGTACCCGGCATCCGCGCGCGAGCATCGCGTAACTATGAGCATCCACTCTTATTAAGTCAACACGCATTTGCGCCATTTTTGATTCATGGTCCCGTTAACAAACCAATGGGGGTGCCACTGCGTCAAACCCGCTATAAAAAGACAATTTTACGAGAAACCGTCACACTCAACGGTATGTGCATCGGCGAACCCGCGAACGATGACAGCAGACTCGGTACCCATCGCAAAAAGATGAAAATCGGGTAGAGATTTTAGTACAGAAATGATCTCACCGAACTTAGCTTCCATCTGATCCAACACGTCACTCCATTCCGGCACGTCCCGGCCCACGAGCACTGCCTTAACAGGGAAAGTCACACGACGACGCGCGTGCAGATTTTCGCACTGTGCCTCATTTTCAATAAACAACAGACTGGCGCGCGGGTTGGACTTGAGATTGCCGGTATGCACCGACAATTCACTGACAAACACATATAACCTGCCATCGACTATCACATACGGAGAGTAACTGATCTCCGGCTGACCATCAGTGGTGCTGGTAGCCATTAGTACGGTCTTGAATTGTCCACATAACGTTCTAATGTCTGTCTGCAGGTTGTTTTCGCCTTCAGTTGCCATTGTGCGTCACCCTCATAGAGATTGAGTTGAATCCACCGGCCCGGGCCTCTTAAAGTGGACATATCAAAGTAATCTATTATAAACGCAGTACGCTGGATAAACGCATACACTGGCTAAGCTACTACTGGCAGGCGGTTACTGGCACACTAAAACGCAATGAAGCGGTCATCATTGCAGGCATCTTTCCAGCATACACCTGCCCGCCAACCGGAGACTTCCATGAGAAATGCAATTGCCGAGAATGACAAACAGTATGTTTTGCATCCTTATACCAACCTGTCGGCACATCAGGAGATAGAGCCATTCATTATTACGCATGGTGAAGGCATTTATGTGTGGGATGATCAGGGCAACAAACTGATCGAAGGCATGTCCGGCTTATGGTGTGCGTCTCTCGGCTTTAACGAACAACGCCTGACAGATGCTGCTACCAGACAAATGCAGAAGTTACCCTACTCGCATTTATTCAGTCATCGCTCTACAGAACCTGCCATTGAGCTTTCGCAAAAGCTTATCGATATTGCACCGGACAATATGTCACGGGTGTTTCTGGTTAACTCCGGTTCCGAAGCAGTAGACATGGCGATAAAAATTGTCTGGTACTACAACAACGCACTGGACAGACCAAAGAAGAAAAAAATCATCGCACGCAAACGCGCCTATCACGGTATTACGATTGCCTCTGGTAGCTTAACCGGCCTGCCCTATGTACACGACGGATTCGATCTGCCGGCCATACCGGTCATGCACACAGAAACGCCGCACTACTATCGTGAGGGCCGTGACGGTGAGACCGAAGAGCAGTTTACCGATCGTCTGGCACAAACGCTCGAAGAACAGATCATTGCGGAAGGCCCGGATACTATTGCTGCATTCATTGCAGAACCCGTCATGGGTGCAGGTGGCGTACTGGTACCCCCTGCAAAGTATTTTGAAAAAATTCAGTTAGTGCTAAATAAGTACGACATTCTGTTGATCTGTGATGAAGTCATTTGTGGCTTCGCACGCACCGGGCAAATGTTTGGCAGCCAGACGTTTAACGCACAACCTGATCTGATGACTGTTGCCAAACAACTCTCATCTGCGTACCTGCCCATCGGTGGCGTGATGCTTAGTGAAAAAATTTACGACGCACTGGTTACCGGAAGTGATCGCCACGGCATGTTCGGTAGTGGCAATACTTACGGCGGCCATCCGGTTGCAGCAGCAGTGGCTGTCGAAACACTGAATATTTATGAAGAGCAGAATATCGTCAGTCATGTGCAGTCACTTTCTGATCAGTTTGCGCTGGGGCTTCAAAACCTTTGTGATCATCCGCTGGTCGGTCAGGCTCGCAGCACCGGGTTAATCGGTGCACTTGAAATTGTGGAAAACAAAGACACCAAAGCTCAGTACCCGGTTGCACACAAAGTGGCCGCACAGGTGGCCAACCATGCTCGCAATCACAATCTGATTTTGCGACCAACACCCGGTGATAGTGTCGCTTTGTGCCCGCCACTGATTATCAATGAAGCCGAACTGAAGCTGATTTTTGAACGACTCGAAAAAGCACTCAATGACACACACGCGTCGATGAGCTAACCAGCGAAGCACGCACCGAATCAATAACCGGTGCGTGCAATACACCATAGAGTCTATGGATTACCACGCGTCAGTAAACCGACACTACGACTCACAACTGACGCATTTTAATGACGCCTGCCGTTTCATCCAACCTGCCACTGGCGGTTAATCACCCAAAAACTCCCGTGGATGTGTGATCTTGTGTAAAAAGCCTGTCTCAGCATGGTGATCTGCACAATTATTGTTTTACTTGCGAAGTCGGTCAGCCGAAGCAGTTAGTAACAGAGCTGACAATTCTGCTGCACGCGTTTATTTGTTCGGATGTATGCAGCGACTACAGGGTAAAGCAGATGAAATTCAGGTTGTCACCCCGCCCACCGGGGTCATACGTATTATCGCGAGCTACCGGTGTTGCTTTTGTCGCAACGTCGATGGTTCTTTCCGGTCAGGTATTTGCGGCACCAAGTGTCTCTACTACTGATGACACCCGCCTGCGTTCAAGTGGCGCTCCGCGCGGATGGACCAATTACTCCGGCTCCTGCGACACCAGCAGCCCGGACAACTGGGGCTGGAACAATGCCGCATGGGTTGGATCCCCCCCCTACAACCCACCCACCGGGCACAGCTATTTTCTGTCTTGCGGCTCATGGTTTGACTCTGAAGCAGCCGGTTCGACGATCAACGGCTTAACCGCCGGAGAAGATTACACTGTTACTTTTTATGTTGCAGGCTTTCAGGTACCTGGCACCTATGGCGCAGGCGTCGGTGAAAGCTACTCTGTAAGTGTCGGTAACGACACCAGCGGAGAGGTTCAATTCACTTCAGCCGGATGGAATCAACAGACATTTACTTTTACTGCAGACGCAAGCTCTGAAACGATTATTTTTCAAGGGCCCGGGGGTGCAGAAGATCCTTATCGCATGACGCACTTCAGCATGGCACCCGATGCAGTCGTCGCAGTACTAACCGATGCAGACGGCGATGGTCTCAACGACAATGAAGAAGCCACTCTCGGCACCGATCCAACCAATATCGATTCTGATGGCGACGGCATTAACGATGGTGTTGAGGTCAACACCACATCAACGGATCCGACCAAAGCAGACACTGACGGTGATGGCTTAAACGACGGCGTGGAAGTTAATACCAGCAACACCAATCCGAATAACCCGGACACAGATGGCGACACCCTCAGTGACGGTGATGAAGTGAACACTCACGGGTCAGATCCTAATAAGCAGGATACCGACGGCGAAGGCCTGAACGACGCCGATGAGGTTAACAACATTGGCAGTGATCCGACCAAAGTCGACACCGATGGCGACGGACTGAGAGACAGCGCTGAAGTGAATGCCCACAGCACCGACCCGTTACAGGCAGACACTGATAATGACGGGTTAAGTGACAGTGATGAAATCACCACCCACTTTACCAATCCGTTAAACCCGGATACCGATGGTGGCGGTACCAACGACGGCGATGAAGTGGCCAACGGCTCTAACCCCGCCAGCAACAGCGCCGATGATATCCCTGACTCGGATAGTGATGGCCTCGACGACGATGAAGAACTGGTTGCCGGTACCAATCCTTCAAACCCCGACAGCGACGGCGACGAACTCAGTGACGGTGCTGAAGTTAACACCCACAACACAGACCCAAACAATCCAGACTCGGATAACGACGGACTTACCGATGGTGATGAAGTCAATACCCATTACACTAACCCGAACAACCCAGACACCGACGGTGGTGGCACTAACGATGGGACAGAGGTTAGCAATGGCAGCGACCCGGTAAGCAATACCGGTGACGATATCCCGGATTCCGACAATGACGGATTGCGTGATGACGAAGAAGCGACCGCTGGCACTGATCCGAATAACCCTGACTCCGATGGTGACGGCATCACAGACGGCGTTGAAGTTAACACGACTAACACCGACCCGAACCAGGCGGACAGCGATAACGACGGCCTGAACGACGGTGATGAAGTTAACACTCACAATACCGATCCAAACAATCCGGACACCGATGGCGGTGGCACCAGCGACGGTACCGAAGTCACCAATGGCTCAGACCCGCTCAACAACAACAGCGATGATGTACCGGACAGCGACAACGACGGATTAAACGACACCGAAGAAACACTGCAGGGCACTGACCCCGCCAACCCTGACAGTGACGCCGATGGCTTAACCGACGGTGCTGAAGTCAAGACTCACAGTACCGATCCAAACAACCCTGACTCTGATGCCGACGGGTTGCGCGACGGACAGGAAATCACCGAAACAGGCACTGACCCTTCACTGCCTGATACCGACGCAGACGGATTAAGCGATGGAGATGAAGTTAATACCATTCTCACTGATCCAACACTTGCTGACACCGATGGCGACACGCTTCCCGATGGTGAAGAGTACGTCAATCTCGGCACCAATCCGAATGCTGCTGATACAGACGGTGACGCACTACCTGACAACGTTGAGCTTTCTACCACCCAGACTGACCCGTTACTGACAGACAGCGATAACGACGGTTTGTCCGACGGTGAAGAAGTGACTACCTACGGCACCAACCCCAATAACCCCGACAGTGATGGCGGTGGTGCACCGGACGGTGATGAAATTATCGCAGGCAGCAACCCGGCGGTAGAAGGCGATGATGTTATCGATCTGGACATTGATGACGACGGTATTCCAAATGCCGATGAAGGCAATGGTGATCAGGATGGTGACGGCATACCAAATTATCGTGATCTTGACAGCGACAACGACGGCATCACCGACATACTCGAAGCCGGTGGTACCGATGTCGACGGTGATGGCAAAGTTGACAACATGACCGATGCAAACGGTGATGGTCTTGATGACGCGATTGCTGCCAACCCGCTGCCCACTGCAGACACCGATGCCGACGGGCTTGCCAACTATCTGGATGTTGACTCTGACCAGGACGGTCTGACCGATCTGTTTGAAAGCGGAGGCACTGACAGCGACGGCAACGGTTTGCTCGATAACATACAAGATGCAGATGGCGACGGCCGTGATGACACTATTGCCCTGAACCCGCTGCAATCACTCGATACAGATGGCGACGGCAAACCAAATCGACTTGATCTCGACAGTGATGGCGACGGAGCCAGCGATCTGCTGGAAGCCGGCGGCGAAGATACCAACAGCGATGGCATGGTAGATCTGTTTATCGACGACGACGGTGACCGCATCCCAAACCAGGCAGACGTTAACTCCACCGGTGGTGAAGACGCAGACGGTGATGGCATTGATGATATTGCAGATGTCGACAACACCGGCGGTGCTGATATCAACAACAACGGTATTGACGACGCATTTGATGCCGACCCGGATGGCGACGGACGTGCAACCATTGTTGCCGGCGATAACTTTACCCGCCTGCCGGATGCCGACAACGACGGCACTCCTGACGTACTTGACCGCTCCGGTGCACAGCTGCTAACCGGCCTCAGTGGTTCTGCCTCCGGCTGTACGTTGCACCGCAACGCACAGGCACCGGTTGATCCAATGCTGGCGTCACTGTTGGCGCTTGCCGGACTTGCCTGCCTTAGACGACGTAAGGTTCGCTAAACCTGCAGCCTTAAGCCATAAGTTGTACTAGAAAGGGGCGTCTCAAAAGGACGCCCCTTTTTTATATGGGAAAAGTCGGTACTCGATCTAACTGGGTACTGTACTGTCGTCGCAGGAGGGGGATAACGTCAAGCGCATCCAATATTGGTTATGGTTTGACATTGACGACTACAAACAAGCAGCCATCAGTCTAGAGATTGCGCGAACTACAACCGGCTACCTTTTTTTTAAAAACCTTCGGCACTTCTACCACAGAATTACCAGCGAAATTAGCACCAAAATTTTTACCGCGATTCCACAACGAAGTCACCTGATTTGAGCGCACCACTATATCGCGGGTTTCACGATACTCTATTGCACCCCGGTATCCGTCGTACAACAACACTGTGTTGTTTTCTACCAATGTGCCTCGAGCTCCCTGCAATTCTATGCCGGCATCACCCCGAGTGGTTCTGAAAATAGTGTTATTGCGAATAATACCGCCCTCATGCCTGCTACCAAGTCCGAAGGCAATATTACGATAGCTTTCCGTAATATTGTTACGCTCGACAACGGTATCTCTGGAATCATTCCACACAAGAATTGCCGGCGCACTGACGTAACGATTACAGTTTCTGCTCACGTTACAGCCACTGCCATCACCGGTAATGTTATAAATTTCGTTGTCTCGAATTGTCCAGCCCAGTGCACCGTGCAAATCGATAGCACCGTTGTAGTCCCCTTTTGCACCACTGGCCGTGTATCCGATTTTGGAACAGGCAATAATGCCACCTGTTGAACCGGTATTACTTTTTATATGCTGGGTACCAATGTCTACCGCGTGTACATTATAAATGAGCGGCGCCACACCCCCCGCGATATCCGGTTTAACGTAGATAGCATGATCCCGTAGATCCCTGATTGTCAGATCTGCAATGGTGACTTTATCTCCAACAATCACCAGGCCCTGGCTGTTTGTTCTGTACCCTGCCCCTTTGATAACAACCGCATCCCGGTTACCACTGGCCGAGCGCAACGTCACACCGTGCCCAACAGCAACCAACTCACGGTCAAGTTTATAGGTGCCATTATCAAACAGGATTTCAGTACCCGGTGCCGCTTGTTCAACAATGTTAATCCAGTCATCTGAAGGATCAATATTAATGACAGCTCTCGGCTGACGGTACACCGCCGACCCGGTATAGGCGGGGCAGTAGTCAGGCTCATCAGGTAACAAGGTTGCCGATGTTTCCTGAGCCGCGGGTGCACCAAGATGCAACACCGTTAGCATACACAGCAACAGTGTTGCACTGTTGGAAACAAGGGATTGACGAATCGTGGTGATCTGCATTGCAAGTAAAAAAGTAAAACCGAAAACCGTTACCACACAAGTTCAGTTAAGCGCGGGCAGGTCAATCGAAACTCTGTGACACTTAAGAACCGCAAGAGCACTGAGTATAAGACAAGAATGTGCATTCCGCCGGAGAACAGAGAAAAAACGTGAATCAGCAGGCGCTACTTTCGGGGCGGTTTTTCAGATATCCACAGATGGATAGTACCGGCAACCACCGTGTTGCCCTGTGAATCGATCGCTTCTACCGTCACCGGTAAGTCACCGGGCTTCCAGTCATCCGCTGAAACTCGTGCGGTACAACGGATATCACTGGGGGCTTTATTCGGGTAACTCAGATCCATGCCCTTGGGTATCCAGCGCAGATGCGATGGAATCGAGGCCTCTGCCATAAAACCCATAGCCATTTCCAGTCCGTTGGCAATCGCGATGACGTGCACAGTGCCAATATGATTCTGTACTCGCTTGCGTTTGCGCAGCAGAATCTCACAGTGATTGGGCTCAAGTTCGTTGATTAACGGCGATATGGTCGCGAAGTAAGGTGCCTTGCGAGCAGCATACGCGGAAAACATTTGTCGCCCCAGCGGCCAGCGCAGTGCGCGCCGGTACAGTCCTAACACTTTGTTTGCAGTCGATGCCATTAATGCGGCCTCTGTAGAGAAGCTCGCCAGTATCGAATTACCCGGTATAGAAGGCAAGCACTACGCATTGCCGGCTAATCATTGTTAACACGTACAGATACTTTTGTCTGTCCTGACCAGACGACTAGCTTTGTTTGGTGTCGTCCACAATATTCATTGTGGCGGTGCCACTGTTGCCAAGCTCAACAGACGCAAATGGTCCACCGTGGCAGAACTGTCCGGGGTCTGTTGGATCAGCTTCCGGTGCCTGCGAGAGTATCTCTGCCGCAAACTGCTCTGCATTGTCCTTTGGCCGGTAACCAAGGAAACTGGCATTGGCGTTATCAACCGGCGCACGATCATTGTCTGACACGCCATAAACCACACTGAAACCGGTAACAGGTGTCGTAATAGATCTTTCAACCAATTGTATCAGATCATCGTAAGACAACCAGGAACCCAGCGCACGAGCATTCGATACCTGCGCACAGGAAAGTATTCGCATACATACCGATTCAACACCACGCTTGTCCCAGTACATGCTGGCCAGATCTTCCGCAAAGCATTTAGCCAGTCCGTAGTAGGTGTCCGGTCGGTGCGGCACATCGGTACCAATAAACTGATTCTTCGGATACATGCCCACTGCATGAATAGAGCTGGCATAGACAACGCGCTTTAACTGATGCTGAAAAGCGGCTTCCCAAATATTGTAAGCGCCAACAATATTGGCCTGTAGAATCTGATCAAACGGCGCTTCATCACCGATAGCACCGAAGTGCACCACCATTTCAGCACCGGCAAGCACCTCGTGCACCTGACAGTAGTTGGCCAGATCTGCTTTTATATAGCTTTCACCGGAATACAGCTTGCCAATATCATCCTGAATATCGGTGCTGACAAACTCATCTGCCAACTTTGACAATGGCTCACGCAGCCACGAACCCAGCCTGCCTGCCGCACCGGTAAGTACCAGCTTTTTCATCGTGTTAATCTCCTGGTCATTGAATGTACCCGCCTATATCGCTACTGACGCTTTAACCGAGTTCGGCCACACACTGCGCCAGACGATCGAGTGCATCTGTTAAAATGTCATCGGAAGTGGCAGTAGATATTCTAAAGAATGATGCTGCCCCATACGCTGTACCGGGCACGGCGGCCACTTTATAGTGTTGCAACAGGTGCTGCACAAAATCGGTTTCAGAGCGAATCACCTCACCCTGTGGTGTCACTGCACCGTGCAAATTTGCACACCCCATCAGCGCGTAGAACGCCCCGCCCGGTGCGGATAAATGTAACTTATCGATACCGGCTATACGCTCAACCACCAGGTCTCGACGGCGGCGGAACACATCACAAAAGTGCGCAACACAATCCTGCGGTCCGTTTAACGCTTCAACTGCTGCTGCCTGTGCAATCGAGCAAGCCCCTGAACTGATCTGTGACTGCACGGTAGTCATTGCTGCAATTAGCTCACGCGGGCCACCGCCATAACCGATGCGCCAACCCGTCATTGCATAGGCCTTGGATACACCATTAACGGTCAGTATGCGATCTTTTAGCCCAGGACAAACTGAAGCAAGAGACAATGCTTCGCTGTCATCAAACAGAATCTTTTCGTAAATCTCATCTGACAGAATCAGTACCTGCGGGTGACCTAACAGTTCTGCCGCAATCGATTCGAGTTCGCTACGGGTATAAACAACACCACCGGGATTAGACGGGCTATTCAAAAACAACCAGCGCACATCCGGGGTGAGGTAGTCTCGCAGTAATTCGGCAGTTAAGCGAAATCCATTATCCGGTGAGCAAGGAATAACAACAGGCGTCAGTCCCTGCACCAGCGCAATGTTCTCGTATGAGTCAAAAAACGGAGCACACAACAATACTTTTTGCGAAGGCTCAGCTGTCGCCATCAGTGCGTTAAAAATCACCTGCTTCGCACCGTTGGATACGATGATTTCGGCAGGATCATAATCAATTGCGTTGTCACGTTGAAACTTTGCCGCTATCGCTGTTTTAAGTGCGGCGGTGCCATCAGTTGGCGGATAACGGGTTTGACCGGCAAGCGCTGCCGTATGCGCAGCTTCAATGATGTGACCCGGGGTTGCGAAATCCGGCTCACCCAACCCCAGATCAATCACATCATGCCCTTCGGCTTTCAGTGTTCTTGCTGTCTGACTGACACCGGCAGAGGCCGACGGCAGCACCGATAACAACCGCTGCGCACGGTATTCCATTAAATGACGGCTGTTTCAACAAACGGTTTATCTTCGGCGATACGCACATAATCAAACGGCGTCAAATCGAGACTGCGGTATTCACCATAAGTCACCAGCTCAGCAGTACCACGGCCCATAGCGGGTGATTGCTGAAAACCATGTCCTG
>CALHCI010000111.1 GCA_937931165.1 uncultured Granulosicoccaceae bacterium
GCCTGTTTGTTCAGCAGTACTTTGAGATCTGCAAGCGGCATTGGCCGTGCAAAGCCAAACCCCTGAACCACATGGCAGCCAAGCGTTTTCAGCATCTGCCGGTGTACTTCACTTTCAACACCTTCGGCAACGGTGTCCATACCCAGTGATTCTGATATTTGAATGATCGACTTGACCAGCCCCATATGTTTTTCGGAATTAACCATCGGAATGACCAGGCGTTTATCTATCTTGACTCTATCGGGTTTTGCTTCGAGCATGCCAAGTATCGACGCATGACCACTACCAAAATCATCGATATCCAGTGATATGCCAAGCTCACGCAAACTGTCTAGATTTTCAGACACCACACCGTTGGGCTCATCAAGTAGCATGGTTTCAACCAGCTCAAAACATATCCGGTTTGGAAACGGTTTTAACTCTTTAATCACATCGACAAAGTCTCTGGTGGCAAGCGATTGAGGAGATACATTAATGGACAACGTCGGCATTGTCATACCGGATCGACTCATCGCTTTGGCATCCTGCATCGCTGCGCGCAAAATGATTCTGTCAAGATCAACAAGCCGACGCTCAGTCATTGCTATCTCAAGAAATTCACTAGGCGGCAGTACACCACGCTCGGGGTGATTCCATCTTGCCAGTGCTTCGACCCCGGTCACTTCAAGCGTCTGTGTATCAAACTGCGGCTGATACACGGGGAAAATCTGATTTTCATTGATGGCGACTTTAAATTCTTCTTTGCGCCGACGCAGTTCATCATGTTCTTTTTGTATGGCAGAGGTGAACTGTTCATATCGACCACGGCCATTGTGTTTAGCCCGGTAAAGGGCAAGGTCTGCAAACTTCAACATCTGATTCAGACTCAGGCTTCCCCCCTGATCCCAGGCAACTCCGACGCTTACGCTAAGCGTGCATTCTTCATCGTCGATTTCAATGGTTTTATCGGTTGCCGTAATAATTCGGCTTGCCACCCGCTCCAGTTCTGACTGCGCCTGATTGGTAATAACAACAACAAATTCATCACCACCAACACGGGCGATAAAATCATGCTCTCTCACGCACTCACGCAATGTATCGCTCAGGTTAGTCAGTACTGCATCGCCCAGGAGGTGCCCTTTGGTATCGTTTATTTCTTTAAAGTAGTCCAGATCAATGTGTAACAGCCCAAGCGCCCGGGGTTTTGACTGGGTCTGTTCCAGCAGTTGTGTGTAGTATTCATCCAGGTAGCGACGATTGGCCAGCCCTGTGAGCGGATCAGTACGAGACTGAACTTTCGCAAGTCGAAGCTTCTCGACCTCAAGCTGTACTTTACGATAATCTGAGATATCAAAAATGATTCCGATCAGACCAGGCTGCCCGTCAGGCAACTGGATAGGCATCTTCTTAACCAGCGCATAAACCCCCTCACCAATCTCTTCTTCCTGGGTCAGGGATTGCTGCGACTCGATGACTTGATCATCGCCTTCATAGAACTTGGCCACCTGATCTTCCGGAAGCAGATCGGCGTCCGTCTTGCCAACAAGGTCAGCACAGCCCACCAGTTGCTTAAACGCTTCATTAGCGAATATCCACTGGTGGTGGTGGTTTTTGACAAAAATCGGGTCTTCGAGCGTACCCAGCACATTCTTGAAGAATTCAGGTTGAAGCACTTGCAGCGCCTCTTCACCAGCAGGATTACGGGGCTCGGTATTTGGTTCTTCCATGCTCCGTTCAGCGTCCGGAACTGTGATTTCTTTAACACGCCAACCGTGTAAAAACCCATTCACACCAATTGCTGCGTTAACTCCGTTTTCGATAACACAGCCGAAAACATCGCTCGTGCGCTATCTGCCCGACAGCGGCAAAAAGCCCAGTCGTTATGGTTAATGTTTGTTAAATAGCGTCAGCCGCAAAAATTCGTCCGCCCTGCACGGTTCCCCACACTTTTACATCGCGCAGGTTTTCACCGCCAATCTCGGTCGGGTCGTCCTCAAGCACCGCAAAGTCTGCATGCTTACCTGACTCTATAGAACCGACTTCTTCATCAAGCTTTAGTGTATAGGCAGCACCCAAAGTGATCGCTTTTAGCGCATCGTTAACGGAGATCTTTTCGTACTCGCCCTGGACACGGCCGGATGCTGTTATTCGGTTGACAGCACACCAGGCGGTAAACAACGGCCCCAACGGCGTCACTGGTGCGTCGGAATGGATACCCATTGGAATGCCATTGGCCAGTGCCGTCCGGCAGGCGTTCATGCGTTCGGCACGCTCCGGGCCAACCGTCAGTCTGTAGTGTTCATCTCCCCAATAGAAATGATGATTGGCAAACAGGTTGACGCACATATTCAATGTAGACATACGCCGAAACTGTGCAGCGTCGGCCAGTTGGCAGTGTTGCAACGTAAAGCGATGGTCGGCCCGCGGGTGTTTGTTTAATGATCGCTCAAAGGTTTCAATGGCAAGTTGTGTTGCTTCATCACCATTGGTATGGGTATGCACGCAGATATCGTTCTGCAATGCGAGATCGTAGGTTTCTTCAAGCTGGTGTGGTGGTATGTACCACAAACCATTCGGCGCTCCGTTAAAGTAGCCGGGAAATCGCATGCGCGCTGAGAAGCCCTGTATTGAACCATCAGCAATGACTTTGATCATGCCGAGACGACAACGGTCAGTTGCGCGATTCTTTAAAGATAAAGCGTGTTCAATCAAATCTTTGGGTGTTAGCCCGTGAAAAAACCTCAACGGCACCACACGCGCCGGGTAATCGGGCTCACCGGTTACCCGGACCATCATATCGGCGGCATCGTCTTTCATACGCGCTGCCAGATCAGTAATTGTGGTCACACCGGTGCGAACACACAGCTTGCCAAAGTCACGCAGGCCCTGTTCATCACAGGCCAGCACTTCTCTGTTTAACCCTACATGCTCGCCAACAGGCGTCATGACTTCGGGGCCTTTTAACTCACCGGTGGGTATGCCATCTTCACCCAGTGGAATTCCCGGGTGGTCAATACCGGTTCTGAGCAAGTCTGCCAATTCCAGCGCTTTGGAATTCACATTCATAATGTGACCGGATGCGTTGAGCACGCCAATAGGACGGGTGGTAGATACCTTGTCTAAATCAAACCGGTTAACACGCTCGTTGTTAAAGTAAATCGGGTCGAGTTGCCAGCCGGACAATGGTGTTGTGGGATCACCCAACAACGCATCTGCTTCTTTTAGCCTTTGCAGCACCTGCCCTATATTTTTTGCACCCTTCCAGACTTTGCCATTTGGATCTGTGCGATCAAAGTATCCGCAGTAAACAAACTGCCATAGCGTGCCTTCCATGGTGTGAGCATGGCCCTCAACAAGTCCGGGCATCAGTATCTTGTCGGCAAACTGATCATCAAGCGTGTATTCTCCCCACTGTGCCAGCTCCTCAAGGGAACCTGCACTGACAATGCGCCCATCACGAACCGCAACGTGGCTGACCTCCGGTCGTGCCGGATTCATGGTGATTATTTTTCTGGCCGAGTAAATTGTGTGCATAGTCCAGCGCATATTCATGAGCGATTGATGGTCATGGTAGCCGCTCGGCAGCGAGGTTCAAAGCGCTATTGCGAATACGACCCGTCGCCCTTCAAGCGACTGCGGTCTGCTTGACTGGTATTCGAAAAGATGCACAATGAAACGCAGGTATACGCTTGTAACCGGTCCATCTCACAACCGGCCAACCAGCGTTTTGCTGTACACAGATTTATGTACCGCGGAAAGTGCAAACCTACGCAGCCCATCCCGTACCACCGGCACCATCGGGCACCCGGAATCCTTTGGAGGAAGCTAAAGAATATGAAAAAACACTTACTAGCCGCGGCAACACTGGCACTCACGACAGTGACAGCAGCATCAGCGCTTGCCGCCGACGAGCCCAAACAGGGTGGAACGCTGGTGATGGCTATCCAGACCACACCCCGCCACTTGAACCCGGCCGTACAATCCGGCACCGCCACCGGTCAGCCGGGCACACAATTATTTGCATCACTACTGCGCTACGACGAAGGCTGGGAGCCACAGCCCTACCTCGCAGAGTCGTGGGAAATCTCCGAAGACGAACTCACAGTCACTATCAATCTGGTTGAAGGCGCGACCTTCCACGATGGCAAACCCATAACCTCGGAAGATGTGGCTTTCTCTATTGATACCGTCAAGGCAAACCATCCGTTCAAATCTATGTTCGCACCGGTTACCGCGGTTGAAACACCAGACGCCACCACCGCGATCATTAAATTGTCCGAGCCGCACCCGGCACTGATGCTGGCCATGTCTTCACAGTTGCTGTCTATCATTCCAAAGCACGTGTATGGCGACGGTCAGGATCCGAAAGCACACCCGCAGAATTCTGAAAATGTTGTCGGCTCCGGTCCGTTTAAACTGACTGAATTCAAACGTGATCAGCACATTATACTTGAGCGCTACGACGACTACTTCATGGAAGGCCTGCCGTACCTCGACAAAATCGTCATGCGTATTGTTAAAGACGGCGCAGCACGAACCATCGCACTGGAAAGTGGTGAGCTGATGTTGTCAGGTTTTGAACAAGAGCCTCGCGACATCAACCGCATGAAAAAGAAAGACACGCTCGATGTATCCAATGCAGGTTATGCAGCGATTGGTCCGGTTAACTGGCTGGCGTTCAATACCCAGCAAGGCAAAACCGCCGACCCCGCCGTACGTAAAGCCATTGCCTATGCAGTAGACAGAGACTTCCTGCTAAAGGCGATTATGCTTGGCGCTACCGAAGCGGCATTAACCGGCATACACCCGGGCAGCCCGTTTTATGATGGCACTGTTGAGCCTTATGATATCGATCTCGACAAAGCCAACCAGCTGCTGGACGATGCAGGCTATGCCAAAGGCGACGATGGCATGCGCTTTCCATTGACGGTTGATTTTGGCTGGGCCTCGGCAAAGCCGGTTGCCGAATACCTGAAACCACAGCTTAAAAAAGTGGGTATCGACATTACTGTACGGTCGTCGGCAGACTTCCCAACATGGGCCAAGCGTGTATCAAATCACGAGTTTGATATCACCTTTGATAACGTCTTTAACTGGGGTGATCCGGTCATCGGGGTTCATAGAACCTACAGCAGCCAGAACATCAAAAAAGGTGTTATCTGGTCAAACACGCAGCAATACTCCAATGCACGTGTAGACGAGCTGATGGCAATGGCCGGTGCCACCAACGACATAGAAAAGCGTAAGAAGTACTATGCCGAGTTTCAGCAGATTCTGGCTGACGAACTTCCGCTGTACCCGCTCTATCCATCGCCGTATCACACCATTTCAAATACACAGGTTGGCAATCCGCCAAACTCGGTATGGGGTACTTCACACCCGCTTGATCGTGTTTATTTGAAGTAAAGTACTGTTGTTAGAAAAGGCGGCTGCTACCACAGGTAACAGCCGCCTACCCATTTTCCTACCGGGCACACCCTGCCACTATGAGTCTTACACAAACTATCGCCAAGCGCATCGGCTGGGGCCTGTTGCTGCTTATCGGGGTGTTGATACTGAATTTCACCCTGATCTCGATAGCACCGGGTGATATAGCAGACTCTATTGCCGGTGACATGGGTGGTGCTGACGCTACCGTCATCGAAGAAATTCGCGAACGCTACGGGCTTAACGAACCTTTTTATGTACAGCTTTGGCGTTATGTTTCAGGTGTCGCAAGGCTAGACCTTGGTTTCTCATACTTTTACAACACACCTGTTACCGAGCTGATACTCGAAAAACTTCCAGCCACGCTGTTGCTGGTATTTTCCTCACAGATTTTGGCCATTGTACTTGGCACCCTGCTTGGTGTATTGGCTGCTAAAAAGCCCAACGGCATTGTCAGTTTGCTGGTGACTTTTTTGTCGTTGTTCGGTTTTGCTGCACCTGTGTTCTGGAGCGGCATTTTACTAATCATTGCTTTTGTTTCGATCTTTCCGTTGTTTCCAGTGGGCGGTATGACAGACGTCACTGTAGAAGGCGGTTTTTTTGTGCAGCTACTGGATCTGCTGCATCACCTGTTTTTACCAATGATCACGCTGGCCTCTATTTATCTGGCGCTGTACAGCCGCCTTGCCCGCGCCTCAATGCTTGAAGTACTTGGCGCAGATTACATCAGAACAGCACGTGCCAAAGGGCTTCCACAACGCATGGTGCTATACAAGCATGCACTCAAAAATGCACTGGGGCCACTGGTCACTGTGGCCGGCCTGCAGTTTTCTGCAGTAATGTCAGGTGCCGTGGTCGTCGAAACCGTATTCAGCTGGCCGGGCCTTGGCACGCTGGCACTGCAGTCCATACTGGCACGCGACACCCCGACCATTATGGGTATTCTCTTTTTCTCTTCGTTTGTGGTTATTGTGGTCAATATTCTCACTGACATTACCCTGCGCATGATCGACCCGCGTATTAAAGCAAGCTGATGTCAGAACCATTCAACAACACCACTGCTAATGACGTTGCTGAAGCACAGATCAAGGTCTCGCATCCACTGGCAGAGATGGCCAGCATGTTCTTCCGCAACTATGCAGCAGTTGCCGGATTAATCTTACTGATTGTCATTATTCTGTTTGTATTTGTCGGGCCATATTTTCACCCTGTGGATCCGTTCGAAATGGTCTGGGCGCCGTTTTCGAGACCGATGGAAGAAGGCTTTGTACTGGGCACTGATTACCTCGGGCGCGATATGCTTGCCGCGATGATGGTCGGTGGTCAGGTGTCAATGGCTATCGGATTGGCAGCCGCACTAATATCACTGTTTATCGGAGTCACGGTTGGTGCTTTTGCGGGCTACTACGGCGGAGTGGTTGAAGAAATTCTCATGCGCTTTACCGAATTTTTTCAGGTGTTACCCACGCTGTTGTTTTCCATGGTTATTGTCGCACTGTTCGGCGCATCACTGCTGACAGTCACACTTGCCATTGGCGTGGTCAGTTGGACTGCCGTTGCACGTGTCACCCGCTCAGAGTTTTTACGCATTCGTGAACTCGAATACGTCGCCGCTGCACGCTCCGGCAGTGCCAGCGACTGGTACCTGATATTCAAAGTTATTCTGCCCAATGCACTGCCACCGATCATTGTGCAGGCAAACCTGATGGTCGGCTCTGCTATCTTGTTTGAGGCCGCATTGAGCTTCCTTGGTTTAAGTGATCCGAACGTGATGAGCTGGGGTCAGGTGATCGGGTCCAACCGACCCTACATCCTTGACTCAGGCTTTACGGTCGCCATACCCGGCTTTGCAATCTTCCTGACGGTACTTGCTATATCACTGATAGGCGATGGTCTAAACGATGCGCTTAACCCGAAGCTGAGGCAGCGCTAATGCCAACCGATGCAACGCAACCATTGTTAAGTGTGAAAGATCTGGTGGTTGATTTTAAAACCCGCGCCGGTAACGCGCGCGTACTCGATCATGTATCACTTGAACTATCTGCCGGTAAAATTCTTGGTATTGTCGGTGAGTCAGGTTGCGGTAAATCTATGACCGCACTTTCTATTATGGGCCTGGTTCCCAACCCGCCAGGTAAAATTACATCAGGCTCTATTAGCCTCGATGGTAAAGAACTCACCGGGCTCGATGAAGAAACCCTGTGCGATATTCGTGGCAGTGAAATCGGCATGATCTTTCAGGAGCCAATGACGTCACTCAACCCTGTGTTTACCGTTGGTGAGCAGATTGCCGAAAGTGTGCGGGTACATGAAAATGCCAGTGCACAGGCTGCGATGTCACGGGCCGTTGAAATGCTGAAAGCTGTGGATATACCCGAGCCCGACATTCGCGCTCGCGCCTATCCGCATCAACTCTCCGGCGGTATGCGTCAGCGCGTAATGATAGCCATGGCACTCGCCTGCCGACCGAGACTACTCATTGCAGACGAACCCACCACTGCGCTCGATGCCACAGTACAGGCCCAGATATTTGACTTACTGCAGGAGTTGCAACAAGAGACCGGCACCGCCATCGTGCTCATCACCCATGATATGGGTGCAATAGCAGAACTGGCCGATGATGTCGCCGTCATGTACGCCGGCAGAATTGTTGAAAAAGGGCCGGTAAGCGATGTGTTGTCTCGACCTTGTCACCCGTACACACAAGGGCTAATTACCTGCGTACCGCACCTTGTACCAGACCCGCCATTACAACGGGAAGCACTGCGTGAAATCCCCGGCATGGTGCCGGCACTGACCAATCTTGGCAGCGGCTGTGCGTTCGAACCCCGCTGTGAAAAAGCTTTTGCCAAATGCAAAACCGCAAAACCAGAGCTCATACAGATAGCTGACTCTCAACTTGGTGCCTGCTGGGCACCAGGGAGTGACAACACATGAGCAATAAAAATCTCGTCGTCAGTGACTTAAAGGTTCACTTTGGCGGCGGCAAAAAAATACTGCCTGGCAAGAAGCCAACTGTGCATGCAGTTGACGGTGTGTCGTTTACCATTCCAGCCGGTAAAACATTTGGTGTCGTCGGTGAAAGCGGTTCGGGTAAAACCACCACCGCGCTCGCTATTATGCGCCTGGTTGATATTACTGCAGGCACGGTAACTCTGGGTGATACAGAAATCAGTGCGCTGGAAAAGGACGAGCTTCGAGCTGCCAGAAGCCGTTTTCAGATCATTTTTCAAGACCCTTACTCATCGCTGGACCCACGTAAAAGAGCCGGAGAAATTGTACGCCAGCCGCTCGACCTGATGTCGATTGGTACACCGGCGGAACGTGCAGAAGCCGTATCAGAACTTTTTACCCAGGTTGGTCTGAGACCGGAACAACAGCATCTGTTTCCACATCAGTTTTCCGGCGGACAACGCCAGCGAATCGGGCTTGCCCGTGCGCTTTCAACCCGACCGGATTTAATAGTCTGCGATGAACCGGTATCAGCCCTTGATGTTGCGATTCAGGCGCAAATACTCAATCTGATGTCTAACCTTCAGCAGGAACTCGGTTTAACCTACCTGTTTATTTCACACGACTTAGGCGTTGTGCAACATATCTGCGATGAAATAGCCGTGATGTATCTGGGGCAAATTGTTGAACAGGCAGATCGCGTTACCCTGTTTAAAAACCCGAAGCATCCATACACCAAAGCACTACTTGAAGCCGTACCGACCGTACACAACAACAAGCGCAATCGATCTGAACGTGTAAGACTGGTCGGTGACCCGCCAAGCCCGATCAATCTGCCGAAGGCATGCCGGTTTGCATCCCGCTGTCCACGTGCCGAAGCGCGCTGCCATCAGGAGATACCACCGCTTGAAGAAAACGAGGCGGGACACAAAGTCGCCTGCTTTTTCTCACACTAACAGTACACGCTGCCTTAACACTGCCTGGCCACTTTTCTGTACCATGTTTGCCATTGCAGGTCACCGGGCTCAAGACTGCTATAGTAAACTCTACCTTGCCTTATCCTGTGTGACGACTCCTTGAATCCTGTCCGTGGCATCACCCTGAAAGTCCTGTCCGTGATTATTTTTGTCACGATGTTCGGGTTTATCAAAGCGACCTCTGGTGAAATCCCACCAGGTGAAGCGGTTTTTTTCCGATCACTCTTTGCGATCCCGGTGCTTATTATCTGGCTGATCATCCGTGGAGATTTCCCGGGTAAACTAAAAGCCAAAGATCCGATGGGACATGTCTGGCGCGGGCTCATGGGTACTTGTGCCATGGCTTCGGGATTCATGGCCATCGGGTTGCTACCACTACCGGAAGTCGTGGCAATCGGTTACGCAGCGCCTTTACTGGTTACCATGCTTGCCGCAATGTTCTTAGGCGAGAAAATACGCCTTGTAAGGTTCTCTGCGCTGTTACTCGGGCTGTTTGGTGTGATGCTGATATTGTCACCGCGTTTAACGGTATTTGATGCCGAAGTCACCAGCCGATTAGAAACCATCGGTGCACTCGTAGCACTTATGGCCGCTATGTTCTCGGCACTCGCACAGGTATTTGCCCGAAAACTGGTCGCGACAGAAACAACCGGTTCAATCGTTTTTTACTTCTCCGTGATGTCCAGCACGCTTGCACTGTTAACACTGCCTTTTGGTTGGAAAGTACCCACCGGTACCGAAACCCTAATGCTGGTAACCGCCGGATTACTTGGCGGTGTCGGCCAGATTTTACTGACAGAGAGCTATCGGTTCGCTGAAGTCGCCGTGATTGCCCCTTTTGAGTACTGTTCAATAATTCTGGCGCTCCTGGTTGGCTACTTTATATTCGACGAATTTCCAACCGGCATTATGATGGCCGGTGTAGCACTTATTGTCACTGCGGGAATTATCATTATCGAGCGCGAACGCAGACTGGGTATAAAGCGCACCGGCAAGGCACGCAGCGCGGTACCGAATCAGGGCTAGGTGGGTGTTGGTGTATGGTTGAATACATTGGCCGTCAGGCAGGCTTCTTCACCACCGAGTTCTGCGATGCGCTGTGCCTGATCAGTAAAGCACTGCACATTCACCACTTCGGGGTCACACAACAATCGCAAGCGTCTTTCGCCCTCTGCTAATGCGTTTTGTACCTCTGAATCACTCAGCTCATCTTCAGCAAGATTGCACAGTTCATCCGGATCTGCAGTAAGGTTAAACAACTGCGCCTCGTGACCAACGTAATAAATGTATTTCCATTGGCTCCATCTAACCATAAAGGTACCAGTTGTGGAGCCACCATCATGATACTCACTCAACACGGTACGATCCGGATTGTCGCAGGCGCTGGCTATTTGTCGCAATGACTCCCCGGGCAACCCGCGACTGGTACTACTGTGGTTGACACCCGTGACTTCGATAGCGGTTGCAGCCAGATCGAGCAAAGATGTTGTTGTTGAAACACGACGCCCTTGCGGTATACCCGGACCGGCTGCAATCATGGGCACACCTGCAGATTGCTCGTACATGACCTGTTTTGTCCAGAAGCCCTGATCTCCCATCATGTCACCATGATCAGACACATATACCACTACGGTATTTTCTAACTGGCCGCTATCTTCAAGTGCCTGCAGAATTCTGCCAACGCAGTTATCCATAAAGCTTGTCAGCCCATAGTAGGCCGCCTTTGCCTGGCGCATTTTCGGTTCATCAAAATAGCGGTCGTAATCGAAGAAGTCGACAACATTGTTTAATTCGGTGTGATCGGGACGCAGGCGGTTTTCATAACCGACTGGCAAATCCACCGTGTCCGGATTGTACAGGTGGTAGTATTCGGCCGGACAAGTCAACGGATAGTGCGGGCTGACCATTGACACAAAGCCCGCCCATGGACTTTTCGAATCACGTTTGGATTGCAGCCAGATTTCGGCAGCTTCAGTAATTTTAAGATCGTATTCGGTATAGCTACTTGAACCTATACCTACGTCACCCGCCAGTTCTGCAGCAGCATTGTAGGCAGGTGTATTCTTTCGCAACAGACCGACAAGCCAGCCCACACCACCAACTACGTGCATTGGCAATAGCTCTTCAGTAAATCCGTTATCATCTTCCGCAGACCTGAAATGCAATTTACCAATCGATGTGACCGGCACGCCCTGCTCACGTAATTGCTTCATCCAGCTTGTGATTTTACCATCGTACGGTGTGGCACTATCCCAGTGTCCGGTTTTGTGCACGTAATCTCCACAGGCCACACTGGCGCGTGCCGGGACACACATTGGCGAAGGCGTATAGGCATTCGTAAACATTGCACCTCTGGCAGCGAGTGCATCGAGGTTGGGTGTTTTGACTAGTGCATGGCCGGCACAGCCCATAGCATCTTTGCGATGCTCGTCAGACATGATGACCAACAGATTCGCAGGCGTATTTGCGGGTGAGTTAATAGCCCATCTCCGGATAGTCAGGCAACAATCTTAACCAATAGTGACCTGTACACGGGGCGTATTGTCCTACACACTGACTCTACCAACTTACCGCCAGGACAACATTTTTCCGACTCATTACCGTTCTGCATGCGGTGGCATAGTCAGTCCGTCATCCTCAAGCTCTTTCCGGTTGGCATAGCCTATTAGAATTCCCGGAGGCTCTCTGGCGGCGGTCATTTTTTCTATCGTGTCAGCGCTCAGTGTGGTACGGGTATGGTGTTGACGGCTCCATTCAAAATGTAGTGCCGCAAGCCTTTTTATATGATCGGCATAGTCCGGGTTTGCACCCAGTTCTACCACCTCTTCAGGGTCTGTTTCCAAATCGAACAATAGCGGGCGCATTCCCTCGACATGAATATACTTGAAGCGGCCGTCAAAGATCATCGCCAGCCGCGCATCGTTTTGATCTATGCCAAGCGCCACTCTGGCATCTCTGGTTGCATAGTCGTACTCTGACACACAATAGCTGCGCCATGGCGGGGTGTCTCCATGCAACCAGGGTTCAAGCGAACGTCCTTCAATGACATGCGGTTGAACTTCACCTCCAAAGTATTCGATAAACGTCGGCGCGAGATCAATACCTTCAACCAGTTGATCAACAGAAGTGCCACGTGTGCTGTTAGCCTTTTCCCGCGGGTCATAAATGATAAGGGGGACCCGTGCAGAACAATCGTGAAACAGATCTTTCTCACCTAGCCAGTGATCTCCCATGTGATCGCCATGATCAGAGCAGAAAACAACCATGGTGTTTTCAAGCTTACCGCTGGATTTAAGGTAATCGAATAACCGCCCGAGTTGATCGTCGAGCTCTTTGATCAGCCCCATGTAAACCGGTGCGACAGTATGCCTGATCTCATCACGCGAGAAACTCTGACTGACACGCATGTTTATCCACGCTTGCAGAAACGGGTGATCAGTATTTTTCTCAAGATCACTGCGGTTTACCGGTGGCAAGTCTGCAGAATTGTACAGCCGGTTGTATGGTTCAGGTGCCATATACGGCCAGTGAGGCTTGATATAACTTAAATGACAAAGCCACGGTGTTTCACCCTGTGACTCAATATATTCAATGCCTCTGGTAGTCAGCCACGCAGTTTCGGAATGTTCTTTCGGTACACGTGCTGCAACCGAAGCATTCTCAAGCATCCAGCCTGAAACTAATTTACCGTCACTGGCAATACCGGTATTGGCCCACTCTTCCCACGGGTTGTCACCGTCCATACCATGTTTACGCAAATACTGATCGTAGTCTTCCGCATGTCGGTTAGGGTAATCACTGTGGTTTGTACCGTCGTCACGAACAAACACTTCAAAGCCACATTCACTGACCAGTGCTCCTATTGTACTTTCCGGTGCTATACCCAGACGCTGCATGCCCTCGCGGTCCGGCGTCATGTGTGTTTTGCCTACCAGCGAGCATTTGACACCCGATTGTCTTAAGTGATCACCCAGTGTTGGTTCACCGACTCGCAGCGGAAAGCCATTCCAGGTAGCCCCGTGGCTTCGAACATAACGCCCGGTATAAAAACTCATTCGGCTGGGCCCGCAGACAGGTGCCTGCACATAAGCCCGATTAAAACGCACCCCCTGACTGGCCAGCCAGTCGAGGTTCGGGGTACTGATGTGTTTTGCACCGTAGCAGCTGAGGTAATCCCACCGCAGCTGGTCGGCCATTATCCAGAGAACGTTCATGTCGGGTAGTTTACAGGAAAGTCTCAATCACAGACGACGAACACACGTGTTTTGTCGCCTGCAGCGACGCCGTAAACTCCCTTGTCCTCTCTGTAATTCACGACACACACACTAACTGCTGGCGTGTGGTTCCTTTAGTACCAGACAGCAAAGCACTGCCATGACATTTGCAGCAACCAACAGCAGAAACGCACTGTGGTAATTTTCTGCGTTGTATATGCGCGCACCCTCAAGCATTCCTCCCTGCCAGCCGCGGTCAAGTGCCGCTCCTATTAGCGGCTGCATCACCGCCCCCGATCCGACAACAAATGTATTCAGTAAACCAAGAGCAGCACTGGTGTTTCCCTGCGGGTTATATTCACGTATTACGGTAAAA
>CALHCI010000112.1 GCA_937931165.1 uncultured Granulosicoccaceae bacterium
ATGGTGCACTTTACGGATGAAGAAACCGGCCGCATCATGCAGCATTAGTTAATTCGAGTTTGGCAAGCGCATGACGCTTACCGGCGTCGCGCGCCCGGCAGATTCAGACCGGGTTTTTTGACCGCCACTCACTCGGGCTGAGGCGGTATGCTGTTTCAGTTTCCGCTGGGCAGACTTTCAGAACTGATGGATCGCAGGCTGCTTATTGCCGGTGTGCCCGCATTGTCAATTCCCGTATGTATTGTCCTGGCGACGCTGAATAGGCCTGCTGATCATCTGTTGTTGTTATATCTGTTAATCGGATTACTCGGCGGTCTTACCTTGCCGGTGTATTCGATTTGTATGGCGCATATGAATGACCATCTCAACCGGTCACAGGTTGTGGCGGCAAGTGGTACTCTGGTATTGATACTGGCAGCCGGTATGACGCTCGGCCCGACACTGGGTGGATTTGCTATTGAGAAGTTTGGTCCTGAAGGCGTTTTTTATCTACTGTCAGTGATTGCCGTGTTAACCGGCATGACGGCGTTGTTCCGGTTGTGGCATAGCCCGGTGGTGACAGAGAATCGGGCTGCAGCAGTGGCTGTGTCGGCCAACCTCACTCCTGAAGCCACCACCATGTATCCGGAAGCATCAAAACCTGATGACCAACATATCGGTCAGTAGCGGGTGCAGTGTCTGGTCAAGTGTAATAACGTTGGAGTGTGTTATTGTGGTGCCTGAGTCTTTTCTGAAAGGAGGTCATGATGCTCGAATCCCTGCAACCCTATTCAACCGCGTTGTTGTGGCTAATGATTCTGGTGCTGGCAGTTTGTGCGCAGAGCTTTATCTCAACTTTCGTTAATCTGTTAAAACACAAGGGTACGCCTGGTAAAACGGTAGATGGCAATCACAAAGAACTACCGTGGCGCTTGTATCGCGTTCACCAGAACTCGATAGAGAATTTTAGCCCTTTTGCTGCAAGTGTGTTTGCAGGAATACTGGTTGGTGCCAGTGTCAGTCTGGTTAATCTGCTGGCCATGGTGCATGTGATTGCACGGCTTATACACTGGTTTATCTATGCACAGGGCATTGGTGCTGTGGCGTCAGGTCCAAGAACCATTAGTTACGTTGTCGGGTTTGTGAGCAATGTCTTGCTAGCGCTGGTGGTGTTATTCGCCATATTTTAGGTAAGAAGCGGATGGCAGCGGTGAATCTGCCATCCGTATGCAGCGCTGTCGTTAGCTTGCCGCAGTGGCTTCAATTTCAAACATCAGTTCCTTAATCGCAAGTCTGTTGACACCGACTAATGTCATTGGCGGTGCAACGCCGCTGTGGCGTGCAAACTGTTCTGAAAGTAGCTGTAAAGCGCTGATCCGGTCCAGCCTGAAATCCCGATAGTCCTCCCGCAACCGGCACCAGGCAATTAAATGCCAGTGCCAGCTATAGTAAAAAAGCCCGATCGGTTCCAGCTGTCTGGTGTTGTTTGCCTCTGTGTTAAGCGGTCTGTATTCAATTTCTATTACCTGCCGGCGCACCAGCGCGGTGCGGCATTCCCGCAGCCAGTGATCACTGCTTTGTGCTTTACGGACAGATTGATCAGTATTGGCATTTTCAGTATTGTCCGCCTGGTTGGTGTCTGTGGTTTCATCGATCGGAAAATGACTGCCGGTGGGTATCACTTCAATATCGGCGTCCAGTGAGCTTAAGTAGTCCTTGTCTGATTTGTCGATCACTGCCCTGACTTTGTTAAGCGCCTGTTTAAAATCCTTTAACGAGTCTGTGTCAAGACTGGTGGCCAGCAGTTTCTCACCAAGCAGCAGTGATGCCGCTTCATCGAGTGTGAAACTTACCGGTGGCAATCGATAGCCCTGCTCAAGAAAATAACCGACACCGGCTTCTGAGCCGATAGGCACGCCGGCGTTTTCAAGTGTTCTTATGTCCCGGTAGATCGTGCGTTCAGTAACATTAAAGTGCCCGGCTAAAAATTTCGCGGTGACTACAGATCGTGTTTGCAGTAACAGTAACAGCGAGGTAACGCGATCAAATCGATTCAAAGTATGGTCTGTCATTCAGCCAGAATAACTGCTAATTGTTCTATGACAAAACGTACTTCGGGCTGATGTCTGTCTTCATGGTGTGTTACCAGCCACTGCGTATGTGTAAGCTCGGGTATGTTGTCTGATATCTGTACCAGTCCGTCTGCACTATCACCAACAAATGTGGGTAATACCACTTTTGCAGTGCCTGTAAGCGCAATGTCCAGTGCATTGCGCGGACTGGTCACTTCAACAGCCGGTGACTCATTGCATTGTTGCCGGGTCCAGCGGGCCGAAGGTGTCGATCCAATCACTTGCACCCAGTCCACAACGTTTTCATCTTTGGCGTAAACTGCAAATTCAACCTGATTAATCTGTCTTCCGGCAAGGCCAGTGCTTTCCGGGCGTTTATTCCTGATGCCAATAACTGCTTCTCTGTGGGCGATATCGAGTACGTGATCTGCGGCGATAAACTGCAGTACTATTGATTTGTTATTGGTTAGACGACTGATGTTCCGGCTAAGGAACATCGATACCCACGAACCTGCTGATATTTTTACCCGCCTTGTAGTTTGCGTATTTGCCTCAGTGATGACCGGCTGTATGGTGTTCTCGAGTGACAATGCAGTGTGCAGTAATGCGTTGCCGCTTTCGGTCAGTGTGTAACCCCGTGCCTGCCGTACAAACAACTCCAGGCCAAGTCGGCGCTCGAGCGCAATCATACGCCGCCCCAGAGTCGGTGCGCTTTTTTCGGTCACCAGAGAAGCGGCGGCCAGACCGCCTGATCTTGCCACCGCCAGAAACAGACGCAGATCGTCCCAATCGAAGTTCGTTTCACTCATGAAATGCACGTTACATTCAAAACCGTTTATAGCGCAATCGTTAGATGATCAGATATGGCAAAACCAACAGAGGGTCATATCATGAAATTTCTCGATACTGAAATATCACCACTGGGACTGGGTTGCTGGCCGATAGGTGGCGCAATGTTTTCTGCCACTGGTGAAACACTGGGGTATGCGAATACCGATGACAAGCAGTCGATACGTGCCATCCATGCTGCAGTTGCCAACGGGATTACGCTTTTCGATACCGCAGCAGCCTATGGTGCCGGACATTCGGAAAGATTACTGGCACGGGCGTTGAGCAATAATGCGGAGGTACAGATTGTAACTAAAATCGGAATCGCCATTGATGAAGCGAGCAAGCAACTTTGTGGAGACGAAGTGTTGCCCGGGCAAGTGTTGCCTGCAATAGAGAGATGCTGCAGCCGCTTACAACGGGAAACCATCGATCTGCTACTGCTGCATCAGAACAGTTTGCCAGTGGATCAGGCGGCGCCGTTGTTTGATGAAATGGAAAAAGCTCGCAAGGCGGGCAAGATTAAAAGTTATGGCTGGAGTACAGACTTTACCGCTAGTGTTCAGGCAATGACTGATCGAACCGGGTTTGTTGCGGTAGAGCATGCCATGAATGTGTTGTGTGATGCACCGCGAATACAGCGGGCACTGCAGCGTAGCAACACCTATGCGCTGATTCGTTCACCGCTTGCCATGGGGCTGCTATCGGGTAAGTACACACCAACCGAAGCTATGCAGGCTGACGACATACGTTCTACCAGTCAGATGTGGCTGCAGTATTTTCGCAATGGTAAACCCAACAGAGAATATCTGGAGCGGTTCAATGCGGTGCGAGAGCTTTTGCAAACTGATGGAAGGACTGCCGTACAGGGTGCGCTCGGTTGGCTGTGGGCAAAAGGTGAACCTAATATTCCAATTCCCGGTGCACGCACGGTACACCAGGTAGAGGGACTTGCTGCGGCACTTGGAATTTGGCGCGTTGCCACCGGCTGTGATGGAAGAAATCGACAGGCTGGCAGATCACAACAATGATCAGCCTGACCACGAACGTTAATGCCTGTTTGCTACCGCAATTAATCTCAAATCTGGTTTCATTTGAGTTGACTTGCCAGCGTGTTCAGAGCCTGCATGAGACAGCGATAAAGCTTTTTCTAAAGGGACAATAACAGAACTCATGATTCCAGATTAGCGGCCGTTGAAGCCAATTCACGTTGAGATTTTCATCACATAACCAAGTCGATACAGTTCCGTGATGGGTACGTGTTAAAACGCGAAATTACAACGGAGTCAGATGTGCTGCTGATATTCTATAACAACCTGAGCAGCAGGTTGGTACCCTGGGCTGCGGCCAGATTATTTTTTGTATTTTTGTTGATTGCCATGGTCATAGCGGTGGTAATCAGTGGTACCACGGTGTGGTGGGCAGCGGGAAAGTCAATCTCCGTGATTCAGGAGCAGGCATCCTCTACGCAGGCCCGCCTGCTCGCAAGGCAGGTTGAAACCACCCTGGATACATTAAAGTCCGGCATCGCAGATCTGCAAGCCAGTGAAGAGGTACTGTCATTGATCGAAAATCCTCCGGTCAATGAAGCGTTGCTGGCAGCCCGGCTCAGTGACCGCGACCTAACAGGGGGGGAGCGCGAAATTGTACTGCTGGACACAGATACCACCGCACTGTTGCAATATCGCGGTACGCGAATTGACCAGTTCTCATTCGCTGATGCTATTGAAGAACAGTCGGTTAACTATTTGGCACTTGCCGCGTTGCAGAATAAAAGTCAGTCAGTCAAAGTCGAGTTGATATCGCAGGGTGTGATTGCAAAGGTCGCGGTATTCGCACCGTTTTATCGCAACGAGCAACTGATTGGCAGTATTGCCGTCAGCACATTGATTCGACCGGGGTTATTACTTGGTGATACCGGAGACCGCACGGTAGAACTGGTTGCACTAAGACCGGAGTCGTCGGCTATGAGTGATGCGCCGATCAGACATGTTGTGCGTGGGACACCGTTGGTAGTTGAACTCTCTGCCAGCCGGCAGTTGCTCATTGAAAGCAGGCAGGCGCTGGTTAAACAGGTGTTGCTGGCGGTCTGTGCCAGCTTGTTAGTGTCATTCGGTATTATTTATCTATTGGGTGGGCCGCTGTTGGTCAGACCACACCGTGAGCTGCAAAAGGCGATTCAAATTGCTGAAGACGCCACCCGTACCAAGTCTGAATTTCTGGCCAATATGAGTCATGAAATTCGTACACCGATGAATGGAATCATTGGAATGTCAGAGTTGCTGGTTGACACACCACTGGACAAAAAGCAGCACGTCTATGCAACCACCATTTCTCAGTCGGGCAATGCTCTGCTGACAATCATCAATGATATTTTAGACTTTTCCAAAGTGGAGGCCGGTAAGGTAGTTTTGGACAAAGACAATTTTGATCTGCATGCCGCACTTGAGGATGTCGTGATGTTGTTATCTAAACCTGCCAGAAACAACGGTGTAGAACTTGTATTTGATTATCCGGAAGTTTCGATCACAGATTTCATTGGTGATGCAGGTCGCATCCGGCAGGTGGTGACTAACATACTTGGTAATGCGGTAAAGTTTACCAAAGACGGTACTGTGCATATGGCAACCCAGCTCGAGCCATTGCCCGACACTGATCAGTGCCAGGTGACAATCACCATTGCTGATACCGGTATTGGTATCCCACCGGAAAAAATAGAGTCAATCTTTTCAGCTTTTGAACAGGTAGAAGGTGCCAGTACCCGTGAATTTGAAGGTACCGGTCTCGGGCTTGCCATTGCGCTAAAACTGATTCAGCTAATGGATGGTAGTATTGACGTGACCTCTGTGCCCGGTGAGGGGTCGACCTTTGTCGTGCGGTTTAAGGTGTCGCAAAGTGTATCTCGCAAAGAGGTGGCAGAACTTGCAACACCGCTGTCAGCTGACGGGCTTCGTTGCCTGGTGGTTGATGATGTCAGTCTCAACAGGCGAGTACTGAGCGATCGGCTAAAAATCTGGGGTGTTAAAGTACAAAGTGCGGCATCGGCATTAGAAGCGCTGCAGATACTTAAAGATCCGGATCAACAGTTTAGTTTTGCCATTATTGATTTTAAAATGCCGGAAATGAATGGTCTGACACTGGTGGGTAAAATTAAACAGCAAACCGCTTATGCCACGCTGCCAATTATTTTGTATTCATCTGAAGAATTATCACTGGGTGAAAAGGAATTGCGCGACCAGGGTGTTGATCTGCTATTGCTAAAGCCTGCTAAATCCGAGTTGTTGCGTCAAAGCATTATGTCGGTTCTATCGGTTAGTGTGCCCGAAGTGGCTGACTCCGGTAATGGTGAGGTGATTGAATCATCGGTATTTACGGTTTTGCAGTCCGGCCCAGGATCAAGGCCTGGAACAGACAGGCCGGTGATACTGATTGCCGAAGACAACGACATCAATCAGCTGATCATCGAATCAATGCTCGAAGAATATGCACTGGATCTTCAGTTTGCAGACAACGGCAAAATTGCTGTACAAAAATTCGAACAACTCAACCCGGCACTGGTACTGATGGACTGGTCAATGCCTGAAGTAGACGGGCTGCAGGCGACCCGCTTAATACGTGACTACGAAATCGCACAACGCCTCGAACGGTGCCCGATTGTGGCGTTAACCGCCAACGCAATGAAAGGTGATGATGACGTCTGTCGTGAAGCAGGTATGGATGGCTACCTGACCAAGCCAATTAATAAAACCACGCTGCTCGCCATGCTCAACTCATACCTGACCAATCCGCTTACCACCGGATCAGAGCGCAAGGCAAGCTAAGCCTTCTTTTGTTAATTCACCGACGATCTACTCTGATTAAGTCTACAATAGACTATTGCCGGTAGTGAGGCATCTATTCACTTAATCTTAAGAGTACGGACAGTTGGTCAGTGTATTCAGTCATCCATCGTTTGATCATCACGAACAGATTGTCTTTGTCCATGACGCCAGTGCCGGGCTGACCGGAATCATAGCAATTCACAGTACCGCGCTTGGTCTTGCAACCGGTGGTTACAGGATGCAATGCCGTCGATGGATAGCTTGTGAAAAGCGCCACTGCCTGGTGCAAACTCAAAATAGAGTAGGTTCTCGCCCTGATCTGCCAATGATGGTTTAACAATACCCAGGAACTTTTCCAATGGCATATGTTTCTGCGTTGGTAAAGCCATACCATCAAGCGGTTGAATAGTAATTTCGTGCGTTTGCCTTTGACAACAGCCGTAAGGTTTTTTAGTCAGCATCGGGGGTAGCATTCACGGTGTCAGTGTCGAAAGCAACCCGAGTTTTGGTGCTAACCGATCCGAATCTGCCGGCGGATTCGCAAGCTCGTTCAAAATTGGTGGTGGATTTACAGAGCAGTTCTCGCTGTACTACATCAGAAATGCATCGTGGTTTGATTCACAAGTGACAGCAGAAGACACGTACATGGTGCTTGCTGGTATAGGTGGTATTGGCGGTTCGTATTATTTCAAACCGTCATCGCCTT
>CALHCI010000113.1 GCA_937931165.1 uncultured Granulosicoccaceae bacterium
TCACCGTAACCTTGCTTCCATGCCGATTGCAATGCCAATGCCCATGGATGATTGAGCTTGCCACCCCAGTGCGTATGTATCACGAGCTGTTGCTGATTGTCCGGACCGCGATAACCACCGGGGCCGGATGCTATTAACTCAACTAAAATATGGTGGCGGTGAGGCAGTGCTGATCGGCTGGCTTCTCGTTGTCTGTGCAGGTATTCAATGAGCTTGTCTGCTGACAGTGCGTCGAATGATAAATCCTGTTGCAGATAGTGTTTGAGTTTGTCAGTTTCGTTTGTATCAAAGTGGCTTTCGGCGCGCTGTAAGAACTCACCAATACGCGTCGCATAGTGGGCGCTGCGGTTGTAGCGTTCAGAGCGCCAGAAAGGCGGTGCCAAACCCTCTTTGGCCGTGGTGACAAACACATCGTTGTGAGTGATCTGTTTAACCTGCCAGTTTTGCGTACCCAGTGAAAATACGTCGCCGGTTTTGGCTTCCCAGACAAACTCTTCATCGAGCTCTCCAATCTTCGCACCGGAGTCAGCGTGTCGAATCTGGTAGTAGCCACGGTCCGGGATGCTGCCGCCGGAGTTATATAGCGCAAACAATGCGCTTTTAGTGGCGTCAACGGTGCCTTCAATGCGGTTGTACACAATGCGTGCTTTCAGTTCACGAATGCGTACACCGGCATACCTGCCAGCTAATAAGTCGAGTACAAGATCAAAGTGTTCTCTTGATAAGCTGTGATACGGCGCAGCTCTTGTTAAAACTGAAAACAGATCATCTGCGTGCCAGGTTTCATTAGCGCACATCGATACAATAATCTGTGAAAGAATATCCAGTGCACCTGTCATCGGTTGCAGTGGTTCCAGATCACGCGCAACCGTTGCAGCCGACAGTGCGGCTGCTTCTACAAAGTCTGCAGAATGGATCGGGTACAGCAAGCCTCGACTCGTTTCACCAACACCATGACCTGCGCGTCCGATGCGTTGCAGTGTTGCAGCAATGCCCGGTGGTGATTGCATGAGCACTACCTGATCGAGGCTGCCGATATCAATACCCATTTCCAGTGAACTGGTAGCGACTATTGCCCGAAGCTCCTGATTTTTTAAGCGCTTTTCTACCTCGGTGCGTATTTCGCGAGCCAGTGAACCGTGGTGTGCATAGGCCAGCAAGGCTGGAGATTTCTCGTTAATTTTAAGCGTGATCTTTTCAGCCATTGCGCGACTGTTGGTAAAGAACAGTGTGCTGCGATTTTCCAGCGCCAGATCACGAAAAGTATCTGCCAGTGGGTCCCAGACCGGCGTGCCGTTCTCTGCGGCGTGCTTTACCTCTTCGGTATAGCGAATCTGCAGTGAGATTTTTTTCTCGGTGGGCGGGTTAACAATAGAGACGGGGCGCTGCACTCCGCTTTCATCATAACCACCGACATAGCGTGCTACCGCATCGAGCGGATTTACGGTTGCGGACAAGGCAATACGCTGCAGCTGACCGGTGTTTTCAAGCAGTCTTTCTGCACAGGCCATCAGAGACACCCCTCTGCGGTTGTCGACCATAGAGTGCACCTCATCAATGATCAGCGTTTCCACCGTGCTCAGCGACTGCCGGCCGCGAGTGGTGGTCAGCAGCAGCGAGAAACTCTCCGGGGTTGTGATCAGTATGTCGGGTGGTTTGCGCAACATACGCTGCCGGTCACTTTGACTGGTGTCGCCCGAGCGCGTCTGAACTCGCACCGTTGGAAAATCACCGGTACTTTGCAACGCCTTTAACGGGCTGAGCAGGTTGCGCTGGATGTCGTTGTTAAGTGCTTTAAGCGGCGAAATATAAATAACCCGGGTAGCACCGGGTTGCCAGTGCCCGCTGGCAAAACAATTTAGAGACCACAGGAACGCCGTCAGCGTTTTACCGCTGCCGGTGGGGGCGGTAATCAACGCGTGTTCGCCACTGGCAATGACCGGCCAGGCCGCGTGCTGAACTGCCGTGGGTGTGGCGAAATTACTCGCGAACCAGTCGCGAATAGTCGGGTGGAAGGCGTTTCCCGGATCGCCCGGCTGGTTGATGGTGCTGGATGACATGACCTATCATAGGATTGCCGATGTCTGCAGACAACCGGCGGGTTCGCTACGGCTTCCACACAACAGGAAAATCGCATGGCAACGCTTACTCCGCAACAAATTGAATTTTTCAACGAGCATGGTTATCTCGTGGTAGAAAATGCCGTAGATGCGGAATCCCTGCAGGCGTTGCGCGATGATTTTAATGGCTGGGTTGAAGAAAGCCGCAACCACCAGGAGGCCTATGGAGAGGCTATAGACGGGCGGCCGCGATTTGATGTCGAGTCAGGACACACCGCCGAGGTGCCGGCACTTCGGCGTGTTAATGGACCGGTCGAGGTTTCAGAGGCGTACTATCAGGCAATGACCGGTAGCCGAATGACGCAAATGGTCGCCGATCTGATTGGCCCCAACATCAAGTTTCATCACAGCAAAATCAACTCAAAACTGCCCGGTGGAAAAACAGCCGTCAAATGGCACCAGGATTTTCCGTTTACGCCGCACAGCAACGACGATCTGATCACCGCGTTGTTGATGGTTGATGAAGTGACTGATGAAAACGGTCCGCTTGAAGTGCTGCCCGGCTCGCACACCGGCGATATTCACAGTCTCTGGCACGATGGGAAATTCACCGGTGCAGTAGATGAAGGCGTTGCTGGCGACTGTCAGAAAAATGCGGTCAAGTGCAAAGGTCCGGCGGGTTCTGTGTGTCTGATGCACACGCGTCTTTTACATGGCTCGGCACCCAACTTGTCAAACGCACCGCGAACCTTGTTTATTGCAGTTTACTCTGCCGAAGATGCGGTGCCTTATTCACCGAATCCAATGCCCAACAAGTTTGAAGGAATGGTAGTTAAGGGTGAAGCGACAGGTCAGGTACGTTCGATAGATTACCAGCTTGAGCTACCGCAAATACCAAAAGGCGCTTCGTTTTTTGTACAGCAGGAAGCAGGTTAGCAATATTGATCTGATCTGCCCGTCTCAACACGAGGTTTAATCAGTCGCACGCGTTTCAGGGTTCGGGGTTTCATCGATACGCTGTTCATCAGTTTCAGAGCTATAGGCGGCAGGCCCGGACACAACGCGGAAGTTGCGTGTGCTTAGAATTGGCTTAGTGGAAGAAGTAGTAAGCTCGCGCCAGACGATCATCACACCGGACAAGATAATCACCAGAGACCCCAGCCATACATTTGTGCCAGGGGATTCGTTAAAGAACAGCGCACCAATAATAACCGCCCACAGCATTTGGCTATATTGGAACGGTGCAATGTACTGCGCCGGTGCATTGCGGTAGGCAAAAATTAACATCGCCTGGCCAAGCACTGCAAGTAAACCAATACTGCACATAATTGCCAGAGTCTGGCCGGACATAGGCTGGTAAACCCACACCATGGCCAGTGCGCAGATGGACAGATTAACCAGTAACGGATAGACAATCAGTGTCAGACTGCTTTCGCCGCTGCCGATTTTGCGGGTAATAACGGCAGTAGTCGCACTGAAAAACGCTGCAGCCATACCGGCTGCATGGCCGGGTGTCATTGCCTGCGTACCCGGGTTAAGCACTATGACCACACCCATAAACCCGATAATAATCGCCATCCAGCGATACCATTTAACGCGCTCCTTAAGCACGGGTATGGCCAGAATGGTAATCAGCAGCGGAGCTGCAAATATCAGGGCGTAGGCTTGTGCCAACGGCAATGACTTAAACGCATAAAAAGCACAAACCATCGATCCGAATATCGACACACACCGCACAGCAACCAGCTTTGGCTGGTTTGGACGCAGTAAGATTTGTTCGCGTTGAACAGCAATAAACAGAGTGAAAGGCACAAAGCTGAACAACACCGCAAAAAAGCCTATCTGAAATAACGAGTAGGCTTGCAGTGTTTTAATCAATGCATCATGAATCGAAAAGGTAGCGAAACCAGCCAGTGCGATCAGTGTGCAGAAGGTGACACTGGTGCTGGCTTTTACAGAAGTCGGGGTCACGAGTAAGGTATCGGTAGGGGAAGGTGGCTAAGATACTTCCCGTGCATCATAAAAGATGACGCTATGATACACGGGGCAGGTAGATCGGATAATTACCGGTGCACTGCTACTGACAAAGGCCCGCGCTGTCATACACATCGAAAAATGCATCGGCAATATGAGCTTCCCCGCTGGCATTGGGGTGTATCTGATCGCTGTTCAGCATGTTATCTGCAAAGCCTGATCTCACATCGACCAGTCGCACCAGCGGCGAGCCAAGCTGTGCCACATAGGCTTCTATTCTGGTGCCGAGCTGTTGTACTTTGGTTCTTGCATCATCGCGTAACCACGGAACCAGGTTGGCAACCAATATTTCTACTGCGTTGTTGTGCTGGTGAATTAGTGAAATAATCTGATCTATCTCTGACAACGTGCTGTCGACGGTATCGGTTTTCATATCGTTGCTGCCAATGTGCAGCAGAACAACGTCCGGGTTGTACGCTGCCATGCTGTGTGCAATGCCGCGGTTCACACCGGAAGAGGTCGTTTGACCGGTGAGAAAATGATCGGCCTTTTGTCCACTGTAACTTTCGTGTGGCGCGGTAAACACGTTACTGCCGAAAGTGGTTGTCTGGGAGCCGACAAGTTTGTATTTGCAGCCTGCGTTGTTTAGCAGTTGTACCAGTGGTTTACGATACGAAGCATTGCCTCTGAATCCGTGTGTAATGGAATCACCAACCGCCATAACGATTCGTTCGGGCGCAACTGGAGCGGGTGTCGGGGTGACTGGATTGGGTGTCGGTGTGACTGGAGTCGGGGTGGCTGTAGTCACTCGACAACTACGGTTGTTTTCCCATCCCCAGCCATCGTTGTCAGGATCGCTTTGCGCGCTGGTGCAGTCAGGTGTTGTGCTGTCCGGTGCCGGGTTATTTGTGGGAATGGTCGGGCTGGTCTGGTCAACGCGACAGCTCTGATTGTTTTCCCATCCCCAGCCATCACCATCGGGGTCGCTGGCGGCATTGGTGCAGGCAGGCACGGTTGGCGCGGTCGGATTAACATCAATAACAACGCGGCAGCTTGTGTTGTTTTCCCATCCCCAGCCATCACCGTCGGAATCGCTGGAGGCGCTTGTGCAATCGGGATGGGTTGCACCTGAAGATGGATTAATTGCACAGCAAAAGTACAGTACGGCGAGGAGTGGTAGGCGTTGCAAGGGTGTATTCCTGATTTCAGTCGGCGCGGAGTGTATAGGTACTGTAGATCACTGACTGTTATAAATTGTCATGCGAAGCGTTTGACTGCCGTTTCTGCACGATTTGTAATTCGTCGACGTCGCGCGGCCAAAGCGGTTATCATTTGCCTGGCGCCCAGTGCGTGTGAGCGAGAGGATAATATGCAAAACAATGCGGCCACCTGGTTTGTTGATCGCCATAGCAATGAAGGGCGTGGAGAGAACATCGCGTTCCGCGAGGCCTTCGGAAACAAACGGTCAATCACCTATCAGCAGTTGTCTGCACGCTCATCACAGGTAGCCGGTGCGTTTGCACGTGCAGAGATCCATCGCGAAGAGCGTATCGCCTGTCTGCTGCTCGACCAGATTGAGTACCCGGAGATTTACTGGGGTGGCTTAAAAGGCGGTGTCATACCGGTGGCGATTAATACGCTGCTTTCCACGGAGGTGTACGAAACTATTCTGCAAGACAGCAGAGCATGTTGCCTTGTGGTATCGGCAGAGCTTTGGGAAGTAGTCAAACCTGCAGCAGAACGATGTGAACACTTACGTAAAATTATTTTCATTGGCGAAAACACTCCGCCTGGCCTTTTAAACTACAACGACTTTATCAATGGTGCAGAGGCAGTTGCGACGGTGGAGGTGAGTAGTGATGAGTGCGCGTTCTGGTTGTATTCGTCGGGGTCAACCGGTCAGCCCAAAGGCGTACGTCATGTGCACGGCGCGCTAAAGGCAACCGCTGATACTTACGGTGCCCGTGTGCTTGGCATTCGCGAAGACGACGTGGTTTTTTCGGTGGCCAAAATATTCTTTGCGTATGGCCTCGGTAACGCGATGACATTCCCGATGTCGGTTGGCGCTACCACGGTACTGTTTAATGGCCGCCCGACGCCGGATGTGGTTGTCGATATTGTTACGGCAGAACAACCAACAATATTCTGTGGCGTTCCTACGTTGTATGCGGCAACTCTGGCACACCTTGAACAACACGGTGTGCCCGACCACCGTTTGCGGCTATGCATTTCAGCCGGTGAAGCGTTGCCGGAAAACATCGGCACGCGCTGGCACAGCCTGATTGGTGTAGACATTCTCGATGGTGTGGGTTCTACCGAAATGCTACATATCTTTTTATCGAACAGTCCCGGTGATGTTCAGTACGGTACCTCCGGGGTGGCGGTGCCGGGCTATGAAGTCAAATGTGTCAATGAAAACGGCACACAAATCAAACCCGGTGAAGTCGGTGAGTTATTGGTAAAGGGAGATTCCTCTGCCGAAGGCTATTGGAATCAGCGTGCAAAAACCCGCCAGACTTTCGAGGGTGAGTGGACTCGAACCGGTGATAAGTACGAGATAAACGACCAGGGGCGCTACCTGTACTGCGGTCGAACCGACGATATGTTTAAAGTGTCGGGTATCTGGGTCAGTCCGTTTGAAGTAGAGCAGGCACTGGTGTCCCATAGTGCTGTGCTTGAAGCGGCAGTAGTGTCTATGAAAGACAACGATGGCCTTGAAAAACCAAAGGCGTTTATTGTGCTGCAGCAAGATACAGATGCCACCGGTCTCGAGACTGCGTTAAAAGACACCGTAAAAGACAAAATCGGTAAATGGAAATACCCGCGCTGGATTGAGTTTGTTACTGAATTACCTAAAACGGCAACCGGTAAAATACAGCGTTTCAAACTTCGCCAATCAGACAGCGATTCTGCCTGAGGAAATTCAGAAGTTGCACCATACCAAAACTCAGGGTCACTTTAATGTTGCTGGTACAGCGTTAGAGTGGCAGTGCTGTGGTGATCCTTCACAGCAAAACACATTGGTGTTGTTGCACGAGGGGCTGGGTTGTGTGGCTTTATGGCGGAGCTTTCCACAGCAACTTGCTGAGCGTACCGGTTTTGCTGTGCTGGCTTATTCGCGTGCGGGTTACGGCCTGTCAGATGCCGTGTCGTTGCCAAGGCCTGTAGATTACATGACCATTGAGGCGCAGCAGATACTTCCGCAGGTGTTAAAAGCTGCCGGAGTAAAGCGTTGTGTATTGGTGGGGCACTCAGATGGAGCAACCATTGCGGCGATCTATGCCGGTACGGTGCAGGATTTTACCGTGCGTGGTGTCGTTCTGATGGCACCGCACTTTTTTGCAGAACCGATTTCTATTGACGCAATAGCGCATGCCGGGCACGAATACCGGCATGGTGAACTCAAACAAAAGTTGTCTCGATATCACAAACATGTTGATTGTGCCTTTTACGGATGGCACGACGCCTGGTTGTCAGAAGCATTTACCGACTGGAATGTCAGTGAGGTGATTGACTACCTCAGGGTACCCATACTGGGGATGCAGGGTGTGAATGACCAGTACGGATCGCAGGCACAACTTGCCGAAATACAGTCGCGTTGTTATGCCCCGTATGAGCAGGTCTTGCTCGAAAACTGCGGTCACTCACCGCACAGTGAACAACCCGGGTTGTCACTGGATTCGATAGATGAATTCTGTCAGCGGCTCAACACGATTGGAGCCTTTGATTGAATGGTCAGGTGTGGCAATCCTGTGGTGAGTAACTCTGAAAACTGGCGTCCGCCTCACGCCTACGTGCCCGGTGTAACCCCGCGGCACGCGGAGGATTTATTTGATTTCCTGAAAACCGGTGTTGTGTCGTGTGCGTTGAACAACCTGCCTGAAACGGCAGCGTGGCAACACGGCATGGCTTTTTTACAGGAAGGGTATTTCTGGGAGGCGCATGAACTGTTCGAATCCCTGTGGATGGCGTGCCCGCCCAACTCCCCCGAAAAGTTGTATGTTCAGTCTGTTATTCAGCAGGCCAATGCGGCGTTAAAGCGCAAAATGGGACAACACAGCGCCGCTGAAAAAATAGCCCGACATGCACAAACGCTACATGCGGAGGCGATGCAGCGATCACCTGAAAGGCTGTTTGGGCGATCATTTAATGCATTATAGTGCATAATTTGTAACATATTACTCGAATATTCTTTACGTGGCAGGAATCGAGCAATATAGTGCCTAAAAGAACATCTACACATACACAAGGGCAGGCCATGGGCTCCAGTGGTATTGAATTTCAAACCGACCCGTCGCAGTACCGGCACTGGCGTGTGGAATATGACGGTGCCATCGCCAATCTGATTATGGATGTTGATGAAGACGCCGGCTTGTTTGACGGATACAAGCTCAAGCTCAATTCCTACGATCTTGGTGTTGACATTGAGCTTGCCGATATTGTTCAGCGCATGCGTTTTGAGCACCCGGAAGTCAAAGTGGTGGTGATGCGCTCCGGAAAAGAAAAGGTATTCTGCGCGGGGGCTAACATTCGTATGCTTGGCGGTGCCTCGCACAGTCATAAGGTCAACTTCTGCAAGTTTACCAATGAAACCCGCAATACCTTTGAAAATGCAGAAACTGACTCCGGTCAAAAATATATCGCTGCGGTAAAAGGGTCATGTGCTGGCGGTGGCTACGAACTGGCACTGGCGTGCAATCACATCATGTTAACCAATGACAGCACCTCTGCGGTGGCGTTACCTGAAGTGCCATTGCTCGCCGTATTACCCGGTACCGGCGGGCTGACACGCATCACTGACAAACGCAAAGTCCGTCGAGACAGAGCAGACATCTTTTGTTCGCTGGAAGAAGGAATAAAAGGGCAGCGGGCTGTCGACTGGCGCCTGGTTGATGAAGTTTTCGCAAACTCAAGCTTCGACGAATCGGTAACCGCCAAAGCGAAAACATTCGCAGAAGCCTGCACACGAACTAAACCTGAAAGTGGAATTAGCTTAAGCGCGCTTGATAAAACTGTGGCAGATGACGGTTCGCTACGTTACTCACTGGTTGAAGTCAACGTGAATAGATCTACAGGGATAGCGCATATCACTTTGCATGGCCCTGACGCAGAAGCAGATAGCGATCCGGATAACATGGTGGTTCAGGGAGAGCAGCTGTATTACCTGAGGCTTGCCAGAGAACTCGATAACGCCTTGTTACACCTTCGATTTAACGAAACCGAAGTGGGTGTACTGGTATTTCAGTCACAAGGTGATCTTGAAAAGCTCTTGCAGCACGAGGAAGCGTTGCTTAACAATGCTGATCACTGGCTGGTTAATGAAATTCTGGTTTACTGGAAGCGTGTGTTAAAGCGAATTGATGTGACCTCCCGCTCACTGGTAGCACTTGTTGAAAACGGCTCATGTTTTGGCGGCATACTGGCGGAGATTCTTTTTGCTGTAGATCGCAGTTATATGATGGAAGGTGAGTTTGAAGATAACAACCACCCCGAGGCAACGTTACAGCTCACCGCAGCAAACTTCGGGTTAATGCCGATGGGCAACAACTTAACCCGCCTGCAAACACGTTTTCTCGGAGAGCCCGAAGCAGTAGATATTGCGGCTGAAAACAAAGCTAAACCGCTAACCGCCACAGATGCTGATGCATTAGGCTTAATCAGTGTGTCGCTGGACGACATTGACTGGGATGATGAAATCAGAATGTTTCTCGAAGAGCGTGCATCGTTTAGTCCCGATGCAATGACCGGTATGGAAGCCAACCTGCGATTTGCCGGGCCTGAAACCATGGAGACCAGAATATTCGGTCGCCTGACCGCATGGCAGAACTGGATATTCAATCGCCCGAATGCGGTCGGTGAAAGCGGGGCATTGCAACGCTACGGTACTGGCAAGCGTGGTGAGTTCAGTAAGGAACGCGTATGAGAAACCGTCGGTCCGTCTTTAAGTGCACGAACATCACCCTCCAACCGGGAAGCTTTCGTAACAGGTACGATAATACCCTCCCACTTGTGGGACGGATCGCTGTTCTCGCTCGTACGCTCAATTACCACTCGTACCATCCAGCTAATAAATTGAACCCCACAACCGGAGATGGCTAATGCAGTCCAGCCTCAGTGTTAACTACGATACTTTAATTCCAAACAACGTTGGCTTAAGTGATGATAAAAAAGTCCTGAAGGCACTCGAGAAATGGCACCCCGGATATATCAACTGGTGGAATGATCTGATCCCGAAAAACTTTCAGGACTCTATGGTCTATCTGCGTACCGCAGTGGGTGTCGAGGCGAAAGGCTGGGCCAAGTTTGATTATGTAAAAATGCCGGACTACCGGTGGGGGGTGCTGCTCGCTCCCGAAGCTGAAGACCGTCGCATTCCGTGTGGCGAGCACGCTGGAGAAAAGGCCTGGCAGGAAGTGCCCGGTGAATACAGAAACCTGCTCAAACGCCTGATTGTTATTCAGGGAGATACTGAACCGGGTTCGGTAGAACAGCAGCGTTTCCTTGGCTTAACCGCGCCATCACTGTACGACATGCGCAACCTGTTTCAGGTGAATGTTGAAGAAGGGCGTCATCTGTGGGCGATGGTGTATTTGTTATTTAAATACTTTGGTAAAGACGGCCGTGAAGAAGCAGACGATTTATTGCGCCGCTCTTCAGGCTCTGAAGAAGCGCCGCGAATGCTCGGTGCCTTTAATGAAGAGACACCGGACTGGCTGTCGTTTTTTATGTTTACCTACTTCACCGATCGCGACGGCAAAATGCAGCTTGAGTCACTGGCGCAGTCTGGCTTCGATCCGTTATCACGTACCTGCCGATTTATGTTAACGGAAGAAGCACACCATATGTTTGTCGGTGAAACCGGTGTTGGGCGGACCATACAGGCAACGCTCGAAGCAATGGCAAAGGCAGGAATAACCGACCCCACAGACACCGCAAAGATTCGTGAGCTGGGTGTGATCGATCTGCCCACCATACAGAAAAAGCTTAACCTGCATTATTCATTGTCACTGGATCTGTTTGGTCAGGAAGTGTCTACCAACGCAGCCAATGCGTTTAACTCCGGAATCAAGGGAAGGTTTATGGAGCATCGCATCGACGATGATCACAAGCTTTCAGGAGACACTTATATAGTCCGAAACGTAGTGGACGGCGCCATTGTTGAAGAAGAGGTACCGGCACTTACGGCCATTAACATGCGTCTTAGAGATGACTATGTGAAAGATGCATCTGGTGGTGTCGGGCGCTGGAACAAGGCGATCACAAAGGCCAATATCGACTTTCAGTTAAAATTGCCACATGAAGCTTTTCATCGCCAGATAGGTGTGTTTGCTGCGATTAAGGCCGATCCGGACGGCAACCTGATTTCTGATGAGCAATGGCAGGCGGATGCAGTGGATTGGCTGCCGACTTCCGCAGACGGTGACTTTATTCAGTCTCTGATGAAGCCTTGCTATGAAGCCGGTGAATACGCCAGCTGGATCGCGCCGCCTAAAGTAGGCATTAACAACATGCCGGGTGATTTTGAATATGTACAGTTGCATATGGCATGAGCACGCCGCTTAAACAACATTTGATTGATCCGGAAATCTGTATCCGGTGTTATACCTGTGAAAACACCTGTCCGATTGAAGCCATCGAACACGACGATAACAACGTTATCGTAGATGCGTCTAAATGTAATCACTGTATGGATTGCATACCGGTGTGTCCGACAGGTTCCATCGATAACTGGCGGGTAGTAACCACGCCTTACACGCTCGAAGAGCAATATGAGTTTGAAGAGCTTCCTGAACAACAGGAAGTTTCTGCCGATGAAGCCACCGGCAGTGTCGAAGCACTTGATGAAGTCGTCGCGCGACTGCTTGCCGAGGCGCATAAAGGTGCCGGCGGCAAGGCAGCCGCACCGCTGTCTGCAACAAAGCCCACCATCAATTTATACAATCTGGCGAAACCCGCCCGTGCTGTTGTGCAGGGTAACTACCGGTTAACTGATGATCCGGAGCACGATGTACGGCATATTATTCTCGATTTAGGCGAACAGACATTTCCGGTGCTTGAAGGGCAGTCTGTCGGTGTCATTGCGCCTGGCACTGATAGCAAAGGCGAAGCGCATCTGCCAAGGCTGTATTCTGTATCATCTCCGCGTGATGGTGAGCGCCCCAATTTTAATAATCTGTCGTTAACCGTAAAACGCGACGAGCAGGGCGTATGTTCTAACTATCTGTGTGACCTGGCCAAAGGCGATACCGTAGAGCTCACCGGTCCGTTTGGTGCAACCTTTCTTTTACCGGAAGATGCAAATACGAAGTTGCTGATGATTTGCACGGGCACCGGTTCCGCACCCATGCGTGCGTTTACCATGCGCCGTGAGCGAACACTTGGAGACCGCAGTGGTGGCATGACGCTGTTTTTCGGTGCAAGAACTCCGCAGGCACTACCTTATTTCGGGCCACTGAAAAAACTACCGGAAACGTTGCTCGATACTCACCTGGTGTACTCGCGTAGTGAAAGCAAAGAGTATGTTCAGGATCGCATACGCAAAGAGTCTGAAAAAATAAAAGCACTGCTACAAGATTCCGGTACGCACGTATACGTGTGTGGCCTTAAAGGAATGGAAGCAGGGCTTGAAGAAGTCTTTACTGATCTTGCAAAAGAAATTAATCATGACTGGCAGGAGCTTCGTGATCAGTGGCGAAATGAAGGTCGCTACCATGTTGAAACGTATTAAAAGTCCGTGGGTTAATAACACCGTAAATGACTGAGCCTTTACCCCACAATCAGACAGATTCGGTATCGTTGCTGGAAACTGTCGGCCAGCGTGTCTACCAAACGAGGAGAGAGCGTGGTTTATCGAGGCGTTTGTTGTCTGAACGCTCTGGCGTGTCTCCAAGGTATATTGCACAGCTCGAAAGCGGGGCCGGCAATATATCGATAGCCTTACTATACAAAATCGCCGCGGCCCTCGAATGTAATATGGGATGGCTGCTGAGCGAGTCTGGCACCACACCCGCAAATGGTGGTTCTGCCACTGGCAGTAATGCAACGCTTCCTGCAGACGTCTTGCAATTGCTGCAATCTGCCGACAACCAAACACTTGAGCAGGTCAGGCAGTTATTAAAAGAACGTGTGACCGAGCGTGCTCAGAGAATTTGTCTGATTGGATTACGCGGGGCTGGCAAATCGACAATCGGGCGACTGGCCGGTGATGCACTGCAGGTGCCTTTTATAGAGCTGAACAGCCAAATCGAAATCATTGCCGGCATGCCGGTGGCAGAGATTATCGCCCTTTATGGTGCACAGGGTTATCGAGATTTGGAATCTGAAGCGCTCGAAGCAGTTATTGCGCAGCATAACCGTGTGTTACTCGCTGCTGCGGGTGGGGTAGTGAGCAACCCGGCAACCTTCAACATGCTGCTTTCCCGATTTCATTGCGTCTGGTTAAAGGCGAGGCCTGAAGACCATATGCAGCGTGTGCTGGCGCAGGGAGACACGCGCCCGATGAAGGGAAATCCGGCAGCCATGCAGCAGCTAAAAGCCCTGCTTGAAGACCGGGAAGCGCGCTATAGCAAAGCCCCGTTATTAGTAGACACCTCTGGAACAACAAAAGCCGAAGCGCTAAAAAGCCTGCTGGAACAGCTGAAGAAGTGCGGTATTCCCTTGTCATAGACCCTTGTTTGGCCCCTAATTGTGCAGAGATTATGGATATCCTAGTAAATTAGTTGGTTTTTTTCTGGGACGGTATTGTAAATGATAATGCTTCGCATTAACATTCAATCAGACCTACCAGGAAACCTACCGATGAAACTCAAATTTCTGATTACAGGCATTGCCCTGCTGATTAGTGCCAACGTCGCTTTCGCAGCCGGTGAAGTAAATGTCTACTCTTACAGACAGCCGTTTTTAATCAAGCCGATGTTCGATGCTTTCTCCAAAGAAACCGGTATCAAAGTCAACACCGTGTTTGCAAAGAAAGGACTGGTTGAAAGGCTCAAAAGCGAGGGCAGAAACAGCCCGGCTGATCTGATTTTCACTGTCGATATCGGTCGCCTTGATGCCGCGTTGCAGGCCGGCGTTACTCAGGCGGTAGAGAATGAAAAGATTAACAGTAATATCCCTGCAGAATTCCGCGATCCCGCCGGTCACTGGTTTGGCCTGACTAATCGTGCGCGTATTATTGTCGCGTCTAAAGAGCGGGTTGGTGAAGGCGAAATTCAAAGCTATGAAGATCTTGCCGCACCGTCAATGAAAGGCCGTGTGTGTACGCGATCCGGTAAACACGACTACATGGTCGCACTAATCGCATCTGTGATTGCACACACGGATAAAGACACTGCCAAGTCATGGCTGCAGGGTGTGAAAGATAATCTTGCGCGTAAACCGCAGGGAAATGATCGCGCGCAGGTTAAAGCGATACACTCGGGCGAGTGTGATGTGGCAGTAATCAACAGCTACTACATGGGTAACATGATGACTGATGAAGAGCAGTCTGCATGGGCTGACGCTGTGAATGTTGTTTTCCCTAATCAAAATGATCGCGGCACCCACATGAATATTGCCGGAATGGCACTAACCATCGCTGCACCGAATAAAGATAATGCAATAAAACTGATGGAGTATCTGTCTGGTGACACGGCACAACGCATGTATGCCGAGCAGAATCATGAATACCCGGTCAACCCGAACGTTGCTGCGTCTGCTTTGGTCGAATCCTGGGGCAGTTTTGATAAAGACACGTTGTCGCTTGCAGATATTGCACAGCACCGTGCCACGGCATCAAAGCTGGTTGACGAAATCATGTATGAGTTTTAACCCGGTCTGACGGTCTGCGTTTATCACATCAAGAAACAAACAAGCCCCGGCATTGCCGGGTTTTTTTTTTGTATTAAAACCCGCCACTTTTTCTGGAACGGTATCTGGACTGGGTATCTGGACTGGGTATCTGGACAGGGTATCTGGACTGGGTATCCGGGTCCGGCAGTGAAACCGCAGGCCTTGTTATTCTGATATGCTCGCGCAATCACTTGTTGCTCCGGAATACACTATGTCCCGCCGTATTGTATTGGTCACTCATAACCGTACCCGTCAGGATGATCGTGCTTCTGATCAATTAGCCAGGCTTGGTTTTACGCTAGACTGGAAAACCCCAAGTGAAGGTGATGTTCTAGACGAATTTACTGATGATGTTGCAGGTACTGTCGTCTATGGTGGTAAGTACTGTGTTTCCGATATCCCGTCGCTGCCGTTCATGCAGCAGGAGATTCGGTGGATTGAGGCTTGTATGAAAGCAGGGGTACCTGTGCTGGGTGCTTGCCAGGGGGCGCAGATGATAGCTCATATTCTCGGTGCTGGTGTAGGCCCAAAGGTGGGCGGCCTCTATGAGTTTGGCTACTACCACATAACACCGACCCCTCAGGGTGAGGGCTTTATGCCTGCGCAGGGGCTGCACCTCACACAGGCGCATTTCCATGAATTTCAGATACCGGAAACCGCGGTCCATCTTGCACGCAGTGAATATTTCGATAATCAGGCTTTCAGGTATGGCCATAACGTTTACGGCTTTCAGTTTCATGCAGAGGTAACTCGCCAACAGTTTACTCGCTGGCAGGATGGTAGTTGGGGGCAGGAGATGTTTGATAAGCCTGGTGTGCAAACACGTGAATTGCAGAATCAACTGGGTGATCAGCACGATGCTGCTATGGATCACTGGTTCCGGGATTTTATATCAGATCTGTTTTTTGAAAAAAATTCGACTGCCAGTGAGGCGGTATAGATGGCAGACCATCGTTACCCGTTTGAGGCGCTGGCATTTGAAGCACTGTCTGCTGCTGACATGGAAGTGCGGTCAAAGCGATTTTTACAAGTCATGAAAAAGCGTCGTACGGTTAGGGATTTCTCACCGCAAGCTGTGCCGCAATCTATCATCGAAAATGCTATCGCCGCAGCGGGCACCGCGCCGAGTGGTGCAAACCTGCAACCCTGGCATTTTGTGGCAGTAAAGGATACCGCTATTAAAGCGAAAATTCGTGAAGCAGCGGAAGAGGAAGAACGCGCTTTGTACACAAAACGTGCTTCACCGGAATGGCTTGAAGCGCTGGCGCCATTGGGTACGGACGAACACAAACCGTTTCTGGAAACAGCGCCATGGCTGATTGCCGTGTTCTCACAGAAGTACTCAATCGACGCCAATGGTCAAAAGCAAAAACACTACTACACACCGGAGTCTGTTGGCATAGCGACAGGCATATTAATTACGGCGTTACATCAGTCGGGGTTGGCAACACTGACGCACACCCCGAGTCCAATGAATTTTCTGCGCAATATTCTGCAACGCCCGGAGCACGAAAAACCTTTTCTGTTACTGGTGGTTGGCTACCCGGCCAGTGATGCAACAGTGCCTGCTATCAAGAAAAAACCGTTAGATAATATTTTAGATATTTTCTAATGCAAAGCCGGAAATCCAGAGTGTTGCGTTACGGGTGGATTCTGTCAGGTTCCCCCTGGCTCGAGAGCATGCGTAGCCGCTGCAATATTCCGCGCATCGCACAATGAACAGGTGCGTAGGTTCCGCTGATTTCTACTGTGGCCACATGCGCTTTTCAATGAACAAGGGCCATCGTTACGGCACTGGTGTGAAAAACTCTTTACATCTCTCAAATCGGGGCGAAACACGAGTTTGCGGACGCCGGTTTAGCAATTAATGTGATGAGGTTATCCTTTATAGATTCTGTTACGGAATATATTCCCGCCTCCCGTGCAGAGCGGAAAATTATCCGTCTTTTTCACTGCGCCTAACCGAGTTTTCCTGGAGTGTGCTGATGAGTTATGGCATCCCTTTAAGAAATGAATCCAAATATCCTGCTGACCGGCATGCTACTTCAATCTACTGGTTCCGCTTTGCGCTTGTGGGGCTGTGGTTGGTGTTTGCGCTGTTTCTTTGCTTATCGCCAGCCGCGTGGGCGGCTGATGTGGATTTCTCACAAAACCACATTGAACTTAAAAGTGAATTGAAGTCTGTGTTGGTTGCGGGGCTCGAGAATCCGATCAATAGTGACGCCGGTGTAGGGCGCTATTTGGCTGAGTCCCCCGCATTGTCTGAAAACCGTGTTGCGAAAGCCATCAGTGGCGGCTCTATAAGTGAATTTAATCCTTCGATCATGGTTGCGGCGTATGTGATTTTAATGCTTATCGTATCCGGACTATGGATGATCTCACTACTCAGAATGCGAATACTGTCGTCGCAAACCTCGAGTACTAAGCCTTTATAAGCACCAGGCCTTTATTGGGAAAGATTTTAATGCCTCCGATTTACCATTAGGCGGACGACAGTTTCTCCAGTGCTGTGTTGACCGCTACGGACAACGTGGCTGTGCAGTAAAACAGGTACGTGTGATCAGTTAAACACTTGTTCTTCCAGGCTGCGGCCCTTGCTAAGCCTGCGGTATCTGACGCCTTGCTCTGCAAGATTTCGCAGTACCGTAATATCTGTCTCTGGAAATCGCTGGTGATCGTACTCCACAATCAGCTCGGTTGGTGTGCGTAGTTGAATATTACGTACGCCCTCCAGCTGTTTAAGCCGTTGTTCATCGGGTTGTGCGTCAGATCGTAAAATAATGGACAGCACACCATCGTTATTAACATCATCAATAGCATTCACTCCGCGCAATTCACCGGCTGACAGATGCACGACGGTAGTGCACACTTTCTCAAGTTCATCGAGGTTGTGTGAGCTTACGATAAACGTCGCACTAGCTGCTTCACGGCTAATCAGGTCACGAATAATCTTCACGTTGGGCGGGTCTATGCCTGCAGTGGGTTCATCCAGTAACACCAGACGCGGATTACCGATTAATGATTGCGCCAGTAACACACGCTTGCGCATACCGTGACTGAGCTCGGTGGCTTTAGCAGTGATTTTGTCTTCCATTTGCACCAGGCTGAGTACCCGGCGTACTTCTTCAGCAGGTTGGTTGACACCACGCAATTGTGCGTAGTGCTTCAGTTGCACACCAATGGAAAATGCCGGGTCTAATGATGCGTCCTGCGGTAAGGCCGAAATATGTTGTATTGCTTTCTGACTTCCGGCGCGGTGTCCCATCAGGGTAACTTCACCGCCGCTTGGCTTTATATACCCGCATAACAGGCTAAGCAAAGTAGTTTTTCCTGCACCGTTCGGGCCCACCAGTGCGATGGGTGCGCCGGCACTGAGGCTCAGATTAACATTCTGCAGTGCTTTAGTGCTGCCGTAGTGCTTACTGAGCGCCTTGCAGTCGATTAGTTGGTTCACAAGTCGCGTACCTTCATGGCAATGTAGCCTGCTGTTAATAGTCCGATCGTTTGCAGTAATGGTACGAAAGCGATCTGCAACGATTGCCAGCTATTCTGTTGCAGCAGGTGTTTGATGTGTGCGCCAGGCAATATCCATCTGAGTGCTTCTATCTGCGGCAGATACCGGCCTGCCCAAAATATCAATAAGCCAATAGCAATCCATAGAATTACAGCCCAGGTAGTGGCCTGTCTGGCGGAGGAAGCAAACACTGAAATAAGTGCCATGGCGGCGGTATAAGCCGCAATCAGCAGCGCTACATTAACAAACACCATGGCAGCGGTTTCGATAGCAACCGCCGACAGCGCCGGATCCCGTAGCACCACCATAACCAGCGTGGCAATGATAACCAGTAACAGAAGCCACATTTGGGTAAGCAGCATTCCGGCAAAGCGGCCAAGAAAAATACTGCCCCGGGTTGCATGCAGGCTGAGTAGTCTGAGCGTGCCGCGGGTTCTGTCTGTGGCTGTTTGATCAGCTGCCAGCGTTAAACAAAAGACCGGAAACAGGTATAATGAAACTACCCAGAATACGGCGAACTCGGGAATGTCCCAGTTAAGCAATGATCTGAGGGTGCCTGAATTAATCATTGAGCCAATCGCGTTGCCACCGGTTTGCAGCCATTGTGCAGCGCCGTATACGCCGTACCGAAGTAGCAAGCCCCAGATCAATGCGAATGCAACAATGACAGTAATGCCACGCCTTGTGGTAAATGCTCGTCTAAGTTCGAGCGTCGCGATTAACAGTATATTTTTTAGACTATCCATCAGAATATGCTTTCAACAGGGTCGGTAACGGCCGTTGATGAATCATAACAGTGAATCGACAGTGGTCGGGTTGCTTATGTCATTTAACCGTATGTTAAACGTATGTTCGAAGGCCAACAGGCCGTAAAGTTGCGTCTTTTGCACTTTTCAAACAGGGCACTGGTATGGTACTGACAGCTAAAAGTCTGTGGTGTAGAGTGACTGGAATCGCAGAGTGCATTTGTGAAATTAACACTGTATAATTTTCTTTGTGAAAAAAATTAACGTATTGCTTTAGGCTGTTAGTTAGTACCAGCGCTGATGCTCACGCTTACTTTGCAGATTTGTTTCGCAATGGTACATCTGCGCGTCTGCTGACCAGCAGGCGTACAACTCCAGGATATTCCTGACTGGAGGTTTACTATCGGCTGAGTATCCTCGTGCATGCTGCCAGCCGCACAGCGACAAGCATGAGTTTTTCCTTAAGGCATCTCGCGCTGAGTTAGCAGCGTTTAATCGTTTTATCACCATGCGTTCTGTAGTGATTTCTTGCGGCAATAGTTGCTGCACAGTTTTTACAAAAGAAAAGGGGTTCATTTTGATTGTTGGCAGTCCCAAAGAGTCGTTTACAGGAGAGGCGCGTGTCGCCATGACTCCGGCTTCGGCACTGGCGTTACAAAAGCTCGGTCACGAATGTGTCATTGAGGCGGGCGCCGGAACACTGGCTGGTTATTCGGATGATCACTACCGCGAGGCCGGTGCCGATGTGGTCGCCAATGCTGCAGAGCTTTTTGCACGTGCTGACATCATAGCGAAAGTGCGACCACCCACCACGTCGGAAATTGAACTTGCTGCCGGCAAAACACTTATTTCATTTTTTTATCCCGGTCAGCAGGCAGAGCTAATGCAAAGCGCTGTCGATAACGGCGTCAATGTTATAGCCATGGATATGGTGCCACGGATCAGTCGTGCACAAAAAATGGATGCGTTGTCTTCGATGGCAAACATTGCGGGTTATCGCTCGGTGATAGAGGCGGGCAACAATTTTGGCCGTTTCTTTACCGGGCAGGTTACTGCCGCGGGTAAAGTGCAGCCTGCGAAAGTGTTAGTGATAGGTGCCGGTGTGGCAGGGCTTGCTGCGATTGGAGCGGCGCAATCACTCGGAGCAATTGTGCGGGCATTCGATGTTCGCCCGGAGGTAGCAGAGCAGATTGAATCCATGGGTGCGGAGTTTTTGTTTTTAGACTTCGATGAGCAGACCGACGGTGCTGAGACCGGCGGGTATGCCTCCCCTTCAAGTCCTGAGTTTAGAGAAAAGCAGCTTGAACTGTTTCGTCAGCAGGCACCCGAAGTCGACATTGTCATTACCACGGCATTAATTCCGGGACGTGATGCGCCGAAGCTGTGGCTTGATGACATGGTGGCAGCAATGAAAAACGGTTCGGTGGTTGTTGACCTTGCGGCCGAGCGCGGCGGCAATTGTGATGCCACAGTACCTGATCAGAAAGTGGTTACCGAAAACGGCGTTACCGTCATTGGCTATACCGACTTCCCAAGCCGTATGGCAACACAGTCTTCAGACTTATATGCCACCAACATCAGACATATGCTTACTGACCTTACGCCCGAAAAAGACGGCGTCATTGTGCATGATATGGAAGACGATGTTATTCGCGGAGCAACCGTGGCTTACAACGGTGAAAATACTTATCCGCCGCCTGCACCGAAAATACAGGCTATTGCAAAGCAGCAGCCTAAAGAAAAACCGAAAGAGCTGACTGCGGAAGAAAAACGCGCTGAAGAAATTGCTGCGTTTAAAAAGGAAACGAAAACCCAGATAGGACTTATTGCGATTGGTGCGGCTGCCATACTGGCGATGGGTTTAATTGCACCGGCGAGTTTCATGCAGCACTTTATCGTGTTTGTATTGTCAGTGTTTATCGGGTTTCAAGTGATATGGAATGTTTCGCACTCGCTGCATACGCCTTTGATGGCGGTGACCAATGCGATTTCATCGATCATTATCCTTGGTGCTCTGATGCAAATCGGCTCATCATCGTTTCTCATTACGCTTCTTGCAGCGCTCGGTATTTTAATGGCTGCGGTAAATATCTTTGGTGGCTTCCTGGTGACACGCCGGATGCTCGCTATGTTCCAGAAATCTTAAGGCAGGGCTGACGAAATGGATTATGGTTTCACAACAGCCGCATATGTCGTTGCTGCAGTGCTGTTTATATTGAGCCTTGGTGGCTTATCAGGTCAGGAAAGCGCAAAGCGTGCCGTTTGGTATGGCATTGTGGGTATGGCGATTGCCGTGCTGGCGACGTTGGTCGGACCTGGTGTCGGGCTTTGGTGGTTGTCGATCGTGTTGATCGCGATAGGTGCGGTCGTTGGTTATCAACTTGCCACGCGGGTCGAGATGACGCAAATGCCAGAGCTTGTGGCGATTATGCACTCGCTGGTCGGGCTTGCCGCGGTCTTCGTTGGTTTTAACGCAGACATTATGATTAACCATGCAGCAAGCCTTTATGTCGAAACCGGTGGTGTACTAGGTGCAGTACAGGCAGACGGTTTGACTGCTGTTGGTCTGCCTAAAGAAGTCCATAATGGTCTTTCTGCTTTCGGGCAACTGGTCGCCAAAAAAACCGGTGTTGAAATTGGAATTTTACGCGTCGAGCTGGCCCTTGGTATCTGGATTGGTGCGGTGACTTTCACCGGTTCGGTCGTGGCATATGGCAAGCTCTCGGGTGGGTCATCAAAGCTGCCGTTTAAGATTGACACATCGGCCAAACAACTGCCCGGTGGTCATTTGCTAAACGCGCTTGCCGCTGCTTTTTCTTTACTCATGCTGTTTATGTATCTGTCCGGTTCCGGCAGCTGGACGCTGGTGCTGTTGACTGTTGCAGCGCTCTTTATCGGTTGTCACCTGATCATGGGGATTGGCGGTGCTGATATGCCGGTGGTGGTATCAATGCTTAACAGCTATTCCGGTTGGGCAGCAGCGGCGATTGGTTTTTCCCTTGGTAACGACCTGCTTATTGTGGTGGGTGCACTGGTTGGTTCATCCGGTGCGATACTCTCTTATATTATGTGCAAGGCGATGAACCGGTCTTTTGTCAGTGTCATTCTTGGCGGCTTCGGTGGTACGGCGGGTGAGCAGATGGCTGTTGAAGGTGAACAGATTGCGATTGATGCTGATGGTGTGGCAACAGTGCTTAGTGAAGCCGATAGCGTGGTTATTGTGCCCGGTTACGGCATGGCGGTGGCGCAGGCGCAACAAGCAGTAAGTGAGTTGACACGCAAGTTGCGCGCACAGGGTAAAGAGGTGCGATTCGCAATACATCCGGTAGCCGGACGATTGCCCGGCCATATGAATGTACTGCTTGCAGAAGCGAAAGTGCCTTACGACATAGTTCTGGAGATGGATGAGATTAACGATGATTTTCCAGAGACTGATGTAGTCATTGTTATTGGCTCTAACGATATCGTCAATCCCGCTGCGCAGGATGATCCCAACTCGCCCATCGCCGGTATGCCGGTGCTTGAAGTGTGGAAATCAAAACAGGTTATTGTCTCTAAGCGTGGTCAGGGTACGGGTTATTCCGGTATCGAAAATCCATTGTTTTTTAAAGAAAATACTCGCATGTTTTATGGCGATGCAAAGCAGTCACTCGATCAGTTACTGCCGAAGTTAGCGCAGTAATTGGTGTGATAGTTTAAGCACGATATTTAAAGGAACCGCGGGGTGGATAAGCGGAGCGCATCCACCACACATCCTGTCGGTGGATTTACTCCGCACCCTCTCACTTGTGACCACTTGTTTGAGGGCCAGCGTCTAAGCGCTGCGGAGAGTGCTCCGGCGAAGCTCATATGTGCTTCACACCAACCACCCTCACGCCGCAACAACCGCAGCCTTTATTCCTCTATACCTTCCTAAAGAAAAAGCTTTTCACGACTCTCTATTCCAAAAGATATAGTGTGTTTTCCGGAATTTATCCCATAGCGAATTGAAACCGGATATATATGAATTTTTATATTGATTAAGTGAGGGTCGGGCGCTAAGGTTACGGCGTAAGCTTGAGGAGAAACTAATCGTGATGCGAAAGATTGTGTCGACAGCCATCGTCGCACTGGGCATGACTGGCCTGGTAGTGGCGGCAGATGTAACTGCTCCAGAAGACGTTAAAGTAGAAAATCTCGCCATCAGCGCGTCATTGACCGGTGCACCCGGTAATGCTGAAGAAGGCAAAAACGTGTTTTCAAATCGAAAGCTTGGCAATTGTCTTGCCTGCCATGCGAACAGCGATATGGCCGACCAACTGTTTCACGGAGAGGTGGGTCCGTCACTCGATGGTGCCGGTACTCGCTGGCAACCTGAAGTTTTACGAACCATTGTTGTTAATGCCAAAGAAGTATTTTCGGACGAAACAGTAATGCCCGGGTTCTACTCCCTCGACGTCGGTGAAGACGTTCGCAAAGACCTTATAGGCAAAACCATACTGACAGCGCAACAGGTTGAAGACCTGGTGGCCTACCTTTCAACCCTCAAATAGTGTTGGAGAATCATTAAATGAATCTGACCCGACGAACCTTCTTAACAGCCAGTGCCAGTGCTGCTGTCGCTGCCTTTTTCGGCAGTCAGCAGGCATTTGCGTCTCTGGAAGACTTAAACAAAGCGCTCAATGACTATACCGGTGGAGCGGAACCTGGCGAAGGCCCGCTGACTCTCACCACCCCGGAGATCGCAGAGAACGGTAACAGCGTTCCGGTTTCCGTATTGGTAGAAAGCCCGATGACTGAAGATGATCACGTTGAGTCTGTAATGATCCTTGCCGAAGGCAATCCGTTACCCGATGTTGCAACCTTCCACTTCTCTTCAATGAGTGGCGAAGCAAAAGCATCTACCAGAATGCGCCTTGCTAAAACTCAAAACGTCGTTGCGGTAGCAAAGATGAGCAACGGTGATTTTTACAAAGTAAGCAACAACGTCAAAGTGACTATTGGAGGCTGCGGCGGCTAAGCCCGGAGAAAATCATGGCAAAACCACGAATTAAAATACCCAAGAAAGTTGCTGCCGGTGACGTGATCACCATCAAGACACTGGTCAGCCACAAAATGGAATCAGGCCAGAGAAAAGATAAAGAGGGTAAAGTTATCCCTCGCAAAATCATCAATAAGTTCACTTGTGAATTTAACGGTTCCAGTGTGTTCTCCTGTGACATTGATCCTGCTGTTGCGGCCAACCCCTATTTTGAATTTAAAGCCAAGGTTGAAGAAGCCGGTACATTTAAATTTACCTGGGTTGACGATGACGGCGAAGTTATCGAGTCCGAAAAGGAAGTGGCCCTTTCTTAACCCCGAACTCAACAGACGCGGTGGTGTATAACGCCGCCAACATGGCTGTATGCATCGTTTCATAAGAGGAGAACGACAGTTGAACTACTCTCGTATTGCACTGATAGCGCTGGGCGCCACATTGACCGCGTCACTTATTGCAGCACCGGTTGACGAAAAGCTTGTTATAGATGGTGAGCTTGAAATGACAACAGTAGCACCTTCACCAGAGGGACATCCTTTGCCTGAAGTAAGGTCGGGATGGCACTATCGTACGGAGACAACGCGCGCGCTTGAAGCAGACTCCTTTGAGAATCCGGGTATGCTGGGTGTCGAGCAGGGAGAAGAGCTCTGGAATACGGTTGAAGGAACGGCTGGAAAGTCATGTGCCTCCTGTCACCAGGACGCTGCCGAAACCATGGCGGGGCTGGGTGCTGTCTATCCCAAGTGGCATGAAGCCAGTGGTAAGCCTATTAATATCGAGCTGCAGATCAACGCCTGTCGGGTTAATAACATGGGTGCCGAAGCTTATAAGTTTGATAAAGGTGGTCAAAAGCCACTGACCGCTTACATTAAACACCAGTCTCTGGGTGAGCCGGTTAAGGTGAGCCTTGAAGAGGGCGATATGCAGGCGTGGTGGGAGCGCGGAAAAGAGCTCTATTACAAGCGCACCGGTCAGTTAAACCTTTCCTGTGCCAGTTGTCACGAGAAAAACAACGGTAAGTACATTCGCGCTGATCACCTGAGTCAGGGCAATGTTAACGGCTTTCCAACTTATCGTCTCAAGCAGGGGAATCTCATCTCGTTACATAATCGCTTTCGCGGCTGTATCCGTGATACCCGTGCAGAGTACCCTGCTGCATTCTCGGATGACTTAATGGCACTTGAGGTCTACACCACGTGGCGCGGCCAGGGATTGTCTGTCGAGACCCCCGCAGTAAGACAATAAAAAATAACTGCAGAGACTCGCTATGCATACACGTCGTGATTTTCTGCAGTTTGCTGCAGTTGCTGCCTGCCTGAATGGTGTTGCCGGGTTTTCTCCGCGGGCCAGTGCGCAGCAGCAGCTGACACAAGATGATTTGCTTGCCTTTAATGCGAAGGGCAAGCTCACTTTGCTTCATCTGACTGATCTCCATGCGCAGCTAAAGCCGCTGTACTTCAGACCCCCTTCTGAAAATATCGGTGTGGGTGACTACGCTGGTATTCCGCCGCACCTGGTCGGAGAAGATTTCCTTAAACACTTCGGGCTTGAACGTGGCAGTGCGCTGGCTTATGCGCATACCATGGTCGACTATGTTGATATGGCCCGGGCGTACGGCAGGCTTGGCGGCCTCGATAGAACAGCAACGCTGGTTAACGCCATTCGCGCCGAACGCGGTGACAGCAACGTCCTGTTACTGGATGGTGGTGATACCTGGCAGGGCTCGTACACGGCGTTAAAAACCAATGCACAAGACATGGTCGATTGCATGGCTTTGTTAAAGCCTGCAGCAATGGTCGGGCACTGGGAGTTTACGCTTGGCACTGACCGTGTTGAAGAAATCATAGACAGTCTGGATTACCCCTTCCTTGCCAGTAACATTGTAGACAACGACTGGGAAGAACCGGTATTCGAAAGCACCTCTATTGTGCAGGCTGGCGATACCACTGTAGCCATCATTGGTCAGGCCATGCCTTACACGCCAATCGCCAACCCGCGCTGGATGTTTCCGCAGTGGTCATTCGGTCTCAGGCTTGAGGCGCTGCAGGCTAACGTAGATGCTGCCAGAGAGCAGGGTGCTGAAGTGGTTGTGCTGCTGTCGCATAACGGATTTGATGTTGATCGCAAGCTGGCTAGTGAGGTGTCAGGCATCGATGTCATTCTTACCGGCCACACTCACGATGCGATACCGCAGGCAATTAACGTCGGTAACACACTGATTCTGGCCAGCGGCTCACATGGTAAGTATCTTGGCCGTGTGGATCTTGAAGTGAAAAACGGCAAGGTCACCGACCACAGTTCTAATCTGATTCCGGTGTTTTCGGATGTGATTGAACCTGACAAACAAATGGCCGATAAAATTAACGAGGTGAGAGCGCCGTATCAGCCAGAGCTTGATCGTGTCATCGGCAAGACCGACTCACTGCTTTACCGGCGCGGTAACTTTAACGGCACCTGGGATGATCTGATCTGCCAGGGCATGATGGAAGAGCGTGATGCCGAGCTTTCGTTCAGCCCCGGTTTTCGTTGGGGAACCACCTTGTTGCCGGGAGATAACATCACCATCGACGATCTCTACACGCAAACCGCAATGAGCTACCCTCAAGTGTATCGACTGGAATTTACCGGTGAACGTATTAAGGAAATTCTCGAAGACGTTTGCGACAACCTGTTTAACCCTGACCCGTTTTTTCAGCAGGGTGGTGACATGGTTCGGGTTGGCGGCATGGGTTATAGCTGTGCACCTGAAGCCGCTATGGGTTCGCGAATAAACAACATGACGCTACTTGCCACGGGTGAACCAATAGACCCGAATAAAAGCTATGTCGTAGCGGGGTGGGCATCGGTTAATGAAGATGTTGAAGGTCCGGCGATATACGACTTAATGGAAAACTACATTGGCAAACAGGACATCATAAAAGTCGAACCCAATCAATCGGTCAAGTTCACCGGCTAGAACAGGTTTTTTTGCCTTAATACATTTAATATATTGAATATATAATATGATGAAAAAGGATAACTTTCAGCCAGCTCGCAGGCGCTGGTTAAAACGTTCGTTAACGGTTGGTGGTGCAGCCGCCGGTGTTGCGACTGGTGCAACGGCACTGGCTTCAGGTTCTGAATCTCTGATTACCGAGGTGCAGGACTGGAACCGTTATCTTGGTGACGGTGTTGATGCCAACCCGTATGGGATGCCATCAAAATTTGAAGGTGAGGCTATTCGACGTGATGTTGCGTGGCTGACTGCTGATGCAAAGTCGTCAGTGAACTTTACACCATTACATAAGCTCGAAGGCATCATTACGCCTAACGGATTGTGTTTTGAGAGGCACCATGGTGGCATAGCGCAGATAGCACCGGAAGATCACCGCTTTATGATTAACGGGTTGGTCGATACGCCACTGGTATTTACCATGGAAGACTTAAAGCGCTTCCCCAGACATAACCGGACGTACTTTCTTGAGTGTGCTGCCAACTCGGGTATGGAGTGGCGCGGTGCGCAGTTAAACGGTTGCCAGTTTACTCATGGCATGGTGCACAACGTCATGTATACCGGTGTGATGTTAAAAGATATTCTTGCAGAAGCCGGTGTCAAAGCCAGTGGTAAGTGGTTGTTGCCTGAGGGTGCTGATCCATCGCACATGACGCGCTCTATTCCCATTGAAAAAGCCATGGATGACTGCATGGTGGTGTTTGCCATGAATGGTGAAGCGCTACGTCCGGAGCAGGGTTACCCGTTACGCCTTGTTGTGCCCGGTTGGGAAGGCAACATGTGGGTTAAGTGGCTGCGCCGCATAGAAATAGGTGATCAGCCATGGCACCACCGTGAAGAAACATCAAAGTACACGGACTTGCTTGCAGATGGCAGAGCGCGGCGCTTTACGTGGACTATGGATATTAAGTCGGTTATTACCAACCCGAGTCCACAGGCGCCAATTAATCATGGTCGTGGACGCACGGTGTTAAGTGGCCTTGCCTGGTCTGGTCACGGAACCGTAAGCCGGGTTGATGTTTCTATTGATGGCGGGCGCAACTGGCATACGGCCAGAATAGATGGGCCGAGCTTATCGAAATCAGTACACCGTTTCTATTATGAATTTGACTGGGATGGTCGCGAGCTCTTTTTACAGAGCCGTGCCATTGATGAGAAAAGGCACATACAGCCGACCAAGCAGGCGCTGCGTGAAGCCCGTGGTGAAAATTCTATCTATCACAATAATGCGATACAGACGTGGTATATCGCAAAAGACGGCACTGCAGAAAACGTGGAGATCTCCTGATATGGGTAAGCGTTTCACGACACTGGCAGGAGCGGTGGCGTTAAGTTTAACGCTGCTAAACGGCGCTGCGAACGCGGCTGACCCCGAGCATGGCAAGCTGGTATTTGGTCAGTGTGCGGGTTGTCATATGGTAGGAGATGGTGCGCAACATCGTTTTGGTCCATCACTGAACGCAATGCTTGATCAGCCAGCCGGCAGTGCTACCGGTTATGACTATTCTGCTGCACTGCAAAAGGCGGCAGATGAAGGTCTGGTGTGGGATGTCGAGACGCTTGATGAGTTTTTACAAGCGCCAATGCAGTCAATGCCTGGCACCAGGATGGCGTATCCGGGGCTTAATAGTGAAACAGACCGCATCGATGTGATTGCCTACCTTTCAACGTTCACCAGTCAGGCAGCAACGTCGGCAGAATCAGAGCAGGCTAAAAGTACGGAAGTTGAAGAGCGACCACTTGCGGCGGACGCTGAATTGCCGTCGCACGGCGTGTTGCATATTGGGCGTGAGGCAACACCTGACGAAATAACGGCATGGGATATTGATGTGCGGCCGGATGGCACTGGTCTGCCCGCAGGAAGCGGCAGCGCCATTGATGGTACTGATCTCTACGATTCGCAGTGTGCTGCATGCCATGGAGTATTTGGTGAAGGCGAGGGACGCTGGCCGATTCTTGCCGGTGGCTTAGATACACTCACCGAAGAACGACCGGAAAAAACGATTGGATCGTACTGGCCGTATCTGTCGACGGTCTATGATTATGTGCGTCGTGCCATGCCGTTTGGCAATGCACGTTCACTCTCTGATGATGATGTTTATGCGATCACGGCTTATCTGCTTTACCTCAATGATCTGGTAGATGAAGACTTTGTATTGAGTTCTGAAAATTTCAGCGAGATCAGACTGCCAAATGAAAATAACTTTATAGAAGATGACAGAGCCTTGGAGCCTGCCTTTGTTGCGATAGCCGAACCGTGTATGTCAGACTGTATTGAAGGTGAAGCGAAAATTACTCAACGAGCCAGAATACTCGACGTCACACCTGATGCGGAATAGTACTTAACAAAACATTGGAGGATGCCATGCGATACTGCCAGCAAAGACGCAATGTACTTAAAGCAATAGGTTGCTCTGTCAGTATGCCGTTACTTGCAGGTGCGGTGCCTCGAATTGCGTTTGCAGGAAACCGTGAAATCTTGTTGGGTAATGCAAGCGTGCAGGTGCTGTCTGATGGTCATCTGAGTTTACCTGCCAGTAGACTGTTTGACACAGAAGAGCGCAAAGCTGAAGGCACCAGGCTTTTTGAGAAAGCGGGAATGTCAACCGATGATTTCTCCCCGCCGCTTAACATCACGCTATTAAAATCGGAAGATAAACTGGTGTTGTTTGATGTCGGGTCCGGTTCACAGTTTGTAGAGTCGGCGGGGTTGTTACCCACGGCACTCGAGTCGATGGAAGTAGATCCTGCAGATATCACTGATGTGGTTTTCACCCATGCTCACCCCGATCATTGCTGGGGCTTGCTGGATGATTTTGATGAGCTGTTGTGTCCCGAGGCAACCTATCATATGCATGGAGGGGAATTTGACCACTGGATGTCTGAAGATACGCTCAACAATAGTGATGAGGCATCGCTTGGTATGGTAGCCGGCGCGCGTAATCGCTTGCCATTGATTGAAGATCGTCTTAATCGATTTAACTGGGGAGATGAACTATTGCCTGGTGTAGAAGCGGTCGATAGCCGTGGCCATACGCCAGGGCACACATCGTTTGCGATACACAACAACAATGAATCCATCATGGTGCTGGGTGATGCACTGATTCACCCGGTATTGTCGTTCCAGCGGCCGGACTGGCCATGGCTGACTGATCAGAATATCGATGATGCCGTCGCCACGCGTAAACGTCTGCTTGATCGGCTGTTTGCAGAAAAAATGCAAATCATCGGATTTCATTTGCCGGAGTCTGGTGTGGGGCATGTGGAGCAGCACGAAGGTGAGTATCATTTTGTGGGTGTGTAGTGCACGTTTACCACACCCTCCCACTTGTACGCGCTTATAGAAGGGTTGGCGACTAAGCACCGGGGAGGGTGCCCGGTCAAGGCTCGTATTAATTCTCACGTTAACCACTGGCAAATGAAAAAAACGAAAAATCTCCATCTATTGCAGTTGATTGCAACACCAGTCATCGCAACAATATTGCTTTGCACAACGGTAAGTGCTGAAGAACCCCCCGTCAGCACCGGCGAAGATTTTATCAAGCGCATTGAAGCTGATGTCACTCACCTGAACACAGACGAACTTGTCGATCTTGCAGCAGCACACCCCGACCTCGAGCTGGTCGATGTGCGTACCGAACATGAGATTGCATTAACCGGTGGCATGATCCGTTTGGGTCGGCGCACACACTACATTAATCGTGGCTGGCTCGAATTCCAGATAGGTGATCGCATACCCGATCTTAATACGCACATAGTATTGTACTGCGGCACTAATCGACGCAGTCCGCTGGCTGCAGCCACGTTAAAGCAAATGGGTTATACCAATATTTATAACTACGCCGACGGATTTCCTGTGTGGCGTGAAAAAGGTTATTCCGTACAGTCGAGTGATGAGTATGTCGGTTCGATGTTGTATCGCAAGCCTATAGAGGTGCAGAGTGGCGTGTGGTCTGCAATTGGTGCGACGGCACCGCCAACCTATGAAAATTCCGGCCACAACAATAATCTTTCATTTGTGATTGGTACTGATGCTGTGATGGTGGTGAATGCATCAGATAACTATTTGCTGGCGGAGTCGCTCCATAAAGAAATTAAAAAAATCACGGATTTGCCGGTCAAATTTGTGGTGCTTGAGAATGGCCAGGGGCATGCGATGCTGGGTATGAATTACTGGCAGCAGCAAGGTGCAGAAGTCATTGCACATACAGACACCGCTGATGTTATCGAAGCGCACGGGGAAACCATTCTTTCACGGATGCAGTTTCGCAATCGGGATAAATCAATGGGCACTGAGTTATCCAGTCCGGACATCACTTTCGATGTTATGCATGAGTTGGACCTTGGTGGCATGAAAGTCGAAGTTCACTACCTTGGTCCGTCGCACAGTCCCGGAGACACGCAGGTCTGGTTGCCGGACAGAAAGCTGATTATCGCTGGTGACATGGCGTTTCACGAACGATTGCTGCCGGTGTTTGATGACAGTGATACTGCCGGCTGGATTGAAACATGGGAAGCGTTCGAAGCCCTTAAGCCTGAAGTGGTGGTGCCGGGTCATGGGCATCCAACAACCATTGATGTCGTTGAAAAATGGACGATTGGGTACCTGACATTTATGCGTGGTGAAATCGCAGAGATTCTGGATGACGGCGGGTCATTGATCGATGCGTATAAAATTGACCAGTCTGCGTTCTCTCACCTGGATACGTTTGACGAGCTGGCCGGCTTAAACGCTGACAGAATATACCGGGCAATGGAGTTCGAATAGACTTTAAGCTCAAGGCACAGGGTACTGACACTTTCAGTTCATGGCAGGGTATTTACGCTAGGGTTTCCAGAAGGAGCGCCCTTCAACTAAGACCTTTAAGCCTGCTTTTGCACCTAAACAAATACATAGAAATACAATCGGGGCAGAGACCGCCATGGTTGAAAATGCCGATACCCCCTGGCCAATAGTACACCCCAGAGCCAGGACACCGCCAAACCCCATCAGCACCGCGCCTGTCAGATGCCTGCCCAGTTCTCTGGCGTCATCACACGCTTCCCAGCGGATCTCTTTATTCCACAAGGCAACCGCTGATGCACCAAAGATCACCCCCAACACCATGCCCATGCCGTAGTCGGGTATGGCGCCGGTTGATGCGGTAAATCCGAATACCAGCTCCCCCGGTGGCAGTACAAAAGAGGCGGATTCAATCTGTACCTGCCTGTACATCACCGCTTTAAATACACAGGTAATTACCCAGCCTGCTGTTACGCACAGTCCGATAATTGCGCCGGTTATAATGCTGCGGTGATTAGCACGGAATGCTGCGGTGTTGAATATCCAGAACGCAAGAACCGCTGAGATAATAAGCGCTATGGGCAATTGCAGGCTGAGCCCTGTCAAGGCGCTTATCAGTGAAGGTATCGACTGGCTGGTAGAATGTAGTTCAAGCGTTAGCGGTTCAAACAAGGTGACTCTCAAGCCTGCCAGTAAACCGTGCTGTGTCGAAAAGGCGGTAAGGCCCATGACAACCACAACGACCAGAGAGTCAAGACTACCACTGCCTAACCTGACCAGTGCACCAAAGCCGCAGGTACCGACCAGCGCCATACCAATACCAAACAAAAGACCACCCGCGACAAGACCGGCAATCGAAAGTCTGCTTCCAAGGTAGAAGCTTTCATCGATGTTAATCCACTGTAGTGAAATCAGTAGCTGCGTTGACAGAAGTGCGACGACTGCGGCAAACACCCAGGTTTTTATGCCGTGGGAATCGTTAGCGTAGAAGTAACGTTCCAGTGAACCAAGCGTACAAAAGTGATTCCATCTGGACGCAGCACCCGCAACTGCACCAATAATAAAACCTGCTGCAGGTAGCAACCAGGGTGCGTCTGACAGCCAGCTGGTGGCCTGTGTCATGCTCAGCGTTTACGTACCGGTTTGCAAAACATATCGTACAGGTTGCCGATGATGGTACTGACGTCCTTATCAGCGATGCGGTAGTAAATTAACCTGCCTTCGCGACGGGTGAGCACGAGCTTGTCCAGTCGCAGACGTGCGAGTTGTTGTGACACCGCCGCCTGTGGCAGTTTGACGATATCTTCAATTTCAGATACCGACATTTCCTCACGTTCGGTAAGTAAGCAAAGGATGAGCAGCCTTGTTTCATGCGACAACGATCGCAACAGCTTGCTGGCTTTGGCTGCCTGTGACAGCAGTGCTTGTACTTCCTGTTCAGAAGCGTCAGGGCTGAGTTTTGGCAGCATTATAATTGCACTATAGTTTCTGGAGCATCTCGCCGAGCAAAAACCAGAAATATTCATCGCCCGGGTAGCCGATCAGCCGATCTATTTCGCGATTATTTTCTACCAGAATAAAAGTCGGGGTGACGCTGGCGGGCTTTACCCCGCTGTACTCCTCAGGCATCGGTTGTGAGATGTCCAGCACACGCAATGGTGCGAGCTTGCCCTCTTCAGTTTTAGGGTAAGCGATACCGATTTCTGCATGAAAACGCTTACAGTACGGGCAATCGTCTGACTCAACGACGATTAATTCCGCCGCAGCCACAGATCCGAAAGTCATCAGTGTAAGCAGAATTACCCGCAGGCCTGCACGCAAAGATTCAAAAATATGCATATATCAATGGTACACTAGCAGTGCAGGTGGCTCAATCCCGGAATGCGTGATGTGAGAGATGCATTTTATAAGCGCAATCTGCAGCGCGGGGATAACACTGGATCTGTCGGTGCTTAAACTGACATGCTTGATCATTCATCTAATTGTCGGTATAAAAATGTGGCAGCAGTTGAACATCAACCGGAGGGTGGTATGCAAGCGAATCGTAGAAAAGTTCTGGCCGCAACGGTTAGTGCAGCGGTAACCGCGCTATTTAGTCAACGCAGCGCCATTGCAAATACGGTACAGCTCGAGCAAGCCATAAAGGAGTTCAGTGAAGGGCAGAGAATCGAGGATGAAACGGTTGTTCTGAAAGTCCCTGAAATTGCAGAAGACGGCAATAGTGTGCCAGTCAGTGTTTTTGTTAACAGTCCAATGACCGAGTACGACTACGTAGAGTCAGTTGCACTGCTGTCAACTGGTAATCAGCAACCCAGTGTCGCTACGTTTCATTTCAGCCCGCTGAGTGGTTTTGCCAGTGCCTCTACCAACATCAGGCTGGAAAAAACTTCAGAAGTTATTGCACTGGCGCGGCTCAGTAACGGTCGCGTTTTTAAAGCATCAAAAACGGTTAAAGTAGCGCTCGGCGGTTTTGACGATTGGTGAGCAGGATTTGGTGCTGATAAACGGCAGTGAGGCTGTTGCATCAAAGACCGCTTGTTTCATCGGTTATTGTCATACTGAAAAAAAACCTCGCTCCTGAATGCTATCGTACTAAGCGGTAGATAGAGTTAGTCCGTGTATGTATGTGTGATTCTGAAGGGTTAAGATCGGCCGGGCTGCATTGAATCTGCGATCATAGAATTGGGGGAAGCTATTCGCACACTACGCGAGTTCAACTGTCCCGGGAGGAGCTGTCTGTAGAAACTGGAATTCCTCAAACAACAATATCATTAATTGAGAATGGCAAAGCATCCTTGGGCGCGGAGCATTCAAAGGTATTTGCAAGCGTGCAACTCCTGTAGGGCCACACGAAAGAAGAAATTTGAGAGCACCGTACGCTACCTCGGTGTCGAGGAATACGACCCGTTGGAAATTGCGGAACAGACAGAGATATGATGCTCGAAGCGCCTCTGGAGGCTCTCTAGGCGCGCTGAGCAGCCAAAATCCGCCAGTCGCTATTCTCAACGCTCGTTGAATTTCAAACGTTCGAATGCTCTGAAGCTGTCACTCAGCTTATGTCGCGTCACAAAATGAAAGTAATCGATATTGATTTTCGTCGCCCATGCCTTACAATATCGATCGATGTAAGGAGAATATTATGGCGGAAGCAACAATAACCAGTAAAGGTCAGATCACTATTCCGGCTGAGATTCGACGACAGATGAATCTCCTACCTCAAGATAGAGTGGTGTTCACCCTTCTACCTAACGGCACCACCGTTATGCGTGCGAAAAATCGAAGTATAAGTACATTAGCGGGCAGCTTGAAATCGACCTCGAAAAAACGTGTTGCGATTAAAGATATGAAAATGCGGTAAATGCCTGCACTCGACACAAATATCTTAGTTCGTTATCTAGTAGCTGATGACACAAAGCAATTTCAAT
>CALHCI010000114.1 GCA_937931165.1 uncultured Granulosicoccaceae bacterium
GCCACCGCGACCGATCCATCTTGGCTACCAGCTTGGCAGAAACCGGCTTATTGAACATTTACAGGCATTGCGACAGATTGGTGTTAACCACGTTTCGTTTAATATACGATTTTCAACGCGACCGGTTACCGAGGTGCTGGAAGAATTGTCAGAGTTTGTTATACCTGAATTTCCGGTTGTGAACCCGTTGAAGCGTTAGCCTAGCTGGCAGGAAACATCGGCAACCGGTCTTCATTTGTAGTGATAATCGGTAGTTTGCGACTGGCAGTAAGCCATGCAACACCAAACGCAACCAGCGCCAATGCCTCTGCAAAAAACGTCAGGCGCTCAAACCGGGCGCTCAACGCTCCACCTAGCAGCTTATCAGCAACCATTAATGCCATACCAAGCAAAATAATCAAACCACAGAGGCCATAAATCCGTGCTCTAAGCAGAGCCTTGTCAGTCTCTTTTGATTTTGCACGCAAATAAAAGAAATAGCAGAAGACGGCAAGTATGGCAAACATCACTGCAGCTGCTGTGTAGTGGATACCAGCGATGATTTCCCGCTCTGGAATACCACAACTACACGGAAACATCGCCACGCAAATTGACGCTACCGCTGCAATTTTACTCAACACCATTTGTACCGGGGAGTGTCCGTTGTAAGACAACAAAAACGCACCAATCGCAAACAGACATCCGACAAATATGTTACGCGACCAATACCCGGGATCCCAATATGAAGCGCTGATAGACGGGAGCGCACCGCTTTGTGAAAACACATTGGTCAGCACTGCCAGAAACAAAGCAATGCTACCGACAATTAATTTGGTTGTATGATTATCAATTTCAGGTACCAACTGCTGACGTTCCATTATCACTCCCTGCAATCGTGGACGTGGAGCAATCATAACCGTCACCGGTGATCAAACCAATACCCCATTTGAGCCAGCACCAGGTTCAACAATGTTCTTCGGTATTAATCCAACAGGCCATTTACCCCACTCAGGCATGTTCCACTTCGTTGCGAAATACGGCACCGATCGATGACTCTGTGGTAACAGGCGTACTGCCTGCGCTACCAACACAGGGTTTGTCGTGGCCAGCTTACTTTCGCCAATATGATCGATACCGACGTATAGCGTTGCAGAGCCGGTCAGGCAGCGAGGTTAAACCCGCAGGAAAATCAGGCCATCGATCTGATGTGCAGGTTAGCGATGCTGGCACCACGTTGACAAAATATCGCCAGTGAACCATCTACCTCTCCGGTACGCCATTGCCACCGGTTACCCGCTTAAGACCGATCAGTTTTCGTTGTTTTGAATAACCTGCTTAAGCAGCGTTACATCAACCTTTTCACCATAGCGCAACTTCAGCCCCTGGAAGTAGGTATTCACCTGATTTCGACCGCTATCTTTGGCCACATACAGACATTCATCTGCCTTTTCAAATATGCCTTTCTGATCCAGTGAATCCTTAGGACCACAAGAAATACCAATAGATACCGTCACAGACATATCTTCGCCCTCGTGATTGACGATCTGCGCTTCGACCTTCTTGCGATAGGTCTCCATGAGTTCTGCGGCTTCTTCAGGCTCGGTGTTTGGCATTAACATGCAGAACTCCTCACCACCGTAGCGAAACACAAGATCTGAACTGCCAGGGCGAATGCAGCTCTCCATTATTCTTGCAACAGTCTGCAATACGGCATCGCCTGCTTTATGTCCGTGTGTGTCGTTAAACTTTTTGAAGTGATCAATATCTGATACCGCAAGCGACAAAGGCTCACCGGTAGCGCGCACATGCTCCAGCTGCAGCTTCAGTGTATCTTCAAAATGCCGGGTGTTGTACAAGCCAGTCATTTGGTCAGTGATTGATTTATTATATAACCTGCTCTTGTGCAGATTAACGGCAGCCTGATCGGCAAGGCCCTGGCACAGGCTGACGTCTTCTTCAGTGAAACGCCCGATTCTATCCAGCACCAGCACATCATCATCATTGGAGCGGACTTTGTTGGTCATGACAATCACACCTTCAATATCATCACCACGCATCAATGGCACACAGCAAATGCAATACACCACATTCTTGCCTACCTGCTCAATGCTGTTTTTATCGTTCTTGCGAATAGGGGTACGCTGCGCTGCACACTGGCCTGCAATTCCTTCACCCAGATTAAAAGATTTTGTGGCAGTGATGCCATTGTTGATGTCGTCGCGAACATTCTTTGGAATGTTTCCCCACACCACGCGAATCTCAAGCTTGCCGGTATTTTTGTTTAGCAACATTAAGTTGCCTTTCTGCGCACTGACCGCCTCAACGGCCGTGGACAGGGTTTCGATACACAGACGCTTAAAGTCGTTGACGTTGGCAAGCTGCTGATTAACATCGTACAGCGCTTGAATATTACGCAGAATGGTCTGATTCTTTTCGTACTTCAGTGTGGAGTCAACGTTGGTGGTTGCAATGGATGCCAGCTCCTGAAGAAACGGAAATTCATCTTCACTGATCTGCTGTCCGTCTTGCTTCTCGCCTAAAGTCAAAATACCCAGCACTTCACCGTTTTTAATCAACGGACACCAGATATCTGATTGCAGAATATCGAGATGCCATTTATTCCAGGCGGTGTCAAATCGCGGGTCGCGCTGCAAGTCCCGCACACTGAATACATTTCCCTGACGGATAATCTGCCACAGCAAGCCGTTGTCCTGCGGAAACTTATACATATAAAGAGATTCAGACGTGCCATCGCTGAGCGGAAACTCGCTTGGCAAACCGGAAAACGACTTAACGCGATAGTAATTGCGACCGGGTTCCAGGTCATCACGCAACATGACCGTACTGTTGACAGCGCCGTACTTCTCGCGCACCACAGACATGAAGTTGCTCAGT
>CALHCI010000115.1 GCA_937931165.1 uncultured Granulosicoccaceae bacterium
AGCACAGCATCAATGGCGGTTTTTTGCGGCAACGCATTGAGTGCCTGATTTACCCTGGCAGCAATGGTCTGTTGAAACGCCTGCCCTTTGTCCCAATGCGAGATCGACTCTCCCGGCGCGGTCACCATAATGAGTCCAATCACCTTATTTGCGTCTGAGCGCACCAGTTCTTTGGCAAAATGAAAAGCAAAGTTGTTGGCGGGATCACTGGCGATATCAGCGCGTGGATACCAGCCAAGGTCCCAGATTTGCCGCAGTCCGGCGATTGTCCAACCGGTGTTGGTATACGCATAGACGCGGTGGACCGGGGTATCGAGTGATTCGTTGTAAGTACCCTGCTCTTGTATAGCAGTCTCCGCACCCAGCGCATTCGACTGACCTGTCACCAGGACAACATCGGTAATACTTTTGCCGCCATCACCATAGTTTCGGGTGGTACAAGTGAGACTGTTCTCCCAGCCATAGCCAGAACTGTCAGGATCGAAACGAGCGTCGCTGCAAGCGGGATGCGGCAGCGAATAGGGCTCTTCCGGCAACCGCGGATTTCCCGAATTATTCCCGGAAACATCGCAACTGCGTCCGTTTTCCCATCCGAATCCGTCTCCATCAGGATCAGAATCCGGTAACTGGCAGGTGGGTCTGGTGTTGCTTACGCTGACCACACAGGATCTTCCCGACTCCCAGCCAAAGCCATCGCCGTCACTGTCAGAGCCGGGATTCAGGCATACTGGCCGGTCACCGGGTGTTTGATCCACTCTGCAACTGGCATTGTTTTCCCAGCCAAATCCGTCACCGTCCGGATCACTGTCTGGCAACTGGCAGACCGTCAGGCTCATTACTCGACAGCTTTGACCGTTTTCCCAACCGAATCCGTCGCCGTCAGGGTCGCTTGCGGCGGATTGACAGGTCATAGTGACTTGCGCCTTCACAGGCAAAACACCAAGCATCAACACAATGGCAGTACCACAGCGCAAAGCCAGGTTACGGATGACAGATGGATGGGATTTCATAACAGTTACAACGGCAGGACAATTGCACCTATGGTATCGCACTTTCGTCTCTGTACGAATCTTCACCACATGTATTTTTGTCTGACTTAACCATGCAACTATCGATCATCATGCTGACATGGAATTCAGACCGATATATCAGCGAGTGCCTGCAGTCGATTATCGACTCCATTCACCTGCCGCAAAACGAATATGAAATCTTTGTCGTTGATAACGGCTCACAAGATCAGACCCGCGCACAAATCGAGTTATACCAGCAGCGTTATGGCACGCTGATAAAAAGTATCCTGCTCGATTCAAATACCGGCACTACCTACCCGAGAAACCTGGCACTGAAGCAATCGTCCGGAACCTATATCGCAGTGATGGACAGCGATATGGAAATCAACGCAGATACCTTTAAAACACTGATCACCACGATCGAAAAAAATCAACGCGCCGGCCTGGTTGCACCGAAACTGATTTATGGCAGCGGTGCACTGCAAAAGTCCACCGATCAGTTTCCTACCCTGATCCATAAAATCTACCGTTACTTTTTCCTCAAGCAAATAGAGCTGCGAGAAGACAAGGCAAAACATACCCTGCGGACCGGAAAGGTCGACTATGCAATTTCCGCTTTCTGGCTTTTTCGCCGCGAGCTGCTTGAGCGTATTGGCTACCTCGATGAAAAGTTTTTCTACGCACCTGAAGATGTGGATTTTTGCCTGCGCGTCTGGAAAGACGGACAACAGGTGCTGTACGTTCCGGAATCACAGGCCATTCATTACGCACAGGAACTGTCGAGAGGGCTGGTCTTCAATAAGGCGCTGGCAGAACATCTTCGCGGCATGCTGTATTTCTTTTCCAAGCATCGCTACTTGATCAGAAAACCCAGATTCAAGCACTAAGCACTAAGCACTAAGCACTAAGCACAGAATCACTGATCCAGTGAACCCTCACAAACCGAGCAGCCAGCGTAACTTTTCACTAACACATCATTACAAAAGCTTAATCATGATATTGATATGGTCCGGATGCGTAATTATCCGGATGCGTAACTGACGAGGTACGTAACTAAAGGGAATAACTTCCGAAAACGCAGATTCAAAGCGCCTGGCGCTATGCGTTGAAATACTAGTTTACGATTGACGGACACACGTTGCCGCCATCTACATCGTTCACAACAGTTTCATTTGGTACACTACCGCTCTTCGTTTACCAGTAGTTCTGACTTATCCCCCTATGCAAACACCTTTTCGCATTGTCTGTGTGATGCTCGCGCTCGTGCTTCTGACTGCCTGTAACAGCAGTAACCGGGACGAATGGTCTAACGGTACAACCGACACCATCGCCGGGCCGTCTGAAGCCCAAACTGATTCGGAGTCGGGGTCTGATTCGCAGACTGATACCAACGATCAGGCCGGCGACCAGAGCGACAACAATCAATCCAACGGCTCGCAAACTACTGACAATACATCCACTGACGCCACCGCGGATAACCAGCCCGTAGTAGTGCCGGCAACAGTACCGGCAGCAAGCTCAGGATCATTACCTGAAAACATTACCGATCTAATACTCGTCACCGGTCAATCCAATGCACTGGGCGCAGACACTACTTTTGATGCAACGCGCGATACTGTTAACGATCGAGTCTTTGCATTTACTGACCAGGGTTGGCAGGTTGCTGATTTGCACCAGATATGGGATCTCAACTGGCATCCGAGAAACGACCCTGAAACCGACCCGTCTAATAACTTCGCTTTTCATTTTGGTAAAAAGGTCGCAGAACGCAGACCACAAAAAGTGGTTGGTTTTATTCTGGTCACTGCACCGGGCCAGGGCATCAGTCACTGGGATTATGAAGGCGAGTTCTACTGGAAAATTCGCAACAAAGTCACCGACGCCATTAACCAGTTACCTAACAAAGCTGCTGTTGACGGTATTCTATGGCATCAGGGTGAAACCGACTGGACAGCCAACGACTACTACAGAAACAAGCTGCGAGATCTTATCAACAACTTCAGATCAGAAAGCTGGTTTGCAACAGATAAACCTTTTATCTGCGGTGAAACGGTTGAAGCACCTGTTAATTCGATTCTGATGGCACTGAACAACGACGGTGATCAACACACAGGCTGTGTAGCTGCTGACGGTTTGAGCACCATTCTTGATGAGCTGCACTTTTCAGCTGAAGGACTACGCATTCTCGGTACACGTTACGCCACCAAATACCTGCAAATGACCGAGCAATAATTTCGTTTTTGAAACGAGCATGAGCCGCGGCGGAGCACCCTCCAACAAGTGGGAGGGCAATTTCGTGCTCTATTTACGACACCTTCCCGGACATGACGCAATCACCTGTCTTTGGCCGTGTCAGAACTCGATTTTACCGTCTTCGAGATCTTTATAAGTTTGATCAATACTCTCTGTGGCAATCGCGAATAGCTCATCAATTTCGCTTTCAGATATCACCAGCGGCGGTGAAAGAATCATCGCATCATCCACCGCTCGCATCACCAACCCGTTGTGCATCGCATGATCACGACACACGGTTGCCACCGCGCCGCTCTTTGCAAACGGTTTATTTGATGGCTTTTCAGGGCAAAGCTGAATCGCACCGAGCATACCAACACCTCTGATCTGCCCAACCAGCGGATGATCACTCAGTTCAGATAACTTTTGCTGAAAATAAGGCGCTGTCTTTTCAGCTGCGTTTTCAACAATGCGCTCTCGCTGCATCAGTTCAATGTTAGCCAGCGCTGCCGCGGCACACGCCGGATGTCCGGAATACGTGTAGCCATGGTTGAAATCCCCGCCCTGTTCCAGTCCCTCTGCTACACGGTCGCTGACAACAACACCACCAATTGGCAGATAACCCGAACTGAGACCCTTGGCGATTGCCATTAAATCTGCGTCGATATCATAGGTTTCAGAGCCAAACCAGCGCGCCGTTCTTCCAAAGCCACAGATGACTTCATCGGCAACCAATAGAATATCGTGCGCCTTGCAGATGCGTTGAATCTCAGGCCAGTATGTCGAAGGCGGTACAATAACCCCGCCTGCACCCTGCACCGGCTCAGCAATAAACGCAGCGACTTTATCAGCACCAAGCTGCTGTATACGTTGCTCAAGCGCCATTGCCGCCTGTTTGCCAAACGCCTCAGGTGACTGATCAATACCGTGTAAAAACCAGTGCGGCTGCATAATGTGTTCGATATCTGCTATCGGTAATCCGCCTTGCGCATGCATTGGCTTCATACCACCCAGACTGGCGCCAGCCATGGTGCTGCCGTGATAAGCATTTTCGCGACTGATAATAACTTTTTTATCCGGCTTGCCGAGCGCCGCCCAGTAGTGCCGCACCATTCGCACAACCGTATCGTTGGCTTCAGATCCGGAACCGCAGAAAAATACCCGGTTAAACTTTGCAGGCGTAACTTCAGCAATTCTTGCGGAGAGTTCTATTGCCGGTGGATGCGATGTTTGAAAAAAACTGTTGTAGTACGGCAGTTGCTGCATTTGCTGGTAGGCGGCATCCATAATCTCTTTGCGGCCATACCCCACGTTCACACACCACAGTCCGGCCATGCCATCAAGAAACTTCCGGTCGTTGGAGTCCCACAGGTAAACACCGTCGGCTCGCTTGATCACCCGCACACCCTTTTTATTTAACGCCCGGGTATCAGTAAAAGGATGCAAGTGATGCAGCGCATCAAGCTCCTGTAACTGCTCTGTCGATGCGTTATGCAAGCTACCCATAAGATGCCTTTCGTGGTTAACAGTTAGTGCCGGCTATCGCTACCAGGCCAAACGTCGAGCATATCGCGAAGAGACTGGATTTCACAGCGCATTATCTGTGTATAAACGCCTACTTAAGGTAAAACGCGAATACATCGAAACGCTCAGGCTTGCTATTCCCTGGCTTGCAGAGACTACGAGCCGCCTGATACCTGATTGCCAATCGCCGCAACTGCCTTTGCAATATCATCGGAAAGTGCCGCCACTGCGCGACTGTAGGCAGACACCATTGCCGAGTATCCTTCGTCTCCGGAAGATTCGCTGTACTCGGTTATTCTGGTGAGTAGCAATTGCCGGGGTTTTTCGCCAGTCAGAATCTGCCACCTGACCTGCATCTTAACGCTTTGTGACGGACTGCCGATCATCTGCAACACATCGATTCGAACCTGATAATCCACCGGGTTACCCAGCCACGGATATGCGTAGAGTTTGCTTAAACCCAGTCTGTCGGCAATGTTCGTTATCACCACACGCGAAATGTTTTCGATCAGTGGTTCACTCCAGCGGTGATACTCCGCCACCTCAACCTGATTGCTGTCGAGCGGCGTAACAATGTTCGGACGATTGACGGTTTCCGGAATGGTTACCGGTCCTATACCGAGTGCCAACTCCGGATTCACCGGTGAGGCGACGACATCAGGTACCGAACTATGCTCAGGCGTTAACACATAATAGTCAGGCAGTGGTGTATTGATACAAGCCGTTAGCAGCGCCGCAATGCACCACACAAATACCCGCCTGCGCACCAACAGATTACTGATCACACTATTTACCAAACAGAAATTCCTCGGGTTTTTTCTCAACCGATTCTGACACGGCCAGCACCGCTCTTGATGCCGCCTGCACATCTCGCAACGTGTTCAACAGGTTATAGTAGAGTGGTGAGTCGGGGGCGATTCCTTCCATTGAGTCACCGGCTGCAGTTACAAATCGCTGCAGCTGGGAAGAGACGTTATCGAGTTCCTGACGTGCACCTTTCGCCAATCGTGCGTATTGATCAATGGCAGTGTCAGCAGAGCCGATCACTGAATCTATTTTGGCGGCAAGGGCTACCTGCTCAAATTGCTGCAACAAGGCACCGGCCCGCGCAACAGTATCGTTGGCGTTGACGATGAGTTCCTGTAGTGGCAGCGCATTAATTTTGGCCAGTGCCTGCTGCACACCTTCAGTGACCTGATCGATATCAGACGGCACACTTGGCATGATGGTAACACCATCATTGTTGGTCACCAGCGGCCCGGCAACACCATCATCGTAGAGGTCGAGCGCAATATACAACTGACCGGTAAGCAGATTACCGGTTTGCAGTTTGGCACGCAGGCCAGCAACGATTGAGCTGTCTATCATTCTTGGTTCATTGACACTACCGTTGCGCAGGCCGCGCACACGCTCCGGCTGTAGTTCTATATACACCGGCACCTGAACAAACTCGGACGCCTGATCATAAACCAGCTTGATATCAATGACGCGCCCGATCTGTACACCGCGAAACTCTACCGGCGCACCCGGCGACAACCCGCGAACCGAGCCATCAAAATAAATCACATACTGGAAGGCTCCGGTGCTGACATCACGGATCATCTCTTCTCTGGCATTGTCACGACTTTCATGCAACGTAAAGACATGTCCATCCTGCACGGTACTTGGAAATTCATATTCCTGAATAATATCGAAGGCCACTCCACCCTGCGCCAGGCCTTCAATAGACGGTGTGCGAACTTTAAATCCGTTGGCGTCTACCGACAGGTTAATGCCACTGACATTCCAGAACTTGGTGGTATTGCGAATAATTTCATGATGCGGGTCATCAACAAATACAGTGAACTCGACGCCATCGTAGTTATCCAGAAATCGTTGCGCCTCTATTTGTCCCACCTTCACCTGTCGATAGTAAACCGGTGAGCCGACACTGACATATCCTGCCTGTTTCGCCTGCAGCTTTAGGCGCAGCCCCGGCGCGTCTTCGTCTGTCAGTGGCGGTTGTTCAAGGCCGGTAAACTCTGATTGAAAACTGTCGTCGAGAATAGAGTTCACTTGTATGTAAGCACCCGACAACAAGGTATTCAGACCGGAAACACCACTGGTACCAACACGTGGGCGCACCACCCAGAAGCGCGCATGCTTGTTCAGGTAACGCCGCGCATCAACCGACATTTTTGCCTTAACAACAATCGAGTCCAGATCTTCGCTGAGCAGAATTTTGTCAACAACGCCAATGTTAACGTCGCGATAGCGTATTGGCGTTTTACCGGCTATCAAACCTTCGGCGGTCGCAAACTCAATGGAGATTTCCGGCCCTTGCGACCTGTAAAAAGAGATGGCGAGATAAATACCGATAATCGCTGCAAGCAGCGGTGCCAGCCAGAACGCAGAAATAGTGTGACGTCGGCGGGGCGTGTCGACCACTGGCACCGCCGCATCCAGTTCATAGCGCCTGCGATGGGATGTCTGGCTTTGTTTGTAGCGCGGACGCCGAAATCGCTCTTCCATACTCAGTCCCAGATCAACCGGGGGTCGAGCGCGAGCGCTGAAAGCATGGTAAAGATTACAGCTGCACCAAATGCAGTTGCACCCAGACCGGGTTCAATCTGTGCGACTGATCTGATCTGCACCAGCGCTGCAAGAATCGCCACCACAAACACATCAATCATTGACCAGCGACCGATAAATTCAGTCATACGGAACAAACGAGTACGCTCGTAGCGATTGTGCGCAAACTTACGCTGAATAGAGATCAACAGATAAGCCACTGCCACAAATTTCAGTATAGGCACCACCACGCTTGCCACAAAGACAACCAGTGCAACCGGATAGGACTCAAGCTCCAGCAAAACGATAATGCCACCAACAATTGTATTTGGCTGCGAGTCACCGAACACGGTAGTAAACATGATCGGGTAAAGATTCGCAGGAATATACGCAATAATGCCAGCGATCAGCCAAGCCCACGAACGCTGCAAACTCATTGGTTTACGCGAGTGCAAGCGTGCAAAACAAAGCTGACATCGCGGCGGTGCAGTTTGCGCCTGCAGAATAGTACGGGTGATCGTGCCGCATGCCGGACACGCTACCAACCCGCATTCAGCTGCGGTTTTCATACACGATGACCACCGTTCACTATTGCGTCTTTGCCACCACGCGAATGAATGAGAAAATCCCACAGTGTGTGGGTATCAACCATCTGTGCGGCGAGCGCAGATAACAGGTTCAGCAAGGCGAATGCCCAGAACGACAACCCCAGCTCGATATTTGCCATGGAAGCCAGTTTCACCAGTGCCACCACCGCACCCAGCAGATAGATTTCCATCATGCTCCACGGAGACATCGCCACAATACCGCGGAAAATCAGCTCACTGCCTGGCAATCGATAACCGAACCGCAACGGCAGCAGCAGATACAGCAGACCGATGACTCTGAGCAGTGGTATCAGCAGAATAAACCCGAAACAAAGCAAACCAAGCAACCACATTCCACCATCAGACAACGCAAATACCGCTGACACAATAGAGATACTCTGCGAATTGCCCGATACACTGATGGCCAGAAACGGAAACGCGTTTGCCACTACAAACATAATCAGTGCTGCCAGAGATACCGCGAGGGCTTTGTCGATGCTGTTGGGTTTGTTGCTATATAAAAAAGCATTGCAGCGCACACAGCGCGCAACTTCCCCGACGGCAAGTTCGTGCTTCTCGTGCAGAAGATCGCATTCGTGACAGGCCACCAGCGACAACAACACCGTTTCAGTGTAGCGCCGCCTGCCATGATTCAGTCGCGACACAGCGTCAGGTGTCACAAATTTATCGCTCAACGTCAATGGATTCGTGAAATGGATTTATCGAAGGTTTTTTATCGGGTTAACCAACAATACGCTTCAAGATCGCTGCCATTTAATGTTTCAGTCGATACACCAGATCAGTCACACTGTGGCCAAGCCGGATTCCGCGCGCCTCAAACTTGGTCGGTGGTCTGGCAGAGACGATGTCTGTCGCGGGAGTCGCTCTGGCAAAGTGATCATTCTGCTGCAGCGTTAGCTCGATATGCTCGGCATACGAGGCCCAGTCGGTGGCGGTATGCAACAAGCCACCAGGTTTTAGTACCCGCTGCAAATGACCTAAAAACTCGGCATTGACGATCCGTCGTTTGTGATGCCGCTTCTTGTGCCACGGGTCAGGGAAAAACAGCATGACTCGCTCGAATGCATTATCAGACAGAAATCTATCCAGTAACTCTACGGCGTCGTAACGGATAATCCGGATGTTGGTCAAATCATGCGCTGCGATTTCACCAAGCACATGGCCAACACCGGGCAGGTGCACCTCCACGCCGAGAAAGTTAACCGCGGGATGTGCCGCTGCCATCTCGACCAGTGACTCGCCGTTGCCAAAACCGATCTCAAGCCAGCAAGGATTGTCATTGGTGAACAGTGCTTCAACGTCGAGCACTGCATCTTCGACTTCAATACCGAACCGCGGCCAGTAGTCCTGAAGATTTTTTGACTGCCCTGCTGTTAAACGCCCCTGCCGTAAAACAAAAGTACGCAGCGAGCGGGTGCTGAGTATCTGTCTCATTAAAAACGTATTCCGTTCATTGATCACTCTATTTTACTGTCAAATCAGTCTGAATTCTTAACCGCTGCACCAACACCTTGATCACGATGGCACCAGATTTACAGGTACTTATAAATTGCTTTTGAGCACTTGCAGGTTTTTCTTTCTGCAACATTGTTGTCATGGCGAATAACAGTCAACAAAGTTATACTGACGCTGCTGCGAACATGCTGCAGGCGGTTATATGGATCTTATACGGGACTCACACCGTTCGCCTGTTCCTGCCACTCCGATGTGAATCGATTTTTGCACGGTTAAGTTCCAATACAGTCACTACACCGGCACTTGCCACCGGTTAATGACGTCAATGCTGCCACCAGTCCCTGCGGACCACAACTAAAGAGGTCAAACCGTTCGCGCACCATGAATGAAGCCAGCACACTTACCCCTGAAATTATACTTGTGCTGGGCATGCTGTTTTTTACGGTTTACCTGTTTGTCTCCGAAGTTGTCCGAATTGATGTTGCCGCTGTCACCATTATGGTGCTGCTCGGCCTGACCACTATGGTGCCTGGTCTCGAGCCGGTGATCAGCACCAGCGAACTGTTCGACGGTTTTTCCAGTAACGCCGTAATGTCGATCATCGCCGTCATGATTATAGGCGCGGGTCTCGATAAAACCGGCATCATGAGCCGCGTAGCCAACTGGATTCTGCAAAAAGGCGGCAGCACCGAAGCGCGAATCACACCACTGGTATCCGGCACCGTCGGCATCATTTCAAGCTTTATGCAAAACGTTGGCGCTGCTGCCCTGTTTCTGCCGGTGGTCAGCAGAATCAGCCGGCGCACCAATCTGCCAATGTCCAGACTGCTAATGCCAATGGGGTTTTGCGCCATACTCGGTGGCACTGTGACCATGGTCGGCTCCAGCCCGCTGATCCTGCTCAACGATCTGCTGCTGTCTTCCAATAAGGCACTGCCAGCCGAATTCCAGATGGAAACTTTCGGACTATTCGATGTCACTCCGGTAGGTCTGGCACTGATTTCATCCGGCATTCTTTTCTTTATGGCTTTTGGACGCTGGGTACTGCCCAACGTCAAAGGCGAAAAACAAAAAGAAACCACCACCCGTACCGCTGAATATTTCGAACGCGTCTACGGGATTGCAGGAGAGCTGTTCGAACTGCAGGCAACCATAGACAGCCCGCTGGTCGGTATGACCATCATGCAAATCGAACGCACACTGGAAAACGTACCTTTTGTTCTGGCCATCCGAAACGGTGACGAAGTTTCAGTGGTACCGGACGGCAAAGAAGTGATCTGGGTTAACAGCTATATCGGTGTGTTAAGCAATAAACGCCAGCTGGTGAAATTTGCCCGCCAGTACAAGCTGCGCATCGTTAAAAGCGAAAACCACTTTTCCAGTGTCATGAACGCACAGGAAACAGGTATCGCAGAAATCGTTATTCCACCAGGCTCAGCACTGGTGGGGCAAACGCTCAATGACTTACAGCTGCGACGCAACGACGGATTGCACATTCTGCGAATTTATCGCGCCGGCTATACGCTCGACAAAGACGTGCGCACCGAACCGCTTCAGGGCGGCGACACGCTGGTGGTACATACCTCATGGCGCAATCTAAAAAAACTGCGCAACAATGAAGACTATGCCGTGGTCACCGATCACGTCGATGAAGAACTGCGCCCCAACAAAATCAAACCGGCGCTGTTTTTCTTTTCTATCGCGCTCGCGCTGGTGCTGTTTTCAGATCTGCGACTATCTGTGTCGCTACTGGTAGGCGCAATGGGCATGGTGCTCGCCGGCGTGCTAACCATGGATGAGGCTTACCGGGCGGTAAGCTGGAAAACCGTTTTTCTGCTGGCAAGCCTGATTCCCCTCGGCCTTGCTGTGGAGAAATCCGGCGCTGCTGCATGGATTGCCCAACAGACACTCTTAATATTGGGTGATGTGCCTATCTGGTTGCTGCAAACGGTGATCGCCATTCTGGCCACAATATTTACGCTGGTCATGTCAAACATCGGCGCTACCGTGTTGCTGGTGCCGCTGGCAGTCAACATTGCAGTAGGTGCCGGTGCTGACCCGGCAGTGTTCGCGCTGACCGTTGCGATCGCTACTTCCAACTCTTTTATTATCCCGACCCATCAGGTTAACGCACTGATCATGGGTCCGGCAGGTTACCGCGTCATCGATTTCATGCGTGCAGGCACCTTTATGACCATAATCTTCCTGGTGGTCAGCCTGCTGATGTTGAATTTGTTATTCTAAAAGCTTCTGGCAGTTGTTTTGATCACGATCTGGCCGAAATGCTGCCAACCTCGATAATTAATTCCGGGCCTGCATGCAATACCTGCCGCTAGGCAACAGCGATATCTCAGTCAGCCAGCTGTGTCTCGGCACCATGACCTATGGCCGTCAGAACACCGCGCAACAGGCGCATAGTCAACTCGACTTTGCGGCACAACACGGTATTAATTTTATTGATACCGCAGAGCTGTACCCCGCACCTGTATCCGCTGACACCGGCCCGCTGACCGAAACCATTGTTGGTCAATGGCTGCAAAAACAGAAACGCGATCAGTTTATTATTGCCACCAAAGTAGTGGGCCCCGCACCCAAAAAGTGGATTGGCCATATCCGTGGCGGACCACAACTTAATGATCAGCAGATAGAACAGGCACTCAATGACAGCCTGCAGCGATTACACACTGACTATATTGACCTCTATCAAATTCACTGGCCGGCCAGAAACACCAACTTTTTTGGCAAACTCGGCTACAGCGTCGGCAAGGATAAACATGACAGTCCCATTATCGACACACTCGCAACACTGGCACGGCTGCAAAAAAGCGGCAAAGTAAGACACATCGGCGTTTCCAACGAAACCCCGTGGGGCCTGCATCAGTACCTGACTGCCGCCAAATCGCTTGGTGTCGAAAAAATAGTAAGCATTCAAAACCCGTATTGCCTGCTTAACAGAACCTTTGAAATTGGCCTGGCAGAATTTTCACACCGCGAACATATCGGACTGCTTGCCTACTCTCCTCTGGCTGGCGGTGCATTGAGCGGAAAATACCTGCACGCACAGCAACTCGATAACGCCCGGCTCACGCTGTACAAGGATTATTTTTACAAGTACACCACCGAGTCTGCAGTGCGTGCCGTGGAATCGTACGTCAATGTGGCACAGCAGCACGGTTACGACCCGGCACATATGGCACTGGCATTTGTACGGCAGCAACCATTTGTAAATGCGACCATTATCGGCGCCACTGATTGCAGGCAGCTCAAAACTAACATAGACAGTGTTGATGTAACGTTGAATGACGAATGCCTGAAAGACATTCAAAAGCTGCATCAACAGCAACCCAACCCATGCCCCTGAACAACACAACCTCAATGGCAGTGTCAGATACATTACCCGTCATTGATACCCACGTGCACTTCGATGATGACCGATTCGATGAAGATCGAATTGATGTTTATCAAAGAGCGCAATCAGCCGGTGTATCAGCAATGGTGGTACCGGCAACCATGGCATCACGATTTAACAAAATACAATGTATTGCCAATGAGTTTACGCATGTCTATGCCACCGCCGGACTGCACCCGATGTTCAGCAAACAACACCAACCAGCGCATCTCGAAACACTAGGCAACACACTGCAACACTGCGTGGCAATTGGCGAATGTGGGCTCGATAAACCAGAGAGACATACAGACATCACACAACAGGAATTCTGGTTCGAAGCACAGATAGACCTCGCCAGAACGCAGGCTTTGCCATTGATTATTCACGCACGAAATACGGTTGAAGCCGTGATACTGATGCTCAAACGCGCTGCACTGTCACGCTCAGCAGGCAATGGAGTGGTACATAGTTTTAACGGCAGCTTGCAACAGGCACATCAGCTATTAGACCTAAACTACAAGGTAAGCTTTGGCGGGCCGATCACCTACCCGCGTGCACATAAGCTGCACAAACTGGTAGCGTCACTGCCGCTTGAGGCGATAATGTTTGAAACTGATGCACCTGATCAGCCGGGGATACACCAACGTGGTCAGCGCAATGAACCCGCATGGATCAGTCAGGTTACTGCACAGGCGGCAGAAATAAGAAAAACATCGGTGCAGGAAGTCACCGCAGCCAGCAACCTGAATGCCGTACAACTCTTTGCACTGCCGGAACAACTGCTAAAGTTGCACTAAAAACGATTACGGCGAGAACACTAATCCGAACTCAGTAAGTCATCAGTGAATGCCGCCAGATCATCAAACACGGCCACATTTTCAAGGTGGCGATTCTGCTCCAGCGTTTTCATCCCATGGCCGGTACGCACCAGCACTGGTGAAGCCCCGACCACCATCGCTGACTGCACATCACGCAGTGAATCCCCGACCAGTGGCACACCGGTGAGTTCGGTATCGAGCCTGTCCATCACACTGTGCAACATCCCCGGACGTGGCTTGCGACAGTCACAATCGTCATCCGGCTTGTGCGGACAGATAAATATGGCATCAATTCGACCACCACTCTCGGCCACCGTCTGCTGCATGCGCTGATGAATCGCATGCAGATTTTCTATCGTCAGTAAACCTCTGGCAATGCCGGACTGATTCGTCACCACCACCACGCGATAGTCCGCTTGACACAACCTTGAAATAGCTTCAATGCTGCCTTCAATCGGTACCCACTCGCTTTCGGATTTTATATAGTCATCCGTTTCTTCGTTGATCACACCATCGCGATCAAGAATGACAAGTTTCTGTGTCATAACGGCGACAAACCTAACGTTGTAGCGACACTACAGGCCATACCCTCATCCCTGTAAGCCACCAATATCGGCGACATGAGAAAACATTCGCTGCAACTCTGATAACAACGCCAGACGATTGTTGCGCTGTGCTTCGTCATCAGTCATCACCATCACTTCATCAAAGAACGCATCTACCGGCTCACGCAGTTGTGCCAGCGATTTCAACGCACTGGCGTAGTCACCGCTGGCAAACAACGGTTCAACTTCGGACACTGCGGCAGACATTGATCGATGCAGCGTTGCCTCTACATCATTTTCAAACAGACTTTCATTAATGCTGATTCCACCGGGAGGCGGGTTTTTCTTTAAAATATTATTAATGCGCTTATTGGCAGCAGAGAGGCTTTCTGCTTCCGGTAGTTGCATAAATTCAGTTACCGCCTTCACCCGTTTGTCAAAGTCGAGTGCAGCGGTCGGACGCACTGCAACCACTGAGTCAAAGACCTGTGGCAGTACCCCCTGCCCGGTGTAGTAGGCGCGCAGCCTTTCGAGCATAAACTCGAATACTTCGGGCACGCATTTGTCAGCGTCAACACTATTACCATGCAGCGCTGCGGCCTTCTTTAGCAGCGCTTCGACATCAAGCGGCAGATCACATTCAATCATGGTGCGAAGTACTGCAAGAGATAAACGCCTGAGTGCATACGGATCTTTTACACCGGTTGGCTTCTGGCCAATGCCAAAAATCCCCACCAGGGTATCGAGGCGATCGGCAATAGCCAGTGACTGACCCACGCGTGTGGAGGCGAGTTGATCATCAGCATAGCGCGGCAGATACTGTTCTCTGAGCGCGGTGCTGACTTCTGCAGGTTCTCCTTCGAGCTTCGCGTAGTACTCACCCATGACGCCCTGAGTCGATGCAAACTCACCGACCATTTCAGTCATGAGATCACACTTACTCAGTTTTGCCGCACGCCGTGTGTGATCAATATCAGCGCCAATCTGTGCGGCAATATCAACTGCCAGTGATTCAATGCGAACAGTCTTTTCATAGACACTGCCAAGCTTCGACTGAAAGACAACATTTTTAAGCGTGTCGCTATGGTCTGCCAATGGCTTTTTACGGTCCTGATTCCAGAAAAACATCGCATCAGCCAGACGCGGCCGGATCACCACCTCATTACCTGTGATTACCTGAGACATATCAGCGCTATCGATATTCGATACTGTGATAAATCTGGCCATCAGATTGTCCTGACTGTCGAACAAGGGAAAATACTTTTGATTGTCTTTCATGGTGGTGATCAGCACTTCTGAAGGCAGCTCCAGAAATTCCTGATCAAAGTTGCCGGCTACCGGCACCGGCCATTCGACCAGTGCGGTCACCTCATCAAGTAACGCGGCATCGACCAGCGCATTACCACCCGCCTCTTTCGCTACCCGATTTACCCCTGATTCAATCAGCTGACGACGCTCGGCAAAGTCTGCGATGACCTTTCCCGTGTTTTTTAGTACATCAGCATAATCAGCCGCTTTACCAATTGTTATTTCATCGGGGTGATGAAATCGATGGCCACGCGTTAACCGGCCTGACGTTAACCCCAGCAGGGTTGCCGGCACGACATCATTACCTAACATCACAAGTAACCAATGTACCGGTCGCACAAACTCAACATCGCTATCACCCCACCGCATACGCTTTGGGACAGGCAACGTCGCCAGTGACTTTTCTATAATGGCAGGCAGCAACTGCTCCGCAGACTGACCGGTTTGTTCTATGTTGCACACCAGCCATTCGCCTTTGTCGGTTGCCATGCGCTCAAGATCTGCCACCTCAACACCGCAGGAGCGGGCAAAACCAAGTGCCGCCTTGGTCGGGTTGCCGCTGTCATCATAGGCGGCGGCCACTGCCGGCCCGCGCTTTTGAACTTTGGTGTCCTGTTGGCGTGTTTGCAGATCCTTAACCACAACGGCAAGTCTTCTGGGTGCCGCATAAACAAAAGCCTCACCGGATGCCAGATTCGCTTCAAGCAACCCTGCTGCAATACCGTCTTTAAATGCAGTAGCTAATTTAAGCAACGCCTTGGGTGGCAGTTCTTCAGTACCCAGCTCTACCAGGAAATCTTCTTGATTACTCATGATGCAGCCTCATTAGTTTGCTTCACTAACGGAAAGTCCAGTGCTTCCCGTGAGGCAAAATAGGCTTCGGCAACATTTCTGGCCTGCTGGCGAATTCTTAATATGTAGCGCTGACGCTCGGTCACTGAAATTGCATGGCGCGCATCGAGCAGGTTAAAAGTGTGTGATGCACTCAGTACATGCTCGTAAGCGGGCATCGACAGACCCTTTTCAGATAGCGCCTGCGCCTGGGTTTCATGGCTGTCGAAAGCGGTAAATAGTGCGTCTACATCGGCGTGTTCAAAATTGTAGGCCGACTGTTCGATTTCATTTTGCAGGTACACATCGCCGTACGTCACTTTATGACCAGCGTGCTCGGACCAGGTTAGATCATAAACACTTTCTACCCCTTGTATATACATGGCGAGTCTTTCAAGACCGTACGCAATCTCACCCATAACCGGTCGACACTCAAGTCCACCCACCTGTTGAAAGTAAGTAAACTGTGTGACTTCCATACCATTCAGCCAGACCTCCCAACCGAGCCCCCAGGCACCGAGCGTGGGTGACTCCCAGTTGTCTTCAACAAAGCGAATGTCGTGGACAAGCGGATCAAAGCCAAGCGCTTTCAGTGAGCCGAGATATAGTTCCTGAAAATCATCCGGCGATGGTTTCATAACCACCTGGAACTGAAAGTAATGCTGCAGACGATTGGGGTTCTCACCATACCGACCGTCAGTTGGCCGACGCGACCCTTGTACGTGGCAGGCATTCCAGGGCTCCGGACCAACAGCGCGCAAAAATGTAGACGGGTGAAAGGTACCGGCACCAACCTCGATATCGAGCGGTTGCTGGACCGTGCAGCCCTGCTCGCTCCAGTAGTGTTGCAGAGCGGCAATCAGGCCCTGAAAGGTGTTCAAATCGTTTTGCAAGTTATTACTCCGCGTTGCCGAACGGATTCAAGGTGCGGCATATCAGCGAAAAGGGGTAAATGGCCTTCCATTTTAGCGCGTAGCAGCAACAAAAATATAGAATTCACACGCTTTACTGTTAAGCGGGTTACTATCCGCTGTTGTAAACTCACCTGCGTCAGCCGTGCACCGCCGGTACGCACCCGGATAAGTTTATTCGGCGGCACATTCCAATGCAGTGCAGCCTGACGATTTCGCAGCACTGACTAATCTGATTACCTGATTTTTAGACGATAGTGATTACCTGTAAGGCCAACCCCTGAGCGCGGCCGGGTACACCGGGCCAGACCGGCTCTGTGCCGCCCGACAATCAATTGTTCCCACAACCCGGATTAACCACTTAACAAAGATGAGAATGCCATGACTGCAAAAGCCGTTTTGAAAATGATAAAAGAAAACTCGGTGACTTTTGTCGACTTCCGCTTTACCGACACCCGCGGCAAGGAGCAGCACGTGTCTGTACCGGTTAACCAGATCGAGGAAGACACCTTCGAAGAAGGTAAAATGTTCGACGGGTCATCTATCTCCGGTTGGAAGGGTATCGACGCTTCCGACATGATTCTGATGCCCGACACCAGCACCGCTGTCATGGACCCGTTTAGTGAAGAGTCACAACTGAACATCCGCTGTGACGTGATTGAACCGGACACTATGCAGGGTTACAACCGCGATCCTCGCTCTATCGCGCTGCGTGCCGAAGCCTATATGCAATCGCAAAAAATTGCCGACACCGCTTTCTTCGGACCAGAGCCTGAATTCTTCATCTTTGACGATGTGCGCTGGGGCACCGAGATGGGTAATACTTTCTTCAGCATCGACTCCGATGAGGCTGCGTGGAATACCGGTAAAGAAATGCCCGGCGGCAACACAGGACACCGTCCCGGTGTGAAAGGTGGTTACTTTCCTGTACCGCCTGTCGACTCGCTGCACGACATCCGTGCAGAGATGTGTGTAGTGATGGAACAGATGGGTGTGATACCCGAGGTACATCACCATGAAGTGGGCACCGCTGGTCAGTGCGAAATCGGCACTAAATTCAATACGCTGGTGAAGCGTGCAGACGAAGTACAAATTCTTAAGTATGTGGTGCAAAACGTCGCACACCTGCACGGCAAAACCGCGACCTTTATGCCCAAGCCACTGGTAGGTGATAACGGTAGCGGCATGCATGTGCATATGTCTCTGGCACAAAAAAGCAAGAACCTGTTCTCCGGCAATGAGTACGGCGGACTTTCTGAAATGGCGCTGCACTACATTGGTGGTGTCATTAAACATGCTAAAGCGGTTAATGCATTTGCCAATGCCTCAACCAATAGCTACAAGCGACTTGTCCCCGGTTTTGAAGCACCGGTAATGCTTGCCTACTCGGCGCGCAATCGTTCTGCTTCTGTGCGTATTCCTTATGTATCCAGCCCCAAGGCGCGGCGCATTGAAGTACGCTTCCCCGACCCGACTGGCAACCCTTACCTGACTTTCACCGCGCTGCTGATGGCCGGACTCGATGGTATTAAAAACAAGATTCACCCCGGCGACGCCATGGATAAAGATCTGTACGACTTACCGGCAGAAGAAGCAAAGGCTATCCCGCAGGTTGCCCACTCACTGGATCAGGCGCTCGATGCACTGGACAATGACCGCGAATTCCTGACCAGCGGTGGTGTGATGGACGACGATATGATTGATGCTTATATCGAACTGAAAATGGAAGAAGTCACACGCCTGCGCATGGCCACTCATCCGGTCGAATTTGATCAGTATTACAGCCTGTAACCACCCGGTTTAGCGCCAGAAAAACGGCAGGGCACTGCGCCCTGCCGTAATGTGCAAGTCACTATTCCAAACTTGAATTGGGTCAAACATAATAGGCCCGAAAAATGAGTGACATTCCCAACTACGGTTTACTGGGAGATTCCACTTGTGAAGGATTACTTTTCCTTTACTGTGCTGGTGGCTATCGCATCACTGCTTCTGCCGATGGCATCCAACGCCGGGATATATAAGTATCTCGACGAGAACGGTCGTGTTGCCTATAGCGACAAACCGGTCGAGGGTGCAAAGAAGATGAAAATTCAGCGCCAGCCAACGCCGCAGCCGGACGAATCACCCGAAGACGATGACGCCTCTGAAGACGAAGAAGAGGAAGAAGTTACCTCGTATAAATCGCTGAAGATCCTGAATCCGACTCATGACAAGGTCATTTCTGACCGGTCCGGATCTGTGCAGGTCATTCTATTGCCGTCTCCCAGACTGTCGAGTGAGCACCAGCTCATCATCAATGTCGATGGCAAAGACATCAGCCGCGGCAAACACGCCAACCTGAATCTCGCCAATGTGCATAGAGGCAGCCATACCGTCAGTGGCCGCATTGTTGACGCCGATGGCAATCTGATGATCGAGTCTCCGTCAGTGTCTTTTCATGTACGGCGAAACGGCGACGATCTGGCGTTCAAGTAGCGCCATTACGGACCTTACACCACGGCAGAATTTTACCTGCCACCCGGCACACCTCATAATGGCGGATCTGTATTGCCCGGCGTCCGTCCATGGAATCCCGTCTACAAATACTTAACAACCTGAGCGTTGCAGTCATTTGCCTCGATCACCTGCAACGCATCGAGTGGATGAACCCCGCGGCAGAAACACTGCTGCAAACCAGTAACCGCTTCTGCGACCAGCAACCGATCAGCACTGTGGTGATGTTGCCCGGCGACTTACTTGCGCAACTCGACGATGCACTGGCCACCGGTCAGTCACTGATTTACCGGCATCTTTCTCTAAAAACCAGGTTACGCACGTCCATTCTGGTGGATTGCATCATCACACCGGTGCAGTCTGCTGATCAGGAATTGCAACTGATACTCGAGCTGCTGGATGTAGACAGGCAACAACGAATTGCCGCCGAGCGCGAAATTGTTGAACAACAGGATCGTTCACAGAAAATATTGCGCGGTTTTGCCCACGAAGTGCTTAACCCGCTAGGCGGCATACGCGGTGCTGCACAACTACTGGAGCAGGAGCTTGGCAACTCTAAACTCACCGAGTACACGCAGCTGTTGATCAAAGAAACTGATCGCCTGCGCAACCTGATGAGCCGCATGCTCGGCCCGAATACACAACCTAATCTCGAGTCACACAACATTCATGAAATACTGATTTACGTTAACAAGCTGTTGCTAAAAGACAACCTCGACAACGTTCGAACCATCGTTGACTATGACCCGAGTATTCCGGAGCTGCACTGTGACCGCGAGAAGCTGATTCAGGTTTTCATCAATCTGGTGAGTAACGCACTGTACGCGCTTAAGGACACGGATAACCCGCAAATAACTTTTAAAACACGCGTCGAAAGAAATTTCACCATACGCGGCCAGATGATCAGACTGGTCTGCAAAATTTATGTGTCCGACAATGGCCCGGGAATTCCAGAAGAAATCATCAAAACCCTGTTCTACCCGCTGGTGTCGGGGCGCCCCGGTGGCACCGGTCTCGGTCTGTCCATTGCGCAGTCTCTGGTCATACAACAAGGCGGACTTATTGAGTGCCACAGTCTGCCCGGACACACAGACTTTGAAGTTACGCTGCCAGTGTTATAGTGCAACAAACCTGCTAACAAAATCACCATGAATCGAAACCGAGTCTGGATCATTGATGACGACCAATCCATTCGCTGGGTGCTGGAACGCGCCTTTCAGCGTGCGGGAATAGACTTCGACAGTTTCGAAAGCGCAGAAGAAGCCATCGATGCAATGGACGCATCACGCACACCCGATGCAGTACTCAGCGACGTACGCATGAACGGCATCAGCGGGCTGGAGCTGTTAAAAATAATCAAAGAACAACATTCGGCCACACCGCCGGTCATTGTTATGACCGCACATGCCGACCTTGAAACCGCAGTATCTGCTTATGAAGGCGGGGCTTTTGAATATTTGCCCAAACCGTTTGATGTTAATGAAGTCATCGACATTACCCGCCGGGCATTCGGTAACGCCACCACCAACACCCGGCTCACCTCAAGGCCGGAGAAACAACAGTCTGGCCTGCTTGGTGAGTCAACAGCAATGCAACAAGTGTTTCGCTCTATTGGCCGTTTATCGCGCTCGCACGCCACCGTACTTATTAATGGCGAATCCGGTACCGGTAAAGAACTGATCGCCAGAGCACTGCACGAACACAGCGCCCGATCAGATCAACCGTTTATTGCACTTAATATGGCGGCAATCTCCCACGATCTGATGGAGTCAGAATTGTTCGGCCATGAGAAGGGAGCATTTACCGGTGCTACCGAACAACGCACCGGGCGATTTGAACAGGCAGATACCGGTACACTTTTTCTCGATGAAATCGGTGATATGCCCGCCCCGCTGCAAACCAGACTGCTGCGCGTATTATCTGAAAACCAGTTTTTTCGTGTGGGTGGCCGTAAACCGATTAAAGTCGATGTGCGCATTATTGCAGCAACACACCAGAACCTTGAGACACTGGTCGATCAACAACTGTTCCGTGAAGATCTTTATCACCGGTTAAATGTCATACGCATCATGGCACCGGCACTGCGTGAGCGTGCATCAGACATTCCTTTATTGTTAAAGGCATTTCTAAAACGATCAGCGCAAGAGCTGGGCAGCGATACAAAAGACTCCACCACCGAGCTCGACGACTATCTCAAAACACTGCCGTGGCCAGGCAACGTCCGGCAACTTGAAAATCTGGCACGCTGGCTCACCGTGATGGCCTCAGGCCGTGAACTGGGCATTACCGATCTCCCAGACGATCTGGCGCAGGAGTCAACCGGTGAAAGCAACGAAGGCAGCCAGGAATGGACACACGCACTGCGCAACTGGGCACGTGAAGCCATGCGTCATGAAAAACCGGTCGGACGGGAAGCCACTGAACAGTTCGAAAAAACACTGATTGAATGCGCGCTGGAGCAAACCGGCAATCGCAGGCAGGATGCAGCGGCATTACTCGGCTGGGGCCGCAACACCCTGACCCGCAAAATCAAAGACTACGACATTCTGTAACCACGTATGGCTAAACACACTCAAGCTTATGATTAAAACTGCCTGCCTTACACTGCTGCTTCTGGGACTCTCCCTAACGGTCATGGCCAACGAACCCATCGTTCTGGCGCAGAATGACTCAGCGCAGCACTTAACTAATAACGAATGCCTTATGGCACTGGACGATCGTGAAGAAATTATCGTTACCGCTGCATTTCACGACGGCGCCGGTGGCTTTGGACAACTCCAACAACTGCTCGACAGAAAACCCTGGGGTGATGCGGTGCGCAGCTCGTTAAAGCTTGAGATTGAGAAATTAATCAACGAGGCCAGCCCGTTTCTGATTGTAACGCTAACCAAAAAACAGGC